>CAZUTW010000032.1:0-20744 GCA_964623295.1 uncultured Bacteroidaceae bacterium | reverse complement strand
AGCGTATGCACTTTGTTTACCAGGAGGGACGTACCGTGTTTAAGCACGCTGTGTCTAACATGAGCGATGCTGTGGAGACTATCGCTACTCGTAACAACCTGACAAAGGATGATGTTACGTGGATTGTTCCGCATCAGGCAAACGTTCGTATCGAGACTGCTGTGGCTCGTCGTATCGGCGTGACCGAGGATAAGGTGATGATTAATATCGACCACATGGCAAACACCAGCGGTGGTACACTGCCTCTTTGCTTGTGGGAGTATGAGTCAAAACTGAAGAAAGGAGACAACTTGATCTTTACTGCATTTGGCGCAGGCTTCTCGTGGGGTGCTTCCTACCTGAAGTGGGCTTACGATGGAGACAAAGTAGGTCAGTAGATGTGTGGAGGTCTTAAGGAATAAAGACTAAGGAAACGCATCATGGATAGTGAAATGGTGCGTTTCTTTTTTGTTTTGAACGATATATAATAGAATGAATTATGGCACATAAAGCGGGATTTGTAAATATTGTGGGCAACCCCAATGTGGGTAAGTCTACGTTGATGAATCGCTTGGTGGGGGAGCGCATCTCTATTGCAACCTTCAAGGCGCAAACAACAAGACACCGTATCATGGGTATCCTGAATACGGAGGATATGCAAATCTGTTTTTCGGATACACCGGGTGTGTTGAAACCGAATTACAAACTGCAGGAGTCTATGCTGAACTTCTCGGAACAGGCGTTGCAGGATGCTGATGTGCTACTCTACGTTACGGATATGGTGGAAACACCGGATAAGAACGCGGATTTCTTGAATAAGGTGGCTAAGATGCAGACTCCGGTGTTGGTGCTTATCAACAAGATTGATTTGAGTAACCAAGAGGAATTGGGGGCTCGTGTGGAGGCATGGCATGCACAGTTGCCCAATGCGGAGATAATCCCTATTTCGGCTCAGTGCAATTTCAATATAGAGGCTGTGCTGAAACGTATTAAGGAACTGTTGCCCGATTCTCCACCGTACTTTGATAAAGACCAGTGGACCGACAAACCGGCGCGTTTCTTTGTAACGGAGATAATACGTGAGAAGATATTGCTCTACTACGATAAGGAAATCCCTTATTCGGTAGAGGTATTGGTGGAAGAGTTTAAAGAGTCGCCTAAGACGATTCACATACGAGCTATCATCTATGTGGAGAGAGAATCCCAAAAGGGTATTATTATAGGACATCGCGGGGTGGCTCTCAAGAAGGTTGCGGCAGAGGCTCGCAAGTCTTTGGAGCGTTTCTTCCAAAAGAGTATCTACCTGGAAACTTACGTGAAGGTGGATAAGGATTGGAGAAACTCGGATAAGGAACTGAAAAACTTTGGGTACAATTTGGATTAAAGGATATGGGAAATTTGGTAGCTATCGTAGGGCGCCCCAATGTGGGTAAGTCGACCCTTTTTAACCGTTTGACGAAAACGGGACATGCCATCGTAAGCGAAGAGGCGGGCACCACGCGTGACCGTCAGTACGGCAAGTGCGAATGGTGTGGTAGTGAATTTTCCGTGGTAGATACCGGCGGATGGGTAGTGAATTCTGACGATGTCTTTGAGGAGGAGATTCGTAAGCAGGTGTTGCTGGCTACGGAGGAGGCGGATGTTATCCTGTTTGTGGTGGATGTGAAGAATGGCGTAACCGACTTGGATGAGGGGGTTGCTTCTATTCTGCGTCGTACCAAAACTCCGGTTATCTTGGTGACCAACAAGGCGGATAGCAACGAGTTGATATATTATGCTTCGGAGTTCTATAAATTGGGCTTGGGCGATCCGTTCTGTATCTCGGCTATGACGGGTAGCGGTACGGGCGATTTGCTCGACGAGGTGGTGGCTCGCTTCTCCAAAAAGGTGGAGGAGGAGATTGAGGAAGAGATTCCTCGTTTCGCTGTGGTGGGACGTCCGAATGCGGGTAAATCGAGCATCGTGAATGCGTTTATCGGTGAGGAGCGTAATATCGTTACCGATATAGCGGGCACTACGCGCGATTCTATCTATACGCGATACAATAAGTTCGGATTGGATTTCTACTTGGTGGATACGGCAGGTATTCGTAAAAAGAATAAGGTGGTAGAGGACTTGGAGTATTATTCCGTGTTGCGTTCCATCCGTTCCATAGAGAATGCTGACGTGTGTGTGCTGATGATTGATGCTACACGTGGTATCGAGGCTCAGGATATGAACATCTTCCAGTTGATACAGAAGAACCATAAGGGTATGGTGGTTGTGGTAAACAAGTGGGACTTGGTGGAGAACAAGGATACCAAGGTGATGAAGACGTTCGAGGAGGCTATTCGCAGCAGAATGGCTCCGTTTGTGGACTTCCCCATCGTGTTTGCTTCGGCACTTACCAAGCAACGTATATTTAAGGTGCTGGAGTTGGCTAAGGAGGTGTACGACAATCGTACACGCAGAATTTCTACCTCTAAGTTGAACGAGGAGATGCTGCCGCTGATTGAGGCCTATCCACCCCCTTCAATCAAGGGTAAGTATATTAAGATTAAATACTGTATGCAGTTGCCCGGTACGCAGATACCTTCGTTTGTGTTCTATGCAAACTTGCCTCAGTATGTGCGTGAGCCTTATCGCCGATTCTTGGAGAACAAGATTCGTGAGCGTTGGGATCTTACGGGTACACCGGTGAACATCTATATCCGTCAGAAGTAACGATGAAAAGGTTTTTCCTTTCGGTTATAGCATGTTTTCTGCTCCTTTGCTCGTGGGTGGGGTGTAAGCCTGCTCCCAGTGAGTCGGAGGTGTTGCGCAAGGCTGCTACGGAGTATACGGAGTATCTGTTGCGTGGGGAGTATGATAAATATGTGGACGGATTGTTCAATATAAAACAGTATCCTGCCGAGTATAGAAGTGAGCTGATTGATTTGTACAAACAGCACATGGTGGGCGAGGAACACTCAAAGGGGGGATGGGAAAGCGTCTCTGTGTTGCACGATACCATCTATGGCAGTTACGCCGATGTCTTTATGGAGATTCATTATAAAGACGGAGGAAAAGAAGAAATATTGATTCCTATGGTATATGACGGAAAAGACTGGCGCTTGCGCTAGTCTTTTCTGCTATATACGGGTTATTTCGATTCTTCGGCTTCTTTTACTTTCTTGAAGAGGTCGGAAGCAAAGATGAAATTGTTGAGTCTTTCGTTGGTGGCGTTCATGATTTCGTCTTTGTGCCCTTGCCACTCTTTGTTTCCCTTGTAGATAAAGACTATGTTTTCGCCGATGCCCATCACGGAGTTCATGTCGTGGGTGTTGATGATGGTGGTCATGTTGAATTCTTGTGTGATGTCGTGTATCAACTCATCGATGACAATGGATGTTTTGGGGTCCAAACCGGAGTTGGGTTCGTCGCAAAACAAGTATTTGGGGTTTAGTGCTATGGCACGAGCTATGGCAACACGCTTCTGCATACCACCGCTTATCTCGCCCGGGAACTTGTTGTCGGCATCGAAGAGATTGACGCGTTCCAAACAGAAATGTGCTCGACGAACGCGTTCTTTATAACTATCGTTGGAGAACATATCCAACGGAAACATCACATTGTCTAGTACGG
This sequence comes from uncultured Bacteroidaceae bacterium, assembly GCA_964623295.1. GTDB lineage: Bacteria > Bacteroidota > Bacteroidia > Bacteroidales > Bacteroidaceae > CAZUTW01. Next base: position 17,162 of record CAZUTW010000032.1, on the reverse strand, counting down.
ACATGGAATCGAAGAGGGCTGCGCTCTGGAAGATCATGCCCATCTCTCGCCGGAGCAGTGTCTTCTCTCGCTTGTTCATGGCGCAGAAGTCGCGACCGTCGTACAAAACCTGACCGGAAGTAGGTTCGAAGAGTCCCACGATACACTTCATGAGTACGGTCTTTCCGGAACCACTCTGACCGATAATCAAGTTGGTCTTTCCATCTTGAAATACCGTGGAGATACCTTTGAGTACCTCTTTGTCCTCGAAGGACTTATATAGTTGCTTGAGTTCAATCATTTACGAAAGCAGTTTGGTGAGAAACATATCGGAAAACAAAATAAGGATACTGCCGGTAACCACCGCATTGGTACTGGCCTTGCCTACATCGAAGGAACCGCCCTCTACCGTGTATCCGTAGTAGGAAGAGACACTGGCGATGATGAAGGCAAAGAAGAGCGATTTGATGATGGTCATCCAAACATACCATTCGTTGAACGCGTGCTGGAGTCCGTAGGTCAAGTCGTCTGCTGTGATAATGTGGCCGATAAAAGCCGTAGCATAAGCACCCCCGATTCCGGCAATAATGCTGAACGCACACAAGAAAGGCATCATGGTAACCAATCCCGTAATCTTGGGCAGAATAAGAAAACTGGCCGGGTTGACACCCATTATCTCCAATGCGTCGATTTGCTGTGTTACACGCATGGTTCCTATCTCCGAGGCGATGTTGGAACCCACCTTACCGGACAGAATAAGACACATGATGGAGGAGGAGAACTCCAGCAACAGAATCTCACGCGTGGTATAGCCGGTGGTGAAACGAGGCATCCACGGAGCCTGAATGTTCAACTTAATCTGGATGCAGATAACCGCACCGATGAAGAACGATATGAGGAGCACGATTCCAATGGAGTCGACTCCCAACTGGGACATCTCCTTGATGTATTGCTTGAAAAACATTCTCATGCGTTCCGGACGCGAAAAAGTGCGTCCCATAAGAATGAGGTATTCTCCAAAAGAATGGAGCATTTGTACGGGGTTTACCATGTTGATTTCTTATTTTTGCTGCAAAGTTACAGCTTTTATTATTGTAAATGCTATTTGTATGCACTATTTTTTGTACTTTTGCGACAAATAATGAATCAATGGAAGAGGAAAAGTCAACTCAAATGGTCCTGAGAGCGGAGGGACTGGTTAAAAAATACGGAAAAAGAACGGTGGTGAACGGTGTTTCCTTCGAGGTAAAACAGGGAGAAATCGTTGGTTTGCTGGGACCGAACGGTGCCGGTAAGACTACGTCTTTCTATATGACAACCGGTTTGGTGATTCCCAACGAGGGGCGCATCTTCTTGGACGATACGGAATTGACAAAGCTGCCGGTGTACAAACGAGCTCGTAAGGGTATCGGTTATTTGGCGCAGGAGGCCTCTGTATTTCGAAAGATGTCGGTAGAGGATAATATCGCTTCGGTTCTGGAGATGACGGGAAAACCGAAAGAGTACCAGCGAGAGAAGTTGGAATCTTTGATTTCCGAGTTCCGTTTGCAAAAAGTGCGTAAGAACTTGGGCGATCGTCTTTCGGGAGGTGAAAGACGCCGAACGGAGATAGCTCGTTGCTTGGCGATAGACCCTAAGTTTATTATGCTCGACGAACCTTTTGCCGGTGTGGACCCCGTGGCGGTGGAGGATATTCAATACATCGTTTGGCGATTGAAAGACCGCAATATAGGTATCTTGATAACCGACCACAATGTGGAGGAGACGCTTTGTATTACGAATCGTGCATACTTGCTGTTCGAGGGTAAAATTCTTTTCCATGGAACCCCCGATGAATTGGCAAACAACCAGGTGGTGCGCGACCGTTATCTGACCAATAGTTTCGAGTTAAAGAAAAAGGATTTTGAGAAGATTGGTGAAGAGAAGGCATTCTTGAATGTGTAAAAGATATAAAAATAAGCATTTTGACCGATAAAACTTGATTTTCTCGGGAAAAAACGCTAAATTTGCAACTTCAAATGCCGAGGTGTCGGTTTGAGAATAGAAATTAGACGATAATAATAATAACAAAAATAGAAATTCAAGATGAATATTTCATTAGAGAATGTTGACAAGGTTAGTGCGATAATCACTGTCAATGTTGAGAAGGCTGACTATGAAGAGAGTGTAGCCAAGTCGTTGAAGAACTACCGTAAGAATGCTTCTATTCCGGGTTTCCGTAAGGGATGTGTGCCCATGAGCTTGTTGCAGAAGCGTTTCGGTAATGAGGTGAAAGCAGAGGAAATTAATAAGTTGATGGGTGAGAAGTTGTATACTTACATCCGTGACAATAAAGTAAATATGCTGGGCGAGCCCATGCCGAACAAGGAGAAGCAGCAGGTGTTGGATTTCAACGCTGATTCTTTTGAGTTCGTATTCGATATCGCTTTGGCTCCCGAGTTTGATGCAACTGTTTCAGCTGACGATAAGGTTGAGTACTACAACATCGAGGTAAGCGACGAGATGATTCAGCAGCAGGTGGATTCTTATGCTCGTTCTACCGGTTCTTTCCAGGCTGTAGAGGAGTATGCTGACGGTGATCGTTTGGTTGGCGTTTTGGCTGAGTTGGACGAGAACGGTAGCGTTAAGGAGGGTGGTTTGCAGGTAGAAGGTGCTTCTTTGCTGCCACAGTACTTCCACGATGATGAGCAGAAGGCTATCTTCAACGGTTGTAAGAACAACGATGTTTTGGTTTTCAATCCGAGCGTAGCTTATAAGAACAATCCTGCAGAGGTTTCTTTCTTGCTGAAGGTGGAGAAGGAAGAGGGTGCTAAGTACACCGGTAACTTCAGCTTCCAGGTAACAGAGGTATCTCGTTTCACTCCTGCTGAGTTGGACCAGAAGTTGTTCGATTCTATCTTGGGTGAGGGTGCCGTATCTTCCGAGGAGGAGTTCCGCGGTAAGATTAAGGAGCAGATGACCGAGGTTCTTTCTAAGAACAGCGATTATAAGTTCTTGTTGGATTTCAAGAAGTACATCACCGAGAAGATTGGTAACCTCGAGTTCCCGGATGCATTGCTTAAGCGTTTCATGATTGAGACTAAGAATGTTAAGGAAGAGGAGTTGACCGATGAGTACTATAAGAACAGCATCGATGCATTGGTATGGCACTTGATCCGTGAGCAGTTGTGCGAGAAGTTCGAGGTGAAGGTTAACAACGATGATGTGAAGGATATGGCTAAGCAGGTAACTGCACTCCAGTTCGCTCAGTATGGTATGGCAAACGTTCCCGAGGAGATTCTCGACAAGTATGCCGAGGAGATGGTTAAGAAGCAGGATCAGGTGAACAGCCTGGTAGAGCGTTGCATAGACCAGAAGTTGACCGACGTATTGAAGAACACTGTTACTCTCGAAAGTAAGAGCGTTTCTATGGACGACTTCAACAAGATGATGGCGTAAGTCGTAAAAGGTAGATAACCGTCAATACACAGATAGGGGAAACTTTTGGGCATGTGGCTTGTTTTACAAGAACTGTGCTCAGAAGTTTCCTTTTTTTACTCATATTTAATATTGGAAAGATATGAAAGATGACTTTAGAAAATTTGCCACCGGGCATATGGGCATCAACAGTATGGTGCTGGACGATGTTATAAAGGCACAAAACCAGTATTTGAATCCTTATATCTTGGAGGAAAGACAGCTGAATGTGACCCAGATGGACGTGTTCTCTCGTTTGATGATGGACCGCATTATTTTTCTTGGAACACAAGTGGACGACTATACAGCCAACACGCTGCAGGCGCAGTTGTTGTATCTCGATTCCGTAGACTCCGGTAAGGATATCTCTATCTATATAAATTCTCCCGGCGGTTCTGTTTATGCCGGATTGGGTATTTACGATACGATGCAATTCATATCCAGCGATGTAGCTACTATTTGCACCGGTATGGCTGCTTCTATGGCTGCCGTCTTGTTGGTGGCAGGTGCCAAGGGTAAGCGTGCCGCGCTGCCCCATAGTCGTGTCATGATTCATCAGCCGATGGGTGGTGCGCAGGGACAGGCATCGGATATCGAGATTACCGCACGTGAGATTCAAAAGTTGAAGAAGGAGTTGTACACGATTATCGCAAACCACTCCGAGACCGACTTTGACAAGGTGTGGGCCGACTCCGACCGCGACTACTGGATGACTGCTCCCGAAGCAAAGGAGTATGGTATGATTGACGAAGTATTAATACGTAAATAGGAATGACGAAGAAGGTTTGTTTGTTCTGTGGTAAAACAACCGACAGATATGTGTGTGAGGTTGGTGCAGGTTGCTTGTGCGATAAGTGTGCCGTTCTTATCCACGATTTCGTGGATGAAAACATGATGCCTAAGGGAAAGGCTGTGCGCAAAGAGGGACGCAAGGAGACCATCGACTTGAAAAAATTGCCAAAGCCCACGGATATCAAAGCATATCTGGATCAGTATGTGATAGGTCAGGACGATGCAAAACGTCATTTGGCTGTCTCTGTGTACAACCATTACAAGCGCTTGGCACAGCAGGATAAGGCCGAAGATGGGGTGGAGATAGAGAAGTCTAATATAATAATGGTAGGTAGTACAGGAACCGGTAAGACGTTGCTGGCTCGTACCATTGCCAAACAGTTGGACGTTCCTTTCACCATTGTCGATGCTACCGTGTTTACCGAGGCCGGTTATGTGGGTGAGGATGTGGAGAGTATTCTTTCACGTCTTTATCAGGCTGCCGATTGTGACTTGGAAAAGACGGAGCGCGGTATTGTCTTTATCGATGAGATAGATAAGATTGCTCGTAAGAGTGATAACCCGTCTATTACCCGCGATGTAAGTGGCGAGGGTGTGCAGCAGGGTTTGTTGAAATTGTTGGAGGGTTCCATGGTAAACGTGCCGCCAAAAGGCGGACGTAAACATCCGGATCAGGATTATATTCATGTGGATACACGTAATATCTTGTTTATCTGTGGAGGTGCTTTTGACGGTATAGAACGTAAAATCGCTCAGCGTTTGAATACGCATGTGGTGGGTTACAATTCCGTGCAGAATGTGCAGAAGATAGACAAGACGAATCTCATGAAGTATATCCTGCCGCAGGACTTGAAGTCCTTTGGCTTGATTCCCGAGATTATCGGCCGTTTGCCGGTGCTCACATATCTGAATCCGTTGGATAGAGACGCGTTGCGTTCTATCTTGGTGGAGCCAAAGAACTCGTTGGTACGTCAGTATACCAAGCTCTTTGAGATGGATGGTATAAAACTGACCTTCCGGGAGGATGCACTCGACTTTATTGTAGACAAAGCACTGGAGTATAACCTTGGAGCACGTGGACTTCGTTCCATTGTGGAAGCCATCGTGATGGATGCCATGTTCGAGGCTCCCGCTGCAAAGATTGATACTTTTGATATTACCAAAGAGTATGCGGAAAAGCAGTTGAACAAGCAGCAAATGGGCTAGTACAAATAGACAAAAACTCCATATCGGCAAAAAAATCGTACTCGTTACGTTTTTTTTGCCGTTTTTTTTTGCTCTTTCGCAATCTTATTTATATCTTTGTGTTTATTCTTCGAATATTAGGTAATGAGGTCACAAATGATGGATAATTTGAATTTAACGGAGAAACTGAAAGAGTACTTCGGTTTCAGTACGTTTAAGGGAGAACAAGAAGCGATCATTCGGAATCTGTTGGCTGGAAAAGATACGTTCGTATTGATGCCAACCGGAGGCGGAAAGTCTCTCTGCTATCAGTTGCCTTCTCTCTTGATGGAGGGGACGGCTATCGTTATATCTCCTTTGATTGCCCTGATGAAAAATCAGGTGGATGCGATAAGACAGTTTAGTGAGGAGGAGGGAGTTGCACACTTTATCAACTCGTCCTTGACGAAAGCTGCGGTGGACCGTGTGAAAGAGGATATCTTGAGCGGGAAGACAAAGCTTTTGTATGTGGCTCCGGAGTCGTTGACCAAGGAGGAGAATGTGGCTTTTCTTAAGACCGTGAAGATTTCGTTCTACGCGGTGGATGAGGCTCATTGTATCTCGGAATGGGGACACGATTTCCGACCGGAATATCGTCGTATTCGCCCTATCGTGAACGAGATAGGTAAGGCTCCTATCATCGCTCTTACAGCTACGGCTACCGATAAGGTGCGTACGGATATAAAGAAGAATTTGGGCATGCCCGATGCCAATGAGTTTAAGAGTTCCTTTAATCGACCGAACCTCTATTACGAGATACGTCCCAAGACGGATGAGGTGGATAAGGATATTGTGCGTTTCCTGAAACAGAATAAGGGTAAGAGCGGTATTATATATTGCTTGAGCCGCAAGAAGGTAGAGGAGTTGGCCGAGATTCTTCGTGCCAATGATATAGAGGCACGTGCTTATCATGCGGGCATGGATTCCGTAACTCGTTCCCAAACACAGGACGATTTTATTATGGAGCGCATCGAGGTGATTGTGGCAACCATAGCATTCGGTATGGGTATAGACAAACCGGATGTGCGTTTCGTTATTCATTACGATATCCCCAAGAGTCTTGAGGGGTACTATCAAGAGACGGGGCGTGCCGGCCGCGATGGTGGCGAGGGACAGTGTATTACTTTCTACGCAAAGAAAGACCTCTCTCGATTGGAGAAATTTATGGAGGGAAAACCGGTGTCGGAACAGGATATCGGTAAGCAACTCTTGCAGGAGACGGCTGCGTATGCGGAGAGTTCCGTGTGTCGTAGACGATTGTTGTTGCACTATTTCGGCGAGGAGTATACAAAAGACAATTGCGGAAACTGCGACAACTGCTTGCACCCGGCGGTAGAACGTGAGGGCGGAGAACTCTTGACCGAGATATTGGAAACGGTGTCTGCCGTAAAAGAGAATTTCAAGATGGAGTATATCCTGGATATCTTGCGCGGTATCGAGACAGAGGAGGTTATTGCTCACAAGCATGGTTCTTTGGAAACATTTGGTGCCGAGCGCGAAACGGAACTTATCTTCTTGCATTCCGTGTTGCGTCAGAGTCTTTTGAACGGGTATCTGAAGAAGGATGTTGAGAATTACGGACTATTGAAGCTTACTCCCAAGGGAAGAGAGTTCTTGAAGAATCCTACCTCGTTTGTGGTTCTAATGGATCGCAACTTCGATGATTCTTCCTACCATGCGGCTCCTACCGGAGGAACCGATGTGTTGGACAATACGTTGCTCACTATGTTGAAAGGGTTACGTCGTGATGTGGCCAATAAGAAGGAGATTCCTCCTTATGTTATCTTCCAAGATGCTTCTTTGGAGGCTATGGCAACAGTGTATCCTATTACAACGGAAGAGCTCCAAAATATCCCAGGTGTGGGAGCCGGTAAAGCGGCTAAGTTTGGTTCCGCCTTCTGTAGCTTGATAAAGAAGTATTGCGAAGAGAACGAGATTGAACGTACCGAGGAGTTGCGTATACGTACCAAGGCGAATAAGTCTCAGCAGAAGAAACTGAGCATTATTCAGAATATAGACAAGCGTATCCCGCTGGACGATATAGCATCCTCTAAGGGTATGGAGTTCGATGAACTGCTCGATGAGTTGGAGGCCTTTGTGTATTCAGGTACCAAAATAAATCTGGATTATTATATAAATGAGGTAATAGACGAGGATAAAATAGAAGATATCCGCGACTACTTCATGGAGAGTGATACCGATGATTTGGACGATGCGCTCGATGAGTTGGGACACTATTGCACAGAGGAAGAGATTCGTTTGGTTCGTCTGAACTTCCTTTCTGAGTTGGGAAATTAGTCATACACACATTAAAATTCTATAAAATTGCGAAAGTGTGCGATAAAAGTCGTATATTTGCACGCAATAAAAAAATATTTTAGTTATGTCATCATTTATTGCAGATAAAGTAGTCATGGAGGGTTTGACCTACGACGATGTATTGTTGGTCCCCGCTTATTCCGATGTGTTGCCACGAACCGTGGAGCTAACCACTAAGTTTTCACGCAATATTCAACTGAATATTCCTTTTGTAACGGCTGCTATGGATACCGTAACCGAGGCAAATATGGCTATCGCCGTAGCTCGTCAGGGTGGTATCGGTGTTATCCATAAGAATATGTCAATAGCCGAGCAGGCTCGTCAGGTTGCTGCCGTTAAGAGAGCTGAGAACGGTATGATTTACGATCCTATCACAATTCAGCGCGGTTCTACGGTAAAGGCGGCTCTAGAACTTATGGCCGAATATCATATCGGTGGTATTCCGGTGGTAGATGAGAACATGAAACTTGTAGGTATTGTAACCAACCGAGATCTGCGCTTCGAGAACAATATCGATCGTGTGGTGGATGAGGTAATGACCAAAGAGAATTTGGTAACGACTCACCAACAGGTGGATTTGACAGCTGCCGCAGAGATTCTGCAAGAGAATAAGATAGAGAAACTGCCGGTTGTTGATAACGATGGTAAACTTGTAGGATTGATTACCTATAAGGACATTACCAAGGCTAAGGATAATCCTATGGCATGCAAGGATGCAAAGGGGCGTTTGCGTGTAGCTGCCGGTGTGGGTGTAACAGCCGATACGTTTGATCGAATGAAGGCTTTGGTTGAGGCCGGTGCCGACGCTATTGTTATTGATACGGCGCATGGTCACTCTAAGTTCGTTATCGAGAAACTGCGTGAGGCGAAGGCTGCTTTCCCTAATGTAGATATCGTTTGCGGTAACGTTGCAACAGGCGAGGCTGCCAAGTGCTTGGTTGAGGCCGGTGCCGATGGCGTTAAGGTGGGTATTGGTCCGGGTTCTATCTGTACGACCCGTGTGGTTGCCGGTGTCGGTGTTCCGCAGTTGTCGGCTGTATACGATGTGGCATGTGCTCTTGAGGGCACGGGTGTTCCGTTGATTGCCGATGGTGGTTTGCGTTACTCCGGTGATGTGGTGAAGGCTTTGGCTGCCGGTGGTTACAGTGTAATGATCGGTTCTTTGGTTGCCGGTACGGAGGAGTCTCCGGGCGAGACTATTATCTTCAACGGACGTAAGTTTAAATCTTATCGTGGTATGGGCTCATTGGAGGCCATGGAGTGTGGTTCCAAGGATCGTTACTTCCAAGGTAATGTGAAGGATGTTAAGAAGCTGGTTCCGGAGGGAATCGCAGGACGTGTGCCTTACAAGGGTACCGTGCAGGAGGTAATCTACCAGTTGATTGGTGGTTTGCGTTCCGGTATGGGATATTGCGGCGCTGCAACCATCCAGGATTTGCATAAGGCTAAGTTTGTTCGCATCACAAATGCCGGTGTATTGGAGAGCCATCCGCACGATGTCTCCATTACAAGCGAGGCTCCGAACTATAGCCGTCCCAACAACTAAATCGATAGGATGACACGACTTGCATGGACTCTGTGTCTGCTCCTTGGAGTGTTGGGATTACGTGGACAATCCATTGCGGATCCCGTAGCCATACGTGTAGGAGAAAGAGACGTTGCTCTGTCGGAGTTCGTGTACTCGATGGAAGAAGCCGGTATTGCACCGAATAAGGTAACGGTGGGGACGTATGTTCCTGATTACGTGAACAACTTGTTGATGATACAAGGTGCACGTGATGCAAAGATGGATACGACCTCTCGTTTTAGACGGACGCAGAACTTTGTCCGTCGACAGTTGTTGACAGATGCATTGGCCGATTCCGTTGCTATAGAGACATCTTTAAGGAACTATTATAATTATTGGGCTAAAACGTATGGGAAAGATGGAGTAATCCGTCTTTCTCATATTTTTATACCCTTGTCTCAAACGGCAACGAGTACGGAACAACAAGCGGCGTCGAGTAGAGTGGATTCTATCTATAAGGCGATTAAGGGAGGAACTCCTTTCGAAATGTTGGTGCAGCGTTACGCTATACGCGGCAATTCTCTGCTCCTAAATGGTGCTTCGGAAACGTGGCTTGGGAGAGGTGAAACCTTTGAGGAGTTCGAAGAGAAAGCTTTCTCTTTGGCGGTGGGGGAGGTGTCTACTCCCTTTCTATCTACTGTCGGATACCATATAGTAAAGGTGCTGGAAAAGAAAGATTTGATGACTTATGAGGATGCGCGTGAGGAGATGACTCAATCGGTTTCTTTCATGGCAGCCATGCGGAAACGGGCATTGGCTCTGGTTCTGAACCAACGTGAGCGGAGTGCCGGTGAACAAACTTTTGCGGAGCAACAAGAAAAACGATTGATGGAAGATAATCTATCTTATGCATATAAATTGCGGAAGAGTGCCGATGAACTCTTGTTGGCCGACTATGTGCGAACCGAAATCTCGGGAAAAATACCTCAAGATGACAATGCTTTCCAAACCTATCTCGATACCGATGCGTCGGCTCGAAAAAAGATGAATCAGCTGAGCAAGAAACTGAAGAAAAAGAAGGCACGCAACATCTATGAGGAAGCAAAACGACAGGTCTTATCCGACTATCAAACCGCACTTGAAACTCGTTTGTTGGCGGACCTACGGGCACAATATAAGGTTGTTGTATATCAAGATGTAATAAAAACCGTTTACAAGCATTGAATATTGACAGCTTTTTCGTATCTTTGCCTTTGAAAACAAATATCGAAATATGAAATTAAAGAAATATATCCGGTTGGCAGCCGCTCTTTTGCTTGTTTCAAGCATTGCAGTGGCTCAAAATGATAATGTGATAGACGAAGTGGTATGGGTAGTGGGTGATGAACCTATATTGCGTTCCGATATAGAAGCGGAGCGCTTATCCATGCAGGGTTCACAAATGGAGGGGAATCCTTATTGTTCTATCCCGGAACAAATAGCTATTCGCAAACTTTATCTGCACCAAGCTGCGCTTGATAGTATCGAAGTGACGGAATCGCAAGTTCTTCAAATGGTCGAAGATAGAATCAACGACTTGATTCAGAATTATGGTTCCAAAGAGAAGTTGGAGGAGTATTCCAATCGTAGCGTTAAGGATTTGCGCGAATTGTTCCACGACCAATTCGTGGAGCAGATGAAGGTGCAGACGCTGCAGCGTAACTTGGTTTCCGATATACAAGTAACACCGGCCGAGGTGCGTCGCTACTTTAAGGATATGCCGGAGGATAGTCTGCCTATGATTCCTACGATGGTGGAGGTGGAGATTCTTGCTATACATCCACGCATCCCGCAGAGTGAGATAGACCGTGTTAAGGATGAACTTCGTGACTATACGGAGCGTATTAACAGCGGGCAGTCTTCCTTCTCTTCTTTGGCTATTCTCTACTCCGAGGATGGTAGTAGCCGTAAGGGAGGAGAGTTGGATTACACGTCTCGTACCGGATGGGTGCCCGAGTTTGCAAACGTAGCATTTAGCTTGACCGATCCCAAGAAAGTATCCCGTATCGTGGAAACGGAGTACGGATACCATATCATACAGTTTATCGATAAGCGTGGCGATAAGGTGAAAGTACGTCATATTTTGCGCCGTCCGAAAGTTTCCGATGAGGCTTTGACGGAGACAACCTTGAGATTGGACTCCATTGCGAACGATATTCGCGATAATAAGTTTACCTTCGAGGAGGCTGTTACGTTCATTTCCGACGATAAGGATACTCGAAACAATTACGGATTGTTGCAGAACAAGAATACCTATTCATCCAAATTTGAGTATAAGGAGCTTCCTGCCGAGATACAGCGCCAGGTTAGATCTATGGAAGTGGGTGAAATCTCTAAGGCCTTTACAATGATAGATAATAACAGCAAGGAGGTTTGTTGTTTGGTGAAACTTAAGAGTCGTGTTGATGCTCACCGTGCTACCATGACCGATGATTTCCAAGCGCTGAAAGATGTGGTAACGGAAAAACGCGCACAAGAGAAACTGAAGAAGTGGGTACAAGAAAAGCAAAAAGCCACTTATGTTCGCATCAATGAAGGATGGCAGGATTGTGAATTTGAATTTCCGGGTTGGGTTCGATGAGAAAGATACTACTACCCTTACTGTTCTTCTGTCTAATGGGTGTAGCGTCAAACTTTTCTCCCGACAAAAAGACGGAATCAAGGAAGAACGATAGCAAGAAAATATATGTGATACATTCCGATGTATTGCATAAGGATAATCGTGTCCCGGGAGCGCAAGTGCTTTCGGGCAACGTGCATTTCTTGCAAGATGGGGTACACATGTATTGTGATAGTGCACACTATTACGATGAGGCTAACTCGTTTCGTGCCTTCGGTCATGTGAAAATGTTGCAGGGAGATACCTTGTCGTTGGTGGGAGAGTATCTTAACTACGATGGATCAACTCAGTTGGCAGAGATACGAAGAAATGTGGTGCTTCGTCATCACAAAAGCACTCTTTATACCGATAGTTTGAATTACGACCGTTTGTATAATTTGGGCTATTTCTTTGAAGGAGGTAAGTTGATAGATGCCGATAATACGTTGACATCCGATTGGGGTGAGTATCATACGGATTCTCGTGAGGCCATCTTCAATTACAATGTGCTCTTGGTGAATCCGAAGTTTACACTCAAGTCGGACACTCTCCACTACAACACTCTTACCAAAATGGCACGTATCGTGGGACCATCCAATATCGACCATCAGGATACGCACATCTATTCCGAATCGGGAATCTATGACACGCAGAACGATGTCTCTCATTTGTACGACCGCTCCATTATTACCAATAATGGAAAGAAGATGATAGGAGATAGTGTCTATTACGATAGTAAGAAAGGATATGGAGAGGGTTTTCATAACGTGATATATACCGATGAGCCGAATAAAAATCAGCTTACCGGAAACTACGTGTACTACGAAGAGAATACCGGTTATGCCTTTGCTACCGATAGTGCAGTAGCGAAGGACTACTCGCAGAAGGATACGATGTATATCCACGCCGATACGCTCAAAATGTTCACCTTCAATATAAACACCGATTCCGTGTATCGAGAGACACATGCCTACCGAAAGGTGCGGAGTTATCGTGTAGATATTCAAATGGTTTGCGACTCCCTGATGGGTTCTTCCGTAGACTCATGCCTTTATCTCTATAAGGACCCTATCGTGTGGAACGGAAATCAGCAGATTGTGGGTGAGGAGATGCGTGTCTATATGAACGACTCTACGATAGACTCCATACAGGTGTTGCGTCAGGCCATGTCCATAGAAAAGTTGGATAAGCACCACTACAATCAAGTGTCCGGAAGAGAAATGTACTCTTATTTTAAAGATGGGGAGGTTTATTTGAATGTAGTGGAAGGTAATGTACTTGCCATCTACTACATGCTCGACAGTGATAGTCTGCTCTACGGCTCCAATTATACGGAGACAACTCTCCTCAAAATGTATGTGGAGAACCGAAAGATGAAGAGTCTTTGGATGCCGGCTGCACAAGGTGTTATGTATCCTATTACCGATATACCGGTAGATAAGTATTATTTGCCCGGCTTTGCATGGTTCGACTATATACGTCCTACTTCACCGCAAGATATCTTGGTATGGCGCGGAAAGGGTAAAGATCAGGAGATGAAGGTGGTGAAACGTAAAGGTGCACCGATACAGAAATTGGATAAGATTCTAAAGAAGAACTGATTATGGGAATGTTTACTACCAGAAAACCTCGTGCTTTTCGTCATGAGTACGTTTACGTGAACGAACGTAAGGAAAAGTTGAAGGAGATAGAGGAACGTGCCAAACGAGAATTGGGCATGATTCCTCCTAAAGAGTGCAATCCGGAAGATATTCGCGGTACCTACGTAAAAGCAACAAAACATTTGCGTAGACGGAAGGAATCCGGAAAGAAACCGACAAGTGTGGCTATTATATTGGTTGTAATAGCTGTGTTGTTGTTTATATGGCACTGGATAGTAACCGGTAGCGTACACTTCTAATTATATATAAATAGGTATGTCGGATATTATACATCTTTTGCCGGATGTCGTGGCAAATCAGATTGCAGCCGGAGAGGTTGTGCAACGTCCATCGTCCGTTATTAAGGAACTGTTGGAGAATTCTATCGATGCCTCCGCTACCCGAATCGAGGTAAACCTAGAAGAGGCCGGTAAGAATCTCATTCAAGTAATAGATAACGGAAAAGGTATGAGCGAGACCGATGCGCGCCTTGCTTTTGAGCGTCATGCAACCTCAAAAATAAAGGATGCCGCCGATTTATATGCTCTCACCACGATGGGATTTCGCGGCGAGGCATTGGCATCTATTGCTGCAGTAGCTCAAGTGGAACTCAAGACGCGTCGTCCCGACGATGAAGTGGGTACTATGGTTCGCATATCCGGAGATAAGGTGGAAATGCAGGAACCGGTGGCTTGTAGCGTAGGTGCTAACTTTAGTGTACGCAATCTCTTTTTCAACGTTCCCGCACGCCGGCGTTTCCTAAAATCCAATCAAGTGGAGCTGAGTAATGTACTTAGTGAGTTTGAGCGAGTGGCTTTGGTTAATCCTAGCGTAGCCTTTAAACTGACCAATAACGGAGGAGAGCTTTTTAACCTCCCGGCCTCCGGTGTACGTCAACGAATCCTGAATATATTCGGGAAAAAGGTCAACGATAAACTTTTGCCTATAGATGTGGACACCTCTATGATAGAAATTCATGGATTCGTGGGGAGCCCCGAAGCCGCAAAGAAAAAAGGAGCCAACCAATACTTCTTTGTTAATGGGCGTTACATGAAGCATCCTTATTTCCACAAAGCGGTAATGGAGGCATACAACAGACTGATTCCCGTAGGCGAACAGATACCTTATTTTATATATCTTACGGTAGATGCGGATAGTATAGATGTGAATATCCACCCTACAAAGACGGAGATTAAGTTCGAAAACGAGCAGGCTATATGGCAAATACTTATGGCATCTGTTCGAGAGTGTCTCGGTAAGTTTAGCGCAGTTCCTACCATCGATTTCGATTCGGAGGTACAGTTGGATATCCCGGTCTACAACCCGCAGTCCGGTGGAGAGGCACCTTCGTCCTCGTCATCGGCCGTTAATGCGTTCGACAGCAATCCCTTTGCAAGTAGTGAGGTACCGTCTCGTTCATCGTATGGAGGAATTAAGAATTCTGGCAATGGCTCTTCCGGCACGGTAGGAGGGTATAACCCTTTTGCCTCCTCGGAGAACGATGAAGTCTACGCACCTACGGATTGGAGCGATGAATATACCAACTTTGAGCCGGAAGTAGTACCGGGCGAAATATCGCAAGCCATGAATCCTTTGAACTTGGATTTTGGCGAGATAACACCAGTATCCACTACCGATGGAACCCCATTGCACATCTGCTCCACGCCCTTTCAGTTACAGGGACGTTTTATTGTGGCAGCATTGGAGAAAGGCATCCTTATAGTCGACCAACACAGAGCACATCTTAAAGTACTCTACGAGCAGTACATGCAGCAGATAGCCTCCGGAGAGGGGCATGGACAAAGACTTATGTTTCCGGAGATTGTGGAGATATCCCCTTCCGACCAAGCTCTATTGGAAGAGACCCTTCCTATTCTGCAATCGTTGGGCTTCGAAATTACAAATTTGGGTGGAGGCAGTTACTCCGTATCCGCATTGCCCTCCGGTGTTGATGATATACCGGCGGAACATCTCATGCGCAACATCGTAAACGATGTGCGTGATTCCGGTGTTGATTTATTGGAAAAATACAAGGAAGTCCTTTCACTAACTCTCGCCAAGAACGGAGCTATTGTGGGAGGCATGCTGTTGAACGCTACGGAGATGTCCGGACTTTTGGAAAATTTATTCGCGCTTAGCACTCCGAATTTCTCGCCCGAAGGGAAGTTGGTATACACTGTATTAGAAACAGATGAGATACTTCGCATACTTAAGTGAGTAACAAAACGGGTAAAAATTGTTTATTTCGAGTTGTATATGTAAAAAAAAGTCCCTTTAATTGCAGAAAAAGACAAAAAAATGCAGAAAAATGGTACATTTGTGAAATTTTTCTGCATTTTTTTTCTTGCAATTCATAGAATAACGTATCTTTGCACCAAATATTTGAAATTAATAGCACTATAAAAACAAATTAGTAATGAAAAAGTTGATGATTGCACTGGCTTTTGCCGGTCTTTTTGGTGCAGCGAACGCTCACGCAGATGAGGTTCCTACCGACAAGTACAAAGTCGTAACCAATAGCTTCTGGGCTAATTGGTTCGTATCTGCAGGTTTTAACTTCAGTTCCTTCTATTCAAACCAGGAGGTAAAGAACGCTCACAACGGTCCTTTCACTCAGGCTCGTCGCGACATGGGCTTCGATGTAGCTGTAGGTAAGTGGTTCACTCCGGGTCTCGGACTCCGTACCAAGGTAACAGCAGCTTGGGGTAAGGCTCCGTACGATGCTCGTCAGGTAAACCGTTACAAGTATTGGGATTTGCAGGAGCAGGTATTGTTCAACCTGAGCAATATTTTCTGTGGTTACAATGCTAAGCGTGTTTGGAACTTCATTCCTTACATGGGTGTTGGTTTGGATTACAACTGCTCTACTCACGAGGATTACATGGCAGCTAGCTTCGGTATCTTGAATACTTGGAGACTTTCTAGCCGTTGGAACTTGAACTTGGATTTGAGCATGACCGTTGCTGAGGATTGCTTCGATGGTTCCGGTGATGATGTACCTCACGCTCACGTAGGTTACTTGGATGGCGCAGGTATCAAGTTCTTGGGTTCTTATGACAAGCAGTTCACTGCATCTGTTGGCTTTACTTACAACATCGGTAAGACCGGTTGGACTAAGGCTCCGGACGTAGACGCTATCATGGCTCAGAACCAGGCTCGCGTAGACGCTCTTCAGTCTTCTTTGTCTGACGCTGAGGCTGAGAACGCTCGTCTGAAGGATCTGTTGTCAAAGAACAAGGGTAACACTAAGGAAGTTGTTAAGAAGGAACTTGCTTCTACCGGTGTATCTGTATTCTTCGGTTTGAACTCCTCTAAGATTGCTTCTAAGAAGGATTTGGTTAACGTTCAGGCTGTGGCTGACTATGCTAAGGCTAACGGTAGCAACGTTGTTGTTGAGGGTTACGCTGATAGCAAGACCGGTTCTGCAGACTACAACCAGGCTTTGGCACAGAAGCGTGCTCAGGCAGTTGCTGATCAGTTGGTAGCAATGGGTGTTGACAGCAGCAAGATTCAGGTTGTTTCAAATGGTGGTGTTGATACTTTGACTCCGACCAGCTACAACCGTCGTGCCGTTGTAACATTGAAATAATAATAATAACAGCGCTAT
>CAZUTW010000031.1:0-20834 GCA_964623295.1 uncultured Bacteroidaceae bacterium | reverse complement strand
TGGAAATGAAGGAAATATTATCCAAGATGACAAATCACGAGGATTTGACTCGCGAGGAGACCAAGGAGATAATGATTAATATAACCAAGCAGGCGTACAGCAACGAACAGATTGCGGCACTGCTTATGGCCATACAGATGCGCGGCATCAAGGTGGACGAACTATTGGGTTTCCGCGACGGACTGATGGAGACCGGTAAGAAGGTGGACTTTGGCGGCGAAAAGGTAAT
This sequence comes from uncultured Bacteroidaceae bacterium, assembly GCA_964623295.1. Lineage (GTDB taxonomy): Bacteria > Bacteroidota > Bacteroidia > Bacteroidales > Bacteroidaceae > CAZUTW01. The sequence continues at coordinate 20,605 of CAZUTW010000031.1, read as the reverse complement.
CGATATTGTCGGTACCGGTGGCGACGGCAAAAACTCATTCAACATCTCCACTACCTCTTGTTTCGTGGTGGCGGGTGCCGGTTACAAGGTGGCTAAGCATGGCAACTATGCGGCTACTTCCGTGAGCGGTGCGGGCAATGTCCTGGAGGAACTGGGCGCTAAGTTTAGCGGCGAATCCGAACAGCTGAAGCAAACACTGGATACGTGTGGCTTTGTGTACATGCATGCCCCTTTGTTTGCTTACGGTATGAAGTTCGTGGGTCCTATCCGCAGAGCGTTGCAGATTCCTACCTGCTTCAACTTGTTAGGCCCATTGGTAAACCCCTGTTGTCCGCAGGCCCAGTTGCTGGGTGTAGCCAACCTGAACCAAATGCGTCTGTACGGACAGGTGTACGAGAAGATGGGTATAGACTACGGAATTGTAAACAGCATAGACGGATACGATGAGATATCACTGACATCGGACTTCAAGGTGAAGACCAAGGAGATGGAGCGTGTCTTCTCTCCGTCGGAGTTGGGATTCAACCGTTTGTTTGCACAAGAGGAGCTCTTTGGCGGTAAGACCAAGGAGGAGGCAAAACAGATCCTCATCAACGTGCTCAAGAACGAGGCTACGGAGGCACAAAAGGGTGCCGTACTGGCCAACTCCGCTTTCGCTATCCACATTCTGGAGCCTAAGAAGGAGATTACGGAGTGCTTGGAGATAGCACGCACATCCCTGGAGAGCGGTAGTGCTCTGAAGGTGATGCAGAACTATATAGAATTCACACAAAAACAATAAAAGATAAGGTATGGCAGATATCTTAGAGGAGATTGTGGCATATAAGCGCCTAGAGGTGGCATCTCAAAAAAGGGTGCTGTCGCCGCGTGCGCTCTACGCTGCGGTGGAGAAGTTGATGGACCATGCACCGGCGGTACGCAGCATGCGGGGCTCGTTGGCAGCTTCGACAAGCGGTATCATTGCGGAGTTTAAACGCAAATCGCCCTCGAAGGGGTGGATTAAGGAGTCCGGACGTCCGGAGGTGATTCCACCGAGTTATGCACAAAACGGAGCGGCAGCGTTGTCTATCCTGACAGACGAGATATATTTTGGCGGTACGAGCGACTTTGTGCGTACGGTCCGTCCGTTGGTGGGCTCCACTCCTATCCTGCGCAAGGACTTTATGATAGACGAATATCAACTGTTCCAGGCCAAAGAGATGGGGGCCGATGCGGTGTTGCTTATAGCGGCTTGCCTCACAAAAGAGGAGTGCAAGATGCTGGCACACAGAGCACACGAGCTGCAATTGGAAACATTGCTGGAGGTGCATGCGGAACGGGAACTGGAGTACGTGGGCGACTGCATCGATATGGTGGGGGTGAACAACCGCAACCTGGGAACGTTCCACACCGATGTGCAGACGTCGTTCCAACTGGCTGCACTCTTGCCTCAAGATATGTTGCGTGTATCGGAGAGTGGCATCAGTAGTCCGCAGACGGTTCGTACACTACGTGCTGCCGGGTTCCGTGGGTTCCTGATTGGCGAGAACTTCATGAAGACGGAGAATCCGGGAGCGGCGCTCAAAGCGTTTATTGACGAGGTTACGGCGTAAGGATATGGAGAAACGAGATATGTTGGTAAAGGTGTGCGGCATGCGCGAGGCGGAGAACATCGCCGGGGTGGAAGCACTGGGCATCGACCTGATGGGGTTCATCTGCTGGAGCAAGTCGCCTCGTGCCTTGACGGAGGTACCTAAACATCTACCCGCGGCGTGTCGACGTGTGGGTGTGTTTGTCAATGCATCGGTTCAAGAAATTGTTGAACAAGTGGGTGCTTTAGGATTCAATGCCATACAGTTACACGGCAACGAGACTCCGGATTTTTGTCGGGAGCTACGCGGTCTACCCGCCTTGCAGGGGGTGGAACTGTTCAAGGCTTTCCGGATAGCCGAAGCGAAGGATTTGGAGGCGTGCGATGCGTATGCCGACAGTTGTAGTCTCTATGTATTCGATACCAAATGTGCCTGCTACGGGGGTAGCGGAGAACAGTTCGATTGGAGCGTGTTGGAGCAGTACCACACAAACGTTCCCTTCCTCTTGAGCGGTGGCATAGGGCCGGAGAGCGTAGAGGCTTTGGCGGCGTTCCGACATCCCATGTGGCGAGGGGTAGACTTAAACTCTCGTTTCGAAACCGCCCCGGGGCATAAGGACATAGAGAAACTGCGGGAGTTCATCTCTCGTTTCCGTCAACTTAAATAAAATAAGACTATTAAAAGAAGAAAGAAATATGAATAAGATTAACGCATTGTTCCAAGAGAGCAAAGAAAAGATATTGTCCATCTACTTCTGTGCCGGAGCGCCTACGCTGAACGGTACGGGCGATGTGATTTTGGCACTGCAACGCAAGGGCATCCAGATGATTGAGATAGGTATCCCCTTCTCCGACCCTATGGCGGACGGTCCGGTCATACAGGCGGCTGCTACCAAGGCACTTAAGAACGGTATGACGTTGCGTTTGCTGTTCAGTCAACTTAAAGAGATTAAGGAACAAGTAAACATTCCGCTCATTATGATGGGTTATCTGAATCCCATTATGCAGTACGGCTTCGATGTTTTCTGCCAAAGTTGTGTGGAGTGTGGTGTAAGCGGTGTCATCATCCCCGACCTGCCTTTCAAGGACTACATGGAGGAGTACAAACCCATTGCCGATAAGTACGATATCCGCATCATCATGCTGATTACTCCGGAGACGGAGGAGGCACGCATCCACTTCATCGATGAGAATACGGATGGATTCATCTATATGGTTTCATCGGCTTCCACGACGGGTGCACAGAAGGAGTTCGACGAGAAGAAACAGCAGTATTTCAATTACGTGAACGGACTGAACCTGCGCAATCCGCGTATGATTGGTTTCGGTATCAGCAACAAGCAGACGCTGGAATCGGCTCAGAAGAATGCGGCGGGTGCTATCATCGGTAGTAAGTTCGTGAACATACTCGATAGTGCTGCCAATCCCGACGAGGCGGTAGATACACTGCTCGAGGCATTGAAAAAATAGCGTAAAAGCGTGCTTTTATCAAAAAAATCCGTAACTTTGCAGTCGGAAAGCGCCGAATAGTACAATTCGACGAGTATAACAAACGTAAAAGAAACAAGATATGGAAGTAGAGAACACAGAAAATCCGGTGAAGGAGAAAGGTCTGAATTTCATTGAGGAAATAGTGGAACAGGACTTGAGAGACGGTAAGAACGACGGACGTATTCAAACACGTTTTCCGCCGGAACCTAACGGCTACTTGCACATAGGACACGCCAAGGCTATCTGCATGGATTTCGGCATCGCCAAGAAATATGGCGGTGTGTGCAACTTGCGCTTCGACGATACCAACCCTGTCAAGGAGGATATGGAGTATGTCGATGCGATTAAGGAGGATATAAAATGGCTCGGTTTTGAGTGGGGTAACGAGTATTATGCTTCGGACTACTTCCAGCAATTGTGGGATTTTGCGGTGCGTCTTATCAAGGAGGGTAAGGCGTATATAGACGAGCAGACGGCGGAACAGATTGCCGAGCAGAAGGGTACGCCTACCAAACCGGGTACGGATAGCCCCTATCGAAACCGTCCGGTGGAGGAGAGCTTGGCGTTGTTCGAGAAGATGAACAGCGGCGAGGCCGAGGAGGGTAGCATGGTGTTGCGTGCCAAGATTGACATGGCCAACCCGAACATGCACTTCCGCGACCCTATCATATATCGTATTATAAATAAGGAGCACCACCGCACGGGCGATAAGTGGAAGGCATACCCTATGTATGACTTTGCTCATGGTGAGAGCGACTACTTTGAGGGGGTAACACACTCTCTGTGTACACTGGAGTTCGTGGTACACCGTCCGCTGTACAATTTGTTTGTGGATTGGTTGAAGGAGGGTAAGGACCTGGAGGATCATCGCCCGAAACAGCGCGAGTTCAACAAACTGAACTTGAACTATACCCTTATGAGCAAGCGCAACTTGCTGATTTTGGTGAAGGAGGGATTGGTGAACGGTTGGGACGACCCACGCATGCCGACCTTGTGCGGTTTCCGTCGTCGCGGTTACTCACCGGAATCTATTCGTAAGTTTGTCGACAAGATTGGTTACACTACCTACGATGCACTGAACGACTTTGCACTGTTGGAGAGTGCCGTTCGCGAGGATTTGAACGATCGTGCTCTTCGTATATCTGCCGTCATCAATCCGGTGAAACTCATCATCACCAACTATCCGGAAGGAAAGGTGGAGGAGATGGAAGCCATCAACAACCCCGAACATCCGGAGGATGGTTCGCACACCATAGAGTTTAGCCGCGAACTGTGGATAGAGCGCGAGGACTTTATGGAGGAGGCTCCCAAGAAGTTCTTCCGTATGACTCCGGGTAAGGAGGTGCGACTCAAGAACGCATATATAGTAATGTGTACCGGTTGCAAAAAGAACGAGACGGGCGAGATAGAGGAAATCTACTGCGAATACGACCCCGAGAGCAAGAGCGGTATGCCGGGTGCCGACCGCAAGGTGAAGGGTACGCTGCACTGGTTGAGCACAAGCCACTGTCTGCCGGCCGAGGTTCGCATGTACGATCGTCTGTGGAACGTGGAGAACCCACGCGACGAGATGGCAAAGATACGCGAGGAGCAACAGTGCGATGCACTCGCTGCCATGAAGCAGATGATCAACCCCGACTCTCTGCAGGTGTACAAGAACTGCTATGTGGAGAAGATGGCGGCCGGTTTGAAGCCGCTGGATTACCTGCAGTTCCAACGTACGGGCTACTTTACACTCGATTACGACACCACACCGGAACACTTGGTGTTTAACAAGACCGTAGGACTGAAAGACACCTGGAAAAAGGTGAACAAGTAAGGAAACGGGCGGTTTTTCGGAGAAAAAGCAGGTAAAAGGTGAAAAAAAGTACGGATTTGTTGTCCGTATGAAGATTTTTACTTACATTTGCAGAAAATTAAAGACAATTAGATATGGAATCATTGCTGAACGCATTTTATTACTTCTTTTTTTACTTTTACTTTGGCAACGGAGTGAAGCGGGAAGTTGTGTGTGTAGGCACTGAAATGTAAAGATAGCAAATACAAGGTCCCGCTTCGAAAGAGGCGGGACCTTTTTTTGTACAAATAGTAAAGACAGAAATGACAAGAGTAGCAATACAAGGAATCGAGGGCTGTTTCCACGATATGGCGGCACACCACTATTTTAAGGGTGAGGACATAGAGCTAATATGCTGCAACACTTTCGAGGATGTCTTCGAGAACATAAAGAACGACAGCACCGTGATTGGTTTGGTGGCGATAGAAAACACCATAGCGGGAAGCTTGCTGCACAACTATGAGCTGCTGCGCGAGAGTGGCCTCACGATTGTGGGGGAACACAAGTTGCGCATCTCTCACAGCATCATGTGTCTGCCGGAGGATGACTGGGAGGACCTGACGGAGGTGAATTCGCATCCGGTGGCACTCATGCAGTGTCGTGAATTCCTGAGCCATCACCCGGAGATGAAGGTGGTGGAGGCCGAGGATACGGCCGGTAGTGCGGAGCTGATTCGCCGCAAAGGTTTGCACGGACATGCTGCTATCTGTTCCAAATTTGCTGCTCCACTGTACAACATGAAGGTGTTGCAGGAGGGAATTGAGACGAATAAGCACAATTTCACTCGTTTCCTGGTGGTGGCCGACCCGGCGCGTGCCAACCTGCTGCGCAAGATAAGCAATGCCAACAAGGCGAGCATCGTCTTTACGCTGTCGCACGAGGAGGGTAGCTTGGCGGCTGTGCTCTCCATCATCTCTTTTTACAAGTTGAATCTAACCAAGATACAATCGCTCCCTATCATAGGTAAAGAGTGGCAATATACTTTCTACGTGGATCTTACTTTCGAAGATTACACGCGCTATGCTCAATGCATGGATGCAATTAAACCTTTAGTCAAAGAACTTAAAATATTAGGTGAATACGAAGATGGACAACAAACTGTATGATAATATTATAGTACCCGCCGACCGTTTGGCGGACGTGAAAGAATACTATTTCTCGCGCAAGCTGAAGGAAGTGGCTAAATTGAATGCCGAGGGCAAGGATATTATTTCGCTTGCTATCGGTAGCCCCGACATGCCGCCTTCTCCGCAAACCATAGAGACACTGTGTACGGAGGCACGCAAGGCGGATGTACATGGTTACCAACCGACAATGGGTATTCCGGAGCTGCGCAAGGCGATGGCGGATTTCTATAAACGTTGGTTCAACGTGGAACTGGATCCGGCTACGGAGATACAACCTTTGATTGGTAGCAAAGAGGGTATTCTGCACGTGACATTGGCGTTTGTCAACCCGGGTGATAAGGTGTTGGTACCGAATCCGGGCTACCCTACTTACACTTCGCTCAACAAATTACTGGGTAGCGAGATTGTGAACTACGATTTGAGACCGGAGAACGATTGGCAACCCGACTTCGAACAGTTGGAGGCAATGGATTTGACCGGGGTTAAGATTATGTGGACCAACTATCCCAACATGCCTACGGGTGCAAAGGCGCAACGTGCTACGTACGAGAAGTTGGTGGATTTTGCTCTGCGTCACCACATCGTCGTGGTGAACGACAACCCATATAGCTTCATCCTGGGCAAGGAGTATCTGAGCATCTTGCAGATACCACGCGCCAAGGAGTGCTGTATTGAGTTCAACTCCATGAGTAAGAGCCACAACATGCCGGGGTGGCGTGTGGGTATGCTGGCTTCGAATGCACAGTTTGTTCAGTGGGTGCTCAAGGTGAAGAGCAACATAGATTCCGGTACGTTCCGTCCGTTGCAGTTGGCTGCGGCTAAGGCCTATGCAAACGATGATGCTTGGCACGAGCAGGCCAATGTGGAGACATACAGCAAACGACGTGCACTGGCCGAGGAGATTATGACGACCCTTGGATGTAACTACGATAAGAACCAGGTGGGTATGTTCTTGTGGGGCAGAATCCCGGAGGAGTGGAACGACGTGGAGGAGCTCACGGAGAAGGTGCTGCACGAGGCACGTGTGTTCATCACCCCGGGTTTCATCTTCGGTAGCAACGGTAAGCGTTACATACGCATCTCTCTCTGTGCCAAGGAGGAGAAGTTGCAGATTGCACTCGACAGAATAAAAGAAGTATTTAATAAATAAGGAATAATCAATAAAAAAAGACAAGATATGGAACTAGAATTGCAACCGTTGAATTTGCCCGGTATAGAGGCAAAACGACCGCTCGTTATTGCAGGTCCGTGCTCTGCAGAGTCGGAGGAACAAGTAATGAATACCGCTACTCAGTTGGCCAAGACGGGAATTAAGATTTTCCGTGCCGGTATCTGGAAACCACGTACCAAACCGGGAGGTTTCGAGGGTAAAGGCGAAGAGGGTCTGCCCTGGATGACACGCGTAAAGCAGGAAACGGGCATGCTCATCACTACCGAGGTGGCTACTCCGAAGCACGTAGAGGCTGCCTTGAAGGCGGGTATGGATATCCTTTGGATTGGTGCTCGTACTACGGCCAACCCGTTTGCCATGCAGGAGATTGCCGATTCTCTGAAGGGTGTGGATGTACCGGTTCTGGTAAAGAACCCGGTAAACCCCGATTTGGAGTTGTGGATTGGTGCCTTGGAGCGCATCAATGGTGCCGGCATCAAGCGTTTGGGGGCTATCCATCGCGGTTTCTCCAGCTACGATAAGAAGATTTATCGCAACCTTCCTATGTGGCAGATTGCTATTGAGTTGCATCGTCGCATCCCTCAGTTGCCTATCATCTGTGACCCTTCACACATAGGTGGACGCAGAGAGTTGATTGCTCCGCTGTGTCAGCAGGCTATGGACTTGGGTCTGGATGGCTTGATTATCGAGAGCCACTGCAACCCGGACAGTGCTTGGAGCGATGCGAAACAGCAGGTTACTCCGGATGTACTCGACTTTATCTTGGATAAGTTGGTGGTTCGCGATACGGCACAGTCTACAGAGTCTCTGAATGCTCTCCGCAGCCAGATTGATGAGATTGACAACGATCTTATCGAACTGTTGAGCAAGCGTATGCGCATCTGCCGCGAGATTGGTCAGTACAAGAAGGAGCACAATATGACCGTAGTACAGACCGGTCGTTACAACGAGATTCTCGATAAGCGTGGTGCTCAGGGTGTACTCTGCGGTATGGATTCCGATTTCATGAAGGAGATCTTCCAGGCTATCCACGAGGAGAGCGTTCGTCAGCAGATTGAAGTCATCAACCGATAAGTAAGGGACTGCGCAATGAGAATATTGATATTGGGTGCCGGCAAGATGGGCAGTTTCTTCGTGGACCTGCTCAGCTTCGACCACGAAACGGCGGTATATGAGATAGATGCCAAGCGCATGCGTTTCATGTACAACACACAGCGTTTCACCACCATGGAGGAGATAGAGGAGTTCAACCCGGAGTTGGTTATCAACGCGGTAACTCTTAAATACACGCTCCCGGTATTCGACCAGGTGATACCTCACTTGAGTAAAGATTGTATCATCAGTGATATATCTTCCGTAAAGACGGGATTCAAAGAGTATTACGAGAAGACGGGCATGCGCTATGTATCTACGCACCCCATGTTTGGTCCTACATTTGCCAACCTGGGACAGTTGAGCAACGAGAATGCTATCGTGATAACGGACGGTGATTACATGGGTCGCATCTTCTTCCGCGACTTGTACCTGCGTCTGGGACTCCATGTGTGCGAATACACGTTTAAGGAGCACGATAAGATTATGGCTTACTCTCTGTCCATACCTTTTGTAAGCACCTTCGTGTTTGCAGCGGTCATGAAGCACCTCGATGCTCCGGGTACTACCTTTAAGCGTCACTTAAAGATAGCTAAGGGGGTACTGAGCGAGGACGATTGTCTGCTGCGAGAGATTCTCTTTAACCCGGAGACGAAGGGACAGGTGGAGAATATCTGCGCGGAGATGAAGGAGTTGGTGTCTATCATTGATGCTCACGATGAGGAGGCTCTCAATGCTTACCTTACCAAAATTCGTAATAACATTAAGTAATATAGGATGTTTCCTCTCGCCTACTCTCACGGGGCGGGGGGAAACATCTTTTTCGATAAAGAGATGAATAATACAAACAATACGTATGCGGCTCTGTTCGACCTGGATGGTGTGGTGTTCGATACAGAGGGTCAGTACAGTATCTTTTGGGGGGAGATAGGAAAAGAATATCACCCGGAGATAGAGAATTTCGAAAAAATAATAAAGGGTCAGACATTGGTACAAATCTACGACAAGCACTTTGCTCATGTGGTAGATGAACAGCCTAAAATCACCGCACGCCTGGATGCTTACGAGAAGACCATGGCCTACAATTATATAGCCGGTGTAGAGGCTTTTATCCACGAACTGAGAGCGCACGGCGTGAAGACTGCGGTTGTAACGAGCTCCAACCAACCCAAGATGCAACAGGTATACGCTCAGCATCCGGAATTTAAGGAGTATTTCGATGAGATTCTTACCTCGGAGTATTTTGAGCGATCCAAGCCGGATCCCGATTGTTACCTGAAAGGGGCACAAGTATTTAAGTTGCCGATAGAAAAGTGCGTGGTGTTCGAGGATTCCTTTAACGGACTACGTGCCGGACGTGCGGCCGAGATGAAGGTGGTAGGTCTTGCCACTACCAACACGCCCGAGAGCATTCGGGAATTCTCCGACAAGGTGATAGATGACTTCACCGACTTCCATTACGAAGACTTTCTGAAACTGTTGCAATAGTTTGTGCATATATAAAAAGCTTTTAAATAGCGAAATAAAATACTATAAAAAAGCACATTGTTTACAAAAAGGGCATCTTTTATTCGGAAAAGGTGCCTTTTTTCGGAAAAATGAAGTAAGTTTGCAGTCGATTTTTAAACAAAAGTAGAAGAAATGGCTGGATATTTGGTGGAAGACAACCGTAAGGTGACGACTCATCGCCTTATCGAAATGAAGCAGCAAGGCAAGAAAATTGCCATGCTTACTGCATACGATTATACAATGGGAAAGATTGTAGACGGTGCAGGTATGGATGTCATTCTAATTGGAGATTCTGCAAGTAACGTGATGGCGGGTAACGTAACGACGCTCCCTATCACGCTCGATCAAATGATTTATCACGCAACGAGCGTGGTAAGAGGTGTAAAACGTGCACTCGTGGTATGCGATATGCCCTTTGGTACCTATCAGATTTCACCGGAAGAGAGTGTCAAGAACGCTATCCGTATTATGAAAGAAAGTGGCTGCGATGCCCTCAAACTGGAGGGTGGCGTGGAGATTCTGGATACGGTAAAGAGAATTCTTGACGCAGGTATACCGGTGATGGGACATCTGGGACTGACACCACAGAGTATCAATAAATTCGGTACTTATGCGGTGCGTGCCAAAGAAGCGGAAGAAGCTGAGAAGCTGAAGAGCGATGCCAAGGCGCTGGAAGAAATTGGTTGTTTCGGTATCGTGCTGGAGAAAATCCCCGCGACACTGGCAAAAGAAGTTGCCGATAGTACAAAGATACCTATAATAGGAATAGGTGCCGGCGGTGGCGTAGACGGCCAGGTATTGGTGTGCGATGATATGTTGGGTATGAACAAAGGTTTCACTCCGAAGTTCTTACGTAGATATGCCGACTTGGACGAGGTTATCAGTTCGGCTATCGGCAATTACATCACCGATGTAAAGAGCTCCGACTTCCCCAACGAACAGGAACAATATTAAACTGAATGAATACACTCGACTCCAAGCTCGGTCTGGACAAATGGACCGGCGTGCAATGGTCACTGGTTACTGCCAACCTCCTGGTGACAGCGGCATGTTTCCTTTGCTACCAACTGAAGCCGGTTAGCAGCGCAATGGCTGCTTTTGGTATAGGACTTTTCGTCTTTGGACCTATTTGTGGGTTTCTACTCGATAAATACCGCCGTAAGGCCGCGGCCGAAAGAAGTTTGCAGATGCTCGTAGTGGCGCTGCTACTCTACTCGGACTCTTTTGTGTTTGGAGAGACGGAGCTGTTTTGCTTGCGTTTCTTCCAGGGGGCTTTCTTTGGGTTGGCTCAGTACTCGCTGAGTACCTTGGTGTTGGATTTAACACCATCGGAACAGCGAAGCGAGGTTCAGTATGGATTCTGTTGGGCGGAACGTTTGGGGTTGCCCATAGGTTTACTATTGGCTTTCTTAGTGGGTCTGTTGCCACAGGTGCTGCCTATCCCCCATTCTATTACTTTGGGTCCCAATCGGTTTGAATTGTTGCGCGGCATACGTATCCTCATGGCACTGGCCATGGTGGTTGCGGCGTTCATTATTGTGCGCCGCACACACGTCCCCTTCCGTGCGCCCCTTACGCCCAAGGTTTTTTCGCTGGATAGATTCCTTCACATACCCTCGTTACCGGTATTTATAAACATGCTGTCCGCGCCACTTATCATAGGCATGACCATTGCGTTCTACATTATGAGATATGGTGCTCCGGACAAGATATGGACCGGAGTGAGTGTTTCCACGGCTTTATTGGGTGGGTTTGTACTCGCTCTCGTGGCACGAAAGAAATTCTTCGAAACGGCCGATGTTCGTAGCGAAATTGTTGCAGGCTATATTCTGATAGGTGCCGGATTGGGCATCTCTCTAATTAGCTCCGGAAGCGTACGCACAGCATCCGCCTTTCTCTCGAGCTTCGGTGCCGGGTTGGTAAGTTGCAAAATGTTGGCCTACTTTGTGAAGATGTGCGGACACTGTCAACGAGGGTCTGCCCACAGCTCCTACATGCTTTGTTGGGAGGGTGGCATATGCCTTGGCTACTTTATGGTAGCGCAGGCTCCGGAATGCGAATTGGAACTAAAGATTGCAGGACTGCTGCTGTGCCTTTGCTCCATTCTGTTCTACATCTTCTTTATGCACCCTTGGTTCATGAAACATAGAAATAGATAAAAATAGTGCATCCTAAGATCCACTCCTAAAAAGTTTTCGGGGAATATCCCTTAACTTTCTTGGAGTGGATTTATTATTTGATAGGTTTAAATTTGCACAAACCATAAGAATTCACTAATTTTGCATGAAATTTAAAAAGACCGAATAAAATGTACAGAACAAATACTTGCGGCGAGCTTCGATTGAGCGATGCCGGAAAGCAGGTTACCCTGGCAGGATGGGTACAAAGAGTGCGCAAGATGGGCGGTATGGTCTTCTTGGATCTGCGCGACCGTTATGGCATCACCCAGTTGGCGTTCAACGATGAGGTGAACGCAGATTTGTGTGCACGTGCAAGCAAACTGGGACGTGAGTTCGTTATCCAGGTTAAGGGAACGGTAAACGAGCGTTCCAGCAAGAACAATAAAATCCCTACCGGTGATATCGAGGTAATTGTGAACGAGTTGAACATACTGAACACGAGTGATGTTCCCCCCTTCACAATCGAAGACAACACCGATGGTGGTGACGATATTCGCATGAAGTACCGTTACTTGGATTTGCGTAGAACGGCTGTTCGCAAGAACTTGGAACTGCGCCACAAGATGGTATTCGAGGTGCGCCGTTATCTGGATGCACAACACTTCTTGGAGGTGGAGACTCCTATTCTTATAGGTTCCACTCCGGAGGGTGCACGCGACTTCGTGGTGCCTTCACGCATGAACCAGGGTCAGTTCTATGCTCTGCCACAGAGCCCGCAGCTGTTTAAGCAGTTGTTGATGGTGAGTGGTTTTGATCGTTATTTCCAGATTGCTAAGTGTTTCCGCGACGAGGACTTGCGTGCCGATCGTCAGCCGGAGTTTACCCAGATAGACTGCGAGATGTCTTTCGTGGAGCAGGAAGATGTCATTACCTTGTTCGAGGGTATGGCAAAGCACTTGTTCAAGACAATCCGCGGTATAGAGTTGAACGAGCCGTTCCTGCGCATGACTTGGCAGGATGCTATGAAGTATTATGGTAGCGACAAACCCGATTTGCGCTTCGACATGAAGTTCGTAGAACTGATGGATGTGCTCAAGGGCTTCGGATTCAGCGTGTTCGACGAGGCTGCTTATATCGGTGGTATCTGCGCAAAGGGTGCGGCAAGCTATACTCGTAAGCAGATAGATGCACTGACCGAGTTCGTAAAGCGTCCGCAAATCGGCGCCAAAGGACTGGTGTATGCTCGTGTGCAAGAGGATGGTAGCGTGAAGAGCAGCGTAGATAAGTTCTACAGTCAGGAGGTTTTGCAGAAGCTGAAGGAGGCTATGGAGGCTGAACCGGGCGATTTGATTCTTATCATCAGCGGTGCCGATGCTATGAAGTGCCGCAAGCAGTTGTGCGAGTTGCGTCTGGAGATGGGTTCTCAATTGGGTCTGCGCGACAAGAATCAGTTTGCTTGTCTGTGGGTCGTTGACTTCCCTATGTACGAGTGGAGCGAAGAGGAGAACCGCTTGATGGCTATGCACCATCCGTTTACCTCTCCGAAACCGGAGGACGTTCCTTTGTTGGATACCGACCCGGCGAGCGTACGTGCCAATGCTTATGACATGGTTATCAATGGTGTCGAAGTGGGTGGCGGTAGCATCCGTATCCACGATAGCGAGTTGCAGGCTAAGATCTTTAAGATTTTGGGCTTCACTCCGGAACGCGCTCAGGAGCAGTTTGGTTTCTTGATGAACGCGTTTAAGTATGGTGCTCCTCCTCACGGTGGTTTGGCATACGGTTTGGATCGTTGGGTTAGCTTGTTCGCCGGCGAGGATAGCATACGCGATTGTATCGCTTTCCCGAAGAACAACAGCGGTCGCGATGTCATGATCGATGCTCCGGGCTATCTGGAACAGTCACAGCTCGACGAATTGAACCTGATTATAAAGGAAAAGGAATAAACATAAAAGAGAGAAGTTATAGAATATTTATTGGTTAGACAAAATTTACGATTAATCCCCGTTGTTGTGAAACAATGGGGATTTTTATTTCAACAAGACAGACTCTTGTAAAGGCAAGAAGGAAGAGTCCGGCTATAAAAAGTTCGTAGCAGAATGGTTATTCTATTGTATCCGGGAAATCGACCTCGCTTCGGAGTATCTCCCAGGCTCTAAGATAGATGGAATCGTCGTCGAGAACCACGCAACCACCATCCGGTCCCGGTTCTATGTGAAACCCTACACTCTCTCCTTCCCGAAAGTTCATTCCTCCGAAAAAGTTTCGGACGGTATCGGCACTGAGATTCATTTCGTCGGCAATGCGTTGCATGCTCCCATCGGGCAACGCATCCTTCAACTCGCGTAATTCATTGAAAGTAATCTTTCTTTGCATAACTTCTCTTTTTCTAAATAGCGGTACAGAGTGCAACAATCATAACCACGACAATGGTCAAAAACAGGGTTGCAATAAACATCTCTACATCTTGAATACGGTATCCGGTAGAGGTGTATCGAGAAGAAACGAAGTAAACTCCGTTTCTGTTATCGCGCGTAAAGAGCGAACAGATGCCGTACGTTACAAGAGCTATTACCATGCCACACACGGCTCCGCAAAGGATATCTCCCGGATAGTGTACGCCTAAATAAATGCGTGAATAGGAACACAATACAGCCCAAAGGAACAGCACAAAAGTGAAAAGAGAACTGCGCACGGTACGACTCAAAAAGAGAGCTGCGCCAAAGGTGTTGGCGGCATGCGAGGAACAAAATCCATAGAGGCCTCCCCTATAATTGTCTACCGTATCCACAAGATACATGATATCGGGATTGTGGGAAGGACGCATGCGCATAATCCACGGCTTTATGAAGCCGGAGGTGATGCGATCGGAGAGTACAACCGTGAGTACCAGTGCAATCACTACTATTGCTGCGGTACGGGACTTATTGTTCCGTATCACTACAAAGAGCAGCACCAACATGGCAGGAATCCATGTGGCTGTTTTCGTTACCAACATAAAAAAACGGTCCCAAAAGATAGAATCGCTTCCATTTAGTAAAAAAAACAGGGAATCATCCCATTGCAACAGTTGTTCCATTTTAATTACTATATCTTAGTTTATTCGCCGAAAGGAGTGTTAATATAATGCTCCAACTTTGCAAAGATACAAATTTTGTAAAAAACTTACAAGCTTTTGTCCTCTTTTTTACTCTTTTGTACAAAAAAAGAGAGAATAAGCGGATTTCATTCTCTCGTAATATGTGAACGATACAATCCTTTAAAAGTTTCCCACCGCACAGGAGTTTCTTTTGAAATGCTTCTACACGGTGGGAGCCTTTTGGGGGGATTGACCTAAACCATTATCTTTTGTATCGTTCTAATCCTTCATTTAGGAAACGAAGGTAAGCTTGCACATCTTCGTCGTAGGAACGGGACGCTGCCAGGGGGAGTCCTTCGTTGTCGAGGAGTACGTAGAAGGGCTGTGCATTGGCACCAAACTTACTGCGTTGCAGGTAACTCCACTTATCTCCTATCGTACGAAGAATGGTTTCGCTGCCGTTCTCTTGGAGGGTAATGGGCTCCGGCAACGGTGTCTTATCGTCCACGTAAAGGGTTATGAGTACGTAGTCGCCGGTCAACTTCTCGGCAACCGTAGCATCGGTCCAGACGGAACTCTCCATCTTACGACAATTCACACATCCGTGTCCGGAGAAATCAATCATAACGGGCTTTCCTTGTTGCTTGGCGTACGCCATTCCGGCATCGTAGTCTTCGAACATGGGCTTTACCTCGTTATCGTAGAGATTGAAATCCTGTGTATTCATGGGGGGAGCAAAAGCACTGATAGCTTTACAAGGAGCGCCCCATAGACCCGGAACCATATAGAGTGCAAAGGCAAAACTTGCCATGGCCAGGAAGAATTTGGGTACAGGTGTGGTAGCCGGAGCCGCTGACTCCGGATCTTCCATCATATCCTCTTCGCCGTGGGCAAAGTGGAACCATCCCATGAGGTAGGCTCCCAAGAGGGCAAACAAGACAATCCAGATGCATAGGAATACTTCGCGGTCCATAAGATGCCAACCATAAGCCAGATCGGCTACGGAGAAGAACTTGAGGGCAAACGCCAACTCCAGGAATCCCAAACAAACCTTTAAATCGTTCATCCAACCGCCACTTCTCGGTGCACGCTTCAGCATGGCGGGGAAGAGAGCAAACAGGGTAAAGGGGAGTGCCAAGGCTATAGCAAATCCTGCCATACCCACCGTTGGGCCTACAATGCTTCCCGTAGTGGCTACTTCTACCAAAAGGAAACCGATAATAGGACCGGTGCAGGAGAAACTTACCAGGGTGAGTGTGAAGGCCATGAGGAAGATACTGAGAAGACCGGTCGTAGCCTCGGCCTTGCGATCTACCGCATTGCTCCAAGAGGAGGGCAACGTGAGTTCGAACCAACCGAAGAAACCGGCAGCGAACACTACCAACATGAGGCAGAAGAAGATATTGAAGTAGGCATTGGTGGATAACGTATTCAGGGCATTGGCTCCAAACAGAAGGGTTACCAACAAACCCATCATCACGTAGATAACCACGATGCTGGCACCATAGAGCCATGCCTCGCGCACGCCCTTGGAACGGTTTTCTTTATTTCTTTTCAGGAAGAAACTTACTGTCATGGGAATGATGGGCCATACGCAGGGGGTAAAAAGGGCAACCAAACCGCCCAGGAAACCGAGCAAGAAAATGGCCCAAAGACCTTTATCCGTTGTTTTAGAGGCATCTCCACCGAGCGCTGAAAGTTCGTTGATTACCGGATGCCACCAATCACTTTCGCTCAAAGTCTGTACGGAGGCACTGTCTGTGGCGAGGGTTTCTTGCGCTATGCTGTCTTCTACAACGGATTCCTCTTCCGATGCTGAAGACTCTTCCGATGCTGACGGTGCTGCTGTTGCCTCGCTCTCGTAGCTAAAGTTAACGGCAGTAGGCGGCATACAGGCCTCTTCGCTGCAGACTCCATATTCCAAATAACCTTTTATACTGTACGCTTTTTGCGTTATGTTTAACTTCTGGACAAACGTTACTTCGTGCTCAAAATAGCGTAGATTCATGCCGAACATGTCATCGTAAGCATCAATCTCCTTACCTCGTGCCTGGAGCTTTCCTTTGAGCGAAAGGCCGGAAATCTTATCGACGTTGAAGGTCGTTGAGGTAGGACCTCCATCGGGTAACCCGGTAGAATACACGTGCCAACCGGTCTCTATTTTACCAACAAACAATATCTCTGCCTCTTTCTCGGATACTACACGAAAAGAAGTCTTAAACTCAGCCGGATTCTCCATCTGAGCCATGGCTCCATTCGCCACAAACAACAGCAGCATGAGTAGCCACTGTTTCCATACATAATTTTTTCTTCCTTCCATACTTTACTAAAACAAGTTCAATTTGTTCTTCTGAGCCTCTTCTAAAGAAATTGTTTTACTTTCTTGATTCTCATGACTTTTCACAAGTTCGTTATAGTGTTGCTTTAAGGCATCTACATACTTATAACACTCTTGTTTGCTCAACAACTGAGCCGCTGCCGTGACGTTCTGCGATGCGTCTTTGAGCCACACCACAGGACCTCCGTACACCGGTGCTATCTTCAAAGCCGTGTGCAGTTCACTTGTGGTGGCACCACCTATCATCACCGGTATGTCCACACCTGCTTCCTTGAGTTCACGACACACGGTCACCATCTCGTCCAGACTTGGGGTAATAAGTCCACTCAGACCTATGATGTCCACCTTCTCTTCTATGGCGCGGCGTACAATCTCCTCGGGGGGCACCATGACGCCCAGGTCGATAATCTCATAGTTGTTGCAGGCCATGATTACGGAGACAATGTTTTTACCAATGTCGTGTACATCGCCCTTCACCGTTGCCAACAGCACCTTGCCGGCATACGTTGAGGTAGAAGCATCGCCTCTCTCCTGCTCTATCACCGGTTGTAATATGCTTACTGCGCGCTTCATGGTGCGAGCCGTCTTTACTACCTGTGGCAAGAACATCTTGCCATCGCCAAAGAGTGTACCCACCACATTCATGCCGTCCATGAGCGGACCTTCTATAATATCTACTGCGTGCGGATAAAGTTTCAGGGCTTCCTCCAAGTCGGTTTCCAAATAGTCGGTAATGCCCTTTACCAATGCGTGTTTCAAACGTTCTTGCACGCATTCCTTACGCCATGCGTCTTTATCGGTAGCAACCGCGCTCTTGGAATCGCCGGCACTCTCGGCTTGCGCTTTCAGGGCTGTTGCCAACTCTATGAGACGTTCTCCGGCACCGGCATCCTTGTTCAAGATAACGGCCTCAACAGCTTCGAGTACATCTTTAGGTATATCGGTGTAAAGTACATTGGTCGAAGGATTTACAATTCCCATATCCATGCCTTGTTGTATGGCATGATAGAGAAATACGGCGTGCATAGCCTCGCGTATATAGTTGTTTCCACGAAAGCTGAAGGAGAGGTTGCTCACACCACCGCTCACATGTGCTCCGGGCAGGTTCTTACGTATCCATCCGGTGGCACGAATAAAGTCGAGTGCGTAGCTATTGTGCTCCTCCATACCGGTAGCTACGGCCAACACGTTGGGGTCGAAAATAATGTCCTGTGGTGGGAACTGTACCTTATCTACCAACAAGCGGTAGGCTCTCTCGCACACGGCTATCTTACGTTCGTAGGTGTCGGCCTGCCCTACCTCATCGAACGCCATAACCACCACGGCAGCTCCCATACGTTTCACTTCGCGGGCATGTGCCAGGAATTTTTCCTCTCCCTCTTTCAAGGAGATGGAGTTGACGATACACTTACCCTGCACACACTTCAGTCCCGCCATGATAACATCCCACTTGGAGGAATCTATCATGAAGGGTACGCTGCAGATTTCCGGCTCCGATGCCAACAGATTCAAGAAGTGTGCCATCTCTACCGGGGTATCCAGCAAGCCATCGTCCATATTGATATCCAAGACCAAAGCACCGTCTTCCACCTGTTTGCGGGCTATGCTCAAGGCTTCTTCGTACTGTTTCTCTTTGATAAGGCGCAGGAACTTACGACTACCTGCCACATTGCAACGTTCGCCTACGTTGATGAAGTTGCTCTCCGGTGTCACCTCCAGCAGTTCCAAGCCGCTCAAACACATGTTTTGTGTGGCCTTTGCCGGCACATGCGGCTTGCGATACGCTACGCTGCCGTCTGCCTCGCGTTCCGTTATGAGTTCCTGATATTTGGCTATGTAGGCATCGGTGGTACCGCAGCATCCGCCCACGATATTTACCAAGCCTTCTTCTACGAATTCCTGTATTTGTTCTGCCATCATCTCCGGTGTCTGGTCGTAGAGTCCCAGACTGTTGGGCAATCCGGCATTGGGGTGTGCCGAGATGTAGAAAGGAGCACGCTCTGCCAATCGTCGCAAGAACGGCTTCATATCGCGCGCACCAAAAGAGCAGTTCAAGCCAATGGAGAAGAGCTTTGCATGCTGTATACTTGCGAGGAAGGCCTCTAAGGTCTGTCCGCTCAGTACGCGTCCTCCTTTGTCGGCTATGGTGATACTGAGCATCAACGGAACTTCCCGTTGTGTCTGCTCCATAGCTATCTCTGCCGCGCGAACGGCAGCCTTGGCGTTTAGCGTATCGAACACGGTTTCAATGAGTAACCCGTCAACTCCGGCCTCCAGCATAGCCGTCATCTGCTCCACATAAGCATCTACCAGATTGTCGTATGTAAGTGCTCGATACGCAGGATTGTTCACATCCGGACTCATGCTGCAGGTGCGGTTGGTAGGTCCTACGGAACCCAGCACAAAGCGCGGTTTTTCCGGTGTGCGAGCCGTGTACTCATCGGCCAACTCACGTGCCAAGCGGCATGCGGCTGTGTTTATCTCTCGACAATAAGCCTCTACATGGTAATCCGCCATGCTGATGCGCTGACCTGAAAACGAGTTCGTTTCTATGATGTCCGCACCCGCCTCCAGGTATTTTCGATGGATGTTGCGAATAACATCCGGACGCGTTAGACAGAGGATGTCGTTGTTTCCCTTCATCTGTCCCGGGATGTCCTTAAATCGCTCGCCACGGAAATCGTCCTCCGTCAGTCCATACTGCTGGATCATAGTTCCCATAGCACCATCCAAAATAAGGATTCGCTCCTTAACCAAATCTGTCAATCCTTTCATACTTACGCGTTTACCTTATTTATATTTCTTGAACATTCTATCCATCTCGCGCTTGTCGGCCTTTTCTTTCAGACTTTCGCGTTTGTCGTATTCCTTCTTACCGCGTGCCAAAGCAATCTCTAACTTTGCCCTTCCGTTGTCGTCGATGTAGAGACGTACCGGCACCAAAGTAACACCCGGGCTCTTGGTTTCCGATTCCAACTTACGTATCTCCTTGCGGTTCAGCAACAGTTTACGATCTCGGCGCGCTGCATGGTTGTTGTAGGAGCCATAGAAATACTCTGCTATGTGCATGTTCTTCACCCACACCTCGCCGTTGTTTATGTAGCAGAACGTGTCCACCAAACTCGCCTTGCCCAAGCGAATGGACTTAATCTCCGTACCCGTGAGCACGATTCCACACTTGTACTTATCTATAAAGGCATAATCGAAACTTGCCCTTTTGTTCTTTATATTAATAATCTTAGGTTTCAGTTCCTTGTTCATCTCACCAAAT
>CAZUTW010000030.1:0-21240 GCA_964623295.1 uncultured Bacteroidaceae bacterium | reverse complement strand
CTCTGGTAGGCGGTGGCGGTAAGTGTACGTTCGATGATGGCTTGGGCTCCTTCGAGCGTATTGTTGCCAACACGGGTATCGGACTCTATACCATGGCCAATCAGTTGGATGCAACTCAGCAGCAGTATGGTATGGGCGGAACCGCTCTTCCTTCTTTGTTGCCCAACGGCACCTATAGCTTCGATAGCTATATGCGTGGTCGCCAGTACTACTACGGACTCTCCCTGGGTATGGGTTACAAGCCTATGCCCAACTTAGCGGTGTTTGTAGGTGTACGCGGTGTTTACGCAAGCTCTCACTACTATGGTTACGTAAAAAATATTAAGGTTGGTAACGTACTGCTCAACGAGATGTTACCGGGTGGAGCAGACATAGAATTGAACTGCGACCAGAGTGGTTTAGGTTTCACCCCCATCTTGGGCGTAGACTATAAGGTAGGTCGTTTTAACTTAGCGGCTAAGTACGAATTCAAGACCCGTATGCGCCTTAAGAACCAATCCGTAAACAGAACGCCGAGCATCGCCGGACTGGGTAGCGTTTTGGTGGCTGCAGGTGTAAACCAAAATCTGCTTGCCAACGAGGCAGTACAAGGTCAGCTCACAGCCTTTACCCAGAAGTTCGACAACACGCTGGACGAGTCCATCGGTGAGTATGCCGACGGAACGAAGATTAAAAACGATATTCCGGCTTTGTTGACCTTGGGCGTAGGCTACAACCCCATCGACCCATTGACCGTCAACGTAGGTTTCCACTACTTCTTCGACAAGCAGGCATCCTCCTACAACAATCGTCAGGAGAAGTTGCGCCGCGGTACCATAGAATACAACGCCGGTGTTCAGTACGACATCAACAAAACCTTCTCTGTGAGCTGCGGATGGCAAAACACAAGCTATGGTCTTACCGAGGAGTATATGGACGACAAGAGTTTCGTGGTTAGTTCCAACTCCGTAGGTGGAGGTCTGTGCATCCACGCTACTCCCAAGTTGGACGTAAACGTAGGTTATTTCCACACTTTCTACAAGAACTTCAGCACCAGCGAGGTAGATGCAAGTACCAATCAAACCTACACCGCCGAATACACCCGCAACAACAATGTATTCTCCGTGGGTGTAGACTTTACTTTCTAAGCAAGTTCTATTTTACATCACTTCCTATAAGTATATCGGCAGCCGAGCATGGGTCGGCTGCCAATACTTTTTTCTTTATAACAGCTCCGGAAGTTGGAAGAGCTTGGTTCCGTTGCTACCCTTTATTAAGATGAGGCAATCTTGCAAAGTCTCTTGCGCAATAGCCGCCTTCACCTCCTCCACATTTGCAAAGGTGCGGAACTCCTTTGGAGCTACCTCCATAAAGGCTTCACCCACCAACCAAACCCGGTCACACGGCATAGTCTGCAAGAAATCTACCACCTTGCGATGCTCTTCGGTACTATAATCGCCCAATTCGCGCATCTCGCCAAGGATTACCATCTTACCTTCCGACTTTATCTCACGGAAGTTCTGCAACGCAGCCATCATACTGGTAGGATTCGCATTGTAAGCATCCACAATCAGACGGTTCTTCTCTGTCTGCATAAACTGCGAACGATTATTGCGCGGTACATAATCGGAGAGCGCAGCATCAATCTTCTCGGGCTCCACACCAAAGTACAATCCCACGGTAACGGCCGACAAAAGATTGTCTATGTTGTAGCCACCCACCAAATGCGTCTGCACCGTGTGCCAAGCCTCCTGCGGCTTGTGCCAACGAAACGTCAAGAACGGTATATTGGATACCACATCACCCTCCACTGCCAGATCGGCCGAAAGGGTAGGAGCTCCGTAGAGCACCTGCTTAAGATGGTGTGCAATAGGTTTCAAGTAGGGACTATCGTTGCACACGAAAACCGTCGCCCCCTTCTTGGTGCGCAAGTAATCGTACAACTCCCCCTTGGTGTTGATGACTCCTTCGAAAGATCCGAAGCCCGCCAAATGCGCTTTACCCACATTCGTAATAAGACCATAGTCCGGATCCACCATCTCCGCCAACGTTTTTATCTCGCCCGGATGGTTCGCCCCCGTTTCAATCACCGCTATCTCGTGCTCCCGGGTAAGCTGCAACAACGTTTTAGGAACCCCTATATGATTATTGAAATTGCCCTGCGTATAGTGAACATGGAATTTCTGCTTCAACACCGCCGCCAGCAACTCCTTGGTCGTAGTCTTACCGTTCGTACCCGTCACCTCAATAATCGGCGTCTTGAGCTGCTCTCTGTGATAGTGCGCCAAATCCTGAAGCGTCTTCAGCACATCTTCGACCACCATATAACGAGCATCCCCCGGAACCGCATACTTCTTCTCATCGATTACCGCAAAAGCACACCCCTGATTCAGGGCCGATGTAGCATACGCATTGCCGTTGAAAGATTCCCCCTTCAAAGCAAAAAAGATAGAATCGGCCGGACAATCGCGACTATCCGTCGTAACTACCGGATGCTCCAAAAAGAGCGCATATAATTTTTCTATTTCCATCTGTTTTCTCTTAATTGTATTGTAAACAAGGGACAAAAGTACAACAAAATATGAGACTACAAGCACTCTACTCCACAAAAAGTGCAAAGCAACCCACTCAGAGTAGCACTTTTTAGCGGTTTATTGCAAAATATGCCCTTCGTTTTGTTGTTATGCGTAAAAAAATAGTATCTTTGCAGTCGAAACCATAAATAGAGAATGTAAGATGATTGAACCTGTATCATACAGTTTAAATATAGGCGGTCGTTTGCTATCGCTCGACACGCCCCAAGTGATGGGTATCCTGAACGTGACACCCGACTCCTTCTACGCCGAAAGTCGTGTGGCGGGCGAGGAGAACATACTGAACAGAGTAAACCAGATACTGCAAGAAGGCGGTAGCATGGTAGACATAGGTGCCTACTCTTCACGCCCCGGAGCCGATGAGGTTTCCACCGAGGAGGAGATGCGCCGTCTGCGCGAAGCGCTCACCGTCATTCGCCGAGAGCACAGCGACATAATCCTCTCCGTAGACACGTTCCGTGCCGATGTAGCCAAGATGTGTGTGGAGGAATACGGCGTACAGATTATCAACGACATCTCCGGCGGCATGCTCGACCCGGATATGTTCAAAACAGTGGCTCGTCTGGGTGTGCCCTACATATTGATGCACATGCGCGGTAATCCCAAGACCATGCAACAGCTCACGCAGTACAACTCCTTTGTGAAGGATGTATTCATCTACTTCGCCGAGAAGCTGCAAGAATTGCGCGACTTGGGACAGAAAGACATTATCTTGGATCCCGGCTTTGGCTTCGGCAAGACACTGGATCAGAACTACGAACTCATGCAACACATGAACGAATTCAAGATGTTCGACCTCCCGGTACTCGTGGGTATCTCCCGCAAGTCCATGATATACAAACTCTTCGGAACCACTCCGCAAGAATCACTGAACGGCACCACCGCGCTCAACACCTACGCTCTGACGCAAGGAGCACACATCCTGCGCGTTCACGATGTGAAGCAGGCGGTAGAAGCGGTTCAAATCGTTGACAAAATTCGTAAGCCCTATCAACAATGAACCTGAACCTCAATTTCGGAATCACCGATGCCATAGACATCCTCTTGGTAGCGATACTGCTTTATTACGGATACAAAGTAATGAAGCGGTCTCGTTCGCTCAACGTGTTCTTTGGCATCTTGATTTTCGTTATTGTATGGTTGTTCGTTTCCCAGGTGATAGAAATGAAACTTCTGGGAAGCATACTGGATAAGCTGGTGAGTGTAGGAGTCTTGGCACTCATCGTACTTTTCCAGGAGGAGATACGCCGATTCCTGCTTACTCTAGGTTCCCAGAACCACGTAGCTCGCTTTCTGCACATACTCCTCGGTAAGAAAAAGCGCTCCACGGAACGCTCCGACATATTACCCCTTGTGATGGCCTGCATGAGCATGAGCAAACAAAAACAGGGAGCCCTCATCGTGATAGAGGGAGAGATAGCCCTTAATGAGGTGATGAGCACCGGCGAATACATAGATGCCAACATCAACCAGCGCCTCATAGAGAACATATTCTTCAAAAACAGTCCATTGCACGATGGTGCCATGGTCATAAGCAACAAACGTATTCACTCCGCCGGCTGCATCTTGCCGGTATCGCACAACATGGACATACCCAAGGAATTGGGGCTGCGCCACCGTGCCGCCATGGGTATCTCCCAAGAGACAGACGCCCTGGCCATCATCGTTTCCGAAGAAACCGGAGGCATCTCCATCGCCAAGATGGGTACACTCCGTCTGCGCCTAAGCGCCGAAGAGTTGGAACGCATCCTAACCGAAGAGACCGCCTGAAATTAGCAACATTTTTTCTTTTTGCCAAAATAATTGGCAAAAGGAGGCTCTTTTTATAAAATATTCCGTACTTTTGTATCGACTTTTAGAGAATATATATAAAAAAGAAATAATCAAATGACACTAGTAGAACAAATCATTGCTCGCGCAAAGGCGAACAAACAACGTATCGTTCTCCCCGAGGCCGAGGAGGAACGTACCCTGAAAGCAGCCGACCAGGTGTTGGCAGACGACATTGCCGACCTCATCTTGATTGGTAATCCGACCAAAGTACAGGCTCTCTGTGAGAAGTTCGGTCTTACCCACATCGGCAAGGCTACCCTTATCGACCCGGAGAACAATCCGAAGGCCGAGGAGTATGCAGAGAAACTCTACGAACTGCGTAAGAACAAAGGACTTACCATTGAGAAGGCTCGTGAGTTGGTGAAGAACCCGCTGTACTTGGGTTGCATGATTATTAAGACCGATGGTGCCGACGGACAGATTTCCGGTGCCCTCTCTACCACCGGCGATACTTTGCGTCCCGCCTTGCAGATTATTAAGTGCGCTCCGGGCATCAGCTGTGTAAGCGGTGCTATGTTGCTCATTACCGATAAGAAGGAGTATGGCGAGAACGGTGTATTGGTTGTAGGCGATGTAGCCGTAACTCCGGTACCCGATGCAAACCAATTGGCTCAGATTGCCGTTTGTACCGCACAGACTGCCAAAAGTGTAGCCGGCTTTGCCGATCCGAGAGTAGCCATGTTGAGCTTCTCTACCAAGGGCAGCGCTAAGCACGAGGTGGTAGACAAGGTGGTAGAGGCAACACGTTTGGCTCACGAGATGGATGCCAACCTGAAGGTAGACGGCGAATTGCAGGCCGATGCTGCTTTGGTTCCGTTCGTAGGCGAGAAGAAAGCTCCGGGCAGCGCCATTGCCGGACACGCTAACGTATTGGTATTCCCCTCTTTGGAAGTTGGTAACATCTCTTACAAGTTGGTACAGCGCTTGGGTGGTGCCGAGGCACTCGGTCCTATCCTCCAGGGTATTGCACGTCCTGTAAACGACCTGAGCCGTGGTTGCTCCGTAGACGATATCTACAAGATGGTAGCCATCACCTCTTGCCAGGCTATGGATGCCAAGAAGTAAGATAAATTGAAAGGTAAAAAGAATAACACATTGTAATTAAATGAAGATTTTAGTATTGAACTGTGGCTCTTCCTCCATTAAGTACGCCCTGTACAACATGGACGACAAGAGCGTTATGACCAGCGGCGGTGCAGAGCGTGTAGGCTTGGACGGCGCTTTTGTTAAGGTTAAACTTGCCAACGGCGAGAAACGCACCATCGAACACGATATTCCGGAGCACACCGAAGGTGTAAAATTCATCCTCGGATTGCTGACCGACCCCGAAGTGGGTGTTATCTCCGACCTGAAAGAGATTGATGCTGTGGGTCACCGCATGGTACACGGTGGTGAGAAGTTCAACAAGAGTGTCATCCTTACCCCTGAGGTACTCGAAGTGTTCGAGAGCTGCAACGACTTGGCTCCGCTCCACAACCCTGCCAACATGAAGGGTGTGAACGCTGTTAGCGAGCTCATGCCGGGACTGCCACAGGTGGGTGTATTCGATACCGCTTTCCACCAGACCATGCCCGACTACGCATACCTCTATGCACTCCCATACAACCTCTACGAGCAGTACCACGTACGTCGCTACGGTTTCCACGGAACCAGCCACCGCTACGTATCACAGCGCGTTTGTGAGTTCTTGAATACCACTTCCGAGGGTAAGCGCATCATTACCTGCCACATCGGTAACGGTGGTTCCATCACCGCTGTCAAGGATGGTAAGAGCGTAGATACCACCATGGGTCTTACTCCACTGGAGGGATTGATGATGGGAACTCGTTCCGGCGACATCGATGCAGGTGCCGTAACCTACCTCATGGACAAACTGAACCTGGATACTGCAGGTGTATCTGCCCTCCTGAACAAGAAGAGCGGTTTGGCCGGTGTTTCCGAGAAGTCAAGCGACTTCCGCGATATCCTGGCAGGCATCGAGGCAGGCGACAACAAGTGCCGTGTAGCTAAGGAGATGTACACTTATCGCATAAAGAAGTATATCGGAGCTTATGCAGCCGCTATGGGTGGCGTAGACATCATCGTCTTCACCGGTGGTGCAGGTGAAAACCAGTGGCAGGTGCGCGAGGGTGCAACCGAAGGACTGGAGTACATGGGCATCAAGGTAGACGAGGCTAAGAACCACGCATGCCGCGCTACGGAGAGCATTATCAGTGCCGACGACAGCAAGGTAACCGTTTGTGTCATCCCTACCGATGAGGAGTTGATGATTGCAACCGACACCATGAACCTGTTGGCTTGATAAGGTGCAAAAAAAATTGGTTATCATCCCGACAACCAATCTCCATTAACCTTAAATCTAATACCATGAAAAACATGGTGCAAAGGTAAGGTTTTTTGGAGAAATATCAATTATAGCCGGTTCGTTTTTTGAGCGAATCGGCTTTTTCTTGATTTTCGTCAAGAGATTTTCAAAATAAATTTGTTTATTACCGCGTCTTGTCGTATCTTTGTTGCACAATTTAAGATGGAATGAAATATTCACTGATCATACCGGTGTACAACCGACCGGACGAGGTACGGGAACTGCTCGAGAGTCTCACGCAACAAACGCTGCGCGACTTCGAGGTGGTGGTGGTGGACGATGGCTCTACGCTCCCCTGCGAGGAGGTGGTGCAGGACTACGCCAACCGCTTGGATATTCACTATTTTTCCAAACCGAATTCGGGTCCCGGACAGACGCGTAACTTTGGGGTGGCGCGTGCTTCGGGAGAGTATTGTATCGTATTGGACTCCGACTGCGTACTGCCACCGGGCTATCTGGCGGCGGTAGAAGCCGAACTACAGGCTTCGCCGGCCGATGCCTTCGGCGGACCGGACAGAGCACACGACTCCTTCACACCGGTACAGAAAGCCATCAACTACTCCATGACCTCCTTCTTCACCACGGGCGGCATCCGCGGTAGCAAAAAAAAGAAGATGGATAAGTTCTACCCGCGCAGCTTCAATATGGGTATTAAGCGGACGGTCTACGAGGCTCTGGGGGGATTCTCTGCCATGCGTTTCGGCGAGGATATCGACTTTAGCATACGCATCTTTAAGGGGGGATACCGCTGTAGACTCTTCCCGGAGGCGTGGGTGTGGCACAAAAGACGTACGGACTTGCGCAAGTTCTTCCGCCAGGTGTGCAACTCGGGTATTGCGCGTATCAATCTCTATGTCAAGTATCCGGAGAGCCTCAAGTTGGTACACATGTTGCCGTGTGCTTTCACCTTATATATAATAGTGGCCTTGTTGGCTCTGTTGGTGGGGGCGGGGCTCTTGGTGTGGGCTCCGGAGAGTGCATGGCTGCCGTGGATGGGCATTGTGCTCCTTCCCGCGTTGTTGTTCACCTTGTTGGTGGGCATAGATGCCACCCTGCAGAACAAGAGTGTGAAAATAGGGTTGCTCTCTATCGTAGCGTCCTATGTGCAACTCACCGGCTATGGTTCCGGATTCCTGCGAGCTGCCGTGGAACGATTGATATTGCACAGAGGAGAGTTCTCGGCGTTCAAAAAGAATTTCTATAAATAATATATATGACGGAAGGTCAAGAGGGGAAGAGGTTGAGTATCAACCAATGGGCTGAAGAGGACAGACCACGAGAGAAGATGATGACAAAGGGGGCAGAGGCACTGACAAATGCAGAGCTTCTTGCCATTCTGATAGGTTCGGGCACCCCGAAGGAATCGGCGGTGGAGCTCATGAAACGGGTCATGGAACAGTGTAAGAACAACTTGAATACGCTGGGAAAGATGACCGAAAAGGAGTTGTGCCGCTTCAATGGTATCGGTCCGGCAAAGGCCATCACCATCTTGGCGGCATGCGAACTGGGCAAACGCAGAGCGGCTTGTGCACCGCAAGAGCGTCCGCAGATTACGTCGCCCGACGATATCTACGGCTACTTCCTGCCCCTCATGCAGGATCTGCGGGTGGAGGAATGCCACGTTCTGCTCATGAACAATGCGAGTAGGGTGATAGGTAGGGAACTGATTGGAAAGGGTGGATACACGGAGACAACGGTAGATATCCGACTGGTCATGAAGCACGCGCTGGAATCGTCGGCATCGACCATAGCGCTGTGCCACAACCATCCCTCGGGCAACACCCGCCCCAGTAGGAGCGACGAACAGTTGACCGAGCGCGTAAAGGAGGCTTGCAAACTCCTGAACATACGTTTTTTAGACCACGTAATAGTGGCGGACGGGGGCTTCTATAGCTTCTCGGATGCCGGTAAAATATAGTAGTAATCAAAAAGTAAAAATAGATATGGAACCTAACAAACAGGCAATAGAGGAAAGAATCGTTGAGGTACTCAAGACGGTGTACGACCCGGAGATTCCGGTAAACATATACGACTTGGGATTGATCTACAAGATTGACCTGGCGGACGATTTCAGTCTTACGGTAGATATGACGCTTACGGCACCTAACTGTCCGGCAGCCGACTTCATCATGGAGGATGTGCAGCAGAAGTTGGAGGGCATCACCGGTGTGAAGAGCGCCGTGGTCAACCTGGTGTTCGAGCCGGAGTGGGACAAAGACATGATGACCGAGGAGGCAAAGCTCGACTTGGGCTTCGCGTAAAGAACACTATACATATTATAAAGATGTACGTATGAAGAACATATATTTTATAGCCGACGCCCATTTGGGCTGTCTGGCGCTGCAGCACCGCAGGACACAGGAACGTAGATTGGTGCGTTTCCTGGACGACATAAAGGAGAAAGCGGAAGCGGTATACATGATGGGGGATATGTTCGACTTTTGGTTCGAATACAAACACGTGGTACCGCGTGGATTCACACGTCTGTTGGGAAAGATTAGCGAACTGACAGACGCGGGAGTAGAGGTTCATTTCTTTGTGGGCAACCACGACATGTGGTGCGGTGACTACCTGGAGAAGGAGTGCGGATGCGTGGTACACCACGACTGCTGCACACTGGAACTGGGCGACAAAGTGTTCTTCTTGGGGCACGGCGATGGCTTGGGCGATCCGGATCCTAAGTTCCGGTTCCTGCGCAAGTTGTTCCACAACAAGACGTGCCAACGCCTCTTGTCGTGGGTACACCCCGACATCACCTTCCCGGTGGCACTCAAATGGGCCAAAAACAGTCGCTTAAAGCACGGAATGGAGGGCGGAGACCCACCTTATCTGGGCGAGGACAGAGAGTATCTGGTGCTGTTTGCCAAGGAGTACCTTAAGACGCACCCCAGCATCAACTACTTTATCTTCGGCCACCGCCACATAGAGCTCCACCTGCAACTCACCAAGGAGTGCCAGATGGCCATCTTGGGTGATTGGATCGGTCAGTTCACCTTTGCTACCTTCGATGGTGAACGCCTCTATGTAGAGAGCTACGAAGAAGGCGAAACCACCCTATAACAAAAAAGACGGAACTCCTCGGAGTCCCGTCCTTTTTTTGTATTGAAAACCCTCGAAACGAGGCGTTACAATTCTTACTTCACACGGTTTACGTATGAACCGTCGCGTGTATCTACCTCGATAGACTCACCCTCATTAACGAACAAAGGAACACGAACGGTAGCACCTGTCTCAACAGTAGCAGGCTTGGTAGCGTTGGTAGCGGTATCACCCTTCAGACCCGGCTCGCAATACGTAATCTTCAGGACGGTCTTCACCGGCATCTCACCGAACAATACAGTCTCGGTAGAAGCATCGGAAACCACCTCGATGATGTCACCCTCCTTCATGAAGTCAACACCCGTAATCAAATCGTGAGCGATAGGAATTTGGTCGTAAGTCTCCTGGTTCATAAAGATGAAATCCTCACCCTCCTTATACAAGAACTGGTATGGACGACGCTCAACGCGCACATCTTCAAGCTTCTCGCCGATGTTGAAACGCTTCTCTACTACCAAACCGTTTACTACATTCTTCAACTTGGTGCGCATAAAAGTGTTTCCTTTTCCCGGCTTCACGTGAAGAAACTCTACCACGAAGTACAGTTTGCCGTCCATGCGGATGCAAACACCATTTTTAATGTCTTGTGCATTAATCATAAAACAAAACTTTTTTCTATGTTATCTTTATATTTTCGTTCTTAATCGTTCCAATTCGGGTGCAAAGTTAATAGTTTTCCCCAAAAAATACAAAAGTTGAGCGAGAAATTGCACTAATTCTTTGCTATTTGGAAAAAAATAGCTACTTTTGCACCGCTAAAAATGAATAACAATAAAAATATATAGCAATGAAGAGAACATTTCAACCTCACAACAGAAGAAGAAGCAACAAGCATGGCTTCCGTCAGAGAATGCAGACTGCTAACGGTCGTAGAGTTTTGGCAGCGCGTCGCGCTAAGGGTCGTAAGAAACTTACTGTTTCTGACGAAAAACATGGTAAATAAACCGTGTTTTCGGGGATAAAGAGGAAGAAGTAAAGAGATTTACTTCTTTTTTTTATATTTATTTCTTACCTTTGGGGCGGAATTCGAACGATTACATTCAAATACAATCCGGATAGATGAATAAATACATATCAAAACTGACGTCGCCCATCATCTGGGGCAACCTCCTGGCTATTTTTGTAGTGGCTCTCCTCTTGCTGTGGGGAGCTAAGATATGGGTAGACCTCTATACACGCCATGGCGAGGAGGTGGAGGTGCCCGATATTAAGGGAAAGGGCCTCAACGATGCCGAATATCGTCTGGAACGGGTTGGGTTGGACTACGAGGTGATTGACTCCTCTTACAATCGTTCCCTGCCGGCCGGTGCTGTCATAGCACAGACTCCGGAACCCGGCTCCAAAGTAAAAGAGGGACGCTGTGTGTTCCTCACCATCAACGCCTTCTCGGCTCCCATGGTTACTATTCCCAATATAGCCAACAACTGTTCGCTGCGCGCAGCAGAACAGAAACTGCGCTCCATGGGGCTGCGACTCACTCCCGTGGAATACGTGGAGGGGGAGAAGGACTGGGTACTCTCCATGCGCTACAAGGGACGTCCGCTCTACAACGGCGACCGCGTTCCGCGCGAGGCTACCATCACCTTGCTGGTGGGCAAGGGCTACGACGATGCCGACTCCATCAGCTACGAAGTACATGTGGGCGAAACGGCACACTCCGAGGGAGATGTAAGCGAACCTGAGGGTGTGGACGATTTGTTCCAATAAGAGAGATGCAAGAAAGAGAATCATGGAGATAGAAGAGATGATTTTGCCGGAGGATCCGAACGCGACCGACGAGTGGACGGGCGAAGACGAAGAAACGGGTGGCTTATACGAGCGTCACCGATTGGTGGCCGATAAGTCGCAATCCCCCATGCGGGTGGATAAGTACTTGTGCAACTTACTGCCCGATGTGTCGCGTAACCGCATCCAGAAGGCTGCTGAAGCGGGTTTCATCATGGCCAACGAACGGCCGGTGAAAAGCAATTATAAGGTGAAACCGCTCGACGTTATAACGGTGATGATGGACCATCCTCGCTACGAGAACGACATCATCCCCGAAGATATACCCCTAAACATTGTTTACGAGGACGACTACGTCATGGTCATCAACAAACCTGCGGGTTTGGTGGTGCACCCGGGCTGTGGCAACTATACGGGCACTCTGGTGAACGCCATCGCGTGGCACCTGAAAGACAATCCGGCCTACGACCCCAACGATCCGGGAGTGGGACTGGTGCATCGTATCGATAAGGATACATCGGGACTCTTGGTGGTGGCCAAGACCCCGGAGGCGAAGACACACTTGGGCAAACAGTTCTTCGACAAGACAACCCGCCGCGAGTACAACGCTCTCGTGTGGGGACGATTCGACGAACCGAAAGGACGCATAGAGGGCAACATAGCCCGTCACCCCAAGGACCGCATGCAGATGGCAGTCTTCCCTCCCGATTCGGAGATAGGCAAACACGCTGTCACCCACTACGAGGTGATGGAGGACTTCGGCTACGTATCCCTGGTGAAGTGCGTACTGGAAACGGGGCGAACGCACCAAATACGTGCTCACATGAAGCA
Organism: uncultured Bacteroidaceae bacterium; assembly: GCA_964623295.1. GTDB lineage: Bacteria > Bacteroidota > Bacteroidia > Bacteroidales > Bacteroidaceae > CAZUTW01. Next base: position 8,814 of record CAZUTW010000030.1, on the reverse strand, counting down.
CATAGGTCACCCTCTCTTTGCCGACGAACGCTACGGAGGCAACGAGATTCTACGCGGTACTACCACAGGCAAGTACAAACAGTTCGTAGCCAACTGCATGCAGATTTGTCCACGACAGGCTCTGCACGCTAAGACGCTGGGCTTTGTACACCCCGTCACCCACAAGGAGATGTTCTTCACCTCGGAACTCCCCGAAGACATGACCGCCCTCATCAACCGCTGGCGCGACTACGCCGAAGCGGTGGGCATACGAGCATAGCAACATAAAAGTAGAATAAAGATATAAAAGTAGAAGATTCAAATGAAAAAGATTATAGCCATTGTAGCCGGAGGCGATTCCTCCGAACACGGTGTTTCCCTGCGCAGTGCGGCAGGCATCGATTCTTTCTTGGATAAGGAGAAGTTCGAGGTATATGTAGTTGAGATTTCCGGTACCACTTGGGAGGCGCACATAGAGGAGGGCGTGAAGGCTCCCGTCGATAAGAACGATTTCTCTTTCCGCATCGGCGACCGCAAGGTAACCCCGGACTTTGCTTACATCACCATACATGGTACCCCGGGCGAGAACGGTTTGCTGCAGGGATACTTCGACCTGCTCCACATACCCTACTCAACGGGCGATGTTTTGGTAGAGGCCATGACTTTCAATAAGTTTACACTCAACCAATACCTGCGCGGATTTGGTGTACGTGTAAGCGAGAGCATGGTGATTCGCAAAGAGGACGAACTGCCTGCCGACGAGGAGATTGTATCTCGCATCGGTTTGCCTTGCTTCGTGAAGCCCAACGCCGGTGGTTCCAGTTTTGGTGTCACCAAGGTAAAGGAGGTGGCTCAGTTGCGCCAGGCCATTGCCGTAGCTATGAAGGAGAGCGACGAGGTGATGATTGAGGCCGAGATGAAGGGAACGGAGATTTCCATAGGTTGCTACAAAACCAAGAAGGGTAAGACCGTATTGCCGGCTACCGAAGTGGTCACCCACAACGAGTTCTTCGACTACGATGCTAAGTACAACGGTCAGGTAGAGGAGATTACTCCCGCCCGCTTGAGCGAACACACCACCGACCGCGTACGTAAGATTACCGCAGCCATCTACGACATTCTGCGTTGCCGCGGCATCATCCGCATAGACTACATCATCACCAAGGAGGGCGATGAGGAGAAAATCAACTTACTCGAGATAAACACCACCCCCGGCATGACCGCCACCAGCTTCATTCCTCAACAGGTACGCGCTGCCGGCATGGACATCAAGGAGGTGATGACCGAAATTATAGAAGACAAACTTTAAACGAAATGCTTATGAATATTCCGGCTGAATTTGACGAGATTCGTCCCTACGCCCCGGAGGAACTTCCGGCTGTGTACGACGAACTGCTTGCGGACGAAGGCTTCCGCAAGGTATTGGCGTATCTCTACCCCAACGTTCCGGTAGAGGCTATTGCGCAGCAGATGCATGCGTGTCCCACCAATCTGGCGTTCCAGAAGGCGTTCTGCTACAATTTCCTGAAACAATTGGTGGCCAAGTGTGCCACCGGCATGGAGATGCAGTGGAGTGGTTTGCAACGTTCCGGGGAACACTACACCTTTATTTCGAATCACCGGGATATAGTGCTGGACTCCGCTCTTCTGTCGGTACTGCTTACCGATGAGGGGTTCGATACCACGGTAGAGATTGCCATCGGCGACAACCTTCTCATATACCCGTGGATTAAGAAGTTGGTACGTGTCAATAAGTCCTTTATTGTGCAGCGTGCCGCTACCATGCGACAGATGCTCTTGAGCAGCGCTCGCATGAGTCGCTACATGCACTTTGCCATCAACGAAAAACAGGAGAATGTGTGGATAGCACAGCGCGAGGGTAGGGCCAAGGATAGCAACGACCGCACGCAAGAATCCATTCTCAAAATGATGGCCATGGGGGGCGAGGGCGATATCATAGACCGTCTGAAGGACTTGAACATAGTGCCGCTGAGCATCTCCTACGAGTACGACCCATGCGACTATCTCAAGGCACAGGAGTTCCAGCAGAAGCGTGACATAGAGGGATTCAAGAAGAGTCAGGCCGACGACCTTACCAACATGCAGACGGGTATCTTCGGATACAAAGGTCGCATAGCGTATCGTACCGTAGGTTGCCTCAACGCATGGCTCGACCAACTGGATAAGTCCATCCCCAAAACAGAGATTTTCGGGGTGATAGCACAACATATAGACGAACAGATACATGCCAACTATGTGCTGTATCCCATCAACTATGTGGCAGCCGATCTCCTGGAAGGGGGACAGGCACGTGCCGCTCACTATACGGCCGAGGAGAAGGCCGGGGTGGAGAAGTACTTCGCTGCACAGTTGGACAAGATTGTATTGCCCAACAAAGACGAAGCGTTCTTGCGCGAAAAGCTATTGTTGATGTACGCTAATCCGTTGTTGAACCATGAAAAGGTTACAGCGAATTAATCGTCTGCTGCTCGCAGCGGGGGCAGTGCTTGCCATTGCCTCTTGCAGCGACGACGATGACTACGGCATGTACCCCGCCATCCTAACGGAGATGGTGGAGCTTCACAGCAACGACCAAGGACGTGTCTACGAGATGCTCACGGACAACGACTCGCTCTACGCCATCAAGCAGACCATAACGAGCGTGCCCAACGCCTACTATCGTTGCATGGTGCAGTACACCACCGATGGCACCTATGCCACCATCTATAACAGCATAACGCGGGTTTCGGTGCTGCGCGATTCTACCGGTGTCACGGTAGCCGGGCGCGATGCCATAGCTCCGCGCAGCATGTGGATGTCGGGCAACGGGCGCTACTTGAACATGAGTTTCACGGTACAGGGTAGGAACGAGACGCACTACTACGGCTATCGCATAGACAGCACGGGTACTACGGTGCAGGGAAAGGGCATCACCTACTTGTCGCTCTACCACAATCGCAACAACGACCCGGAGAGTTACAGCATAACGCAGTATGCCTCCATCCAACTCTCACAGGTGAGCGGTCTCGGCCACGGTGATTCTCTCTATATGGATGTCACCACCACTACCGGCAGGGTTCGGCGCGGTTTCACTTACTAAAAAAAATATCCCCCGTTTCGTAGCAGATGAAACGGGGGATATTTTTTATCGTTGACTGTACATATTCTCGTAATATTTCTCGTACTCACCGGAGGTGATGTTATCTAGCCACTCTTGGTTGTCCAGATACCACTTCACCGTCTTCTCTATGCCCTCCTCGAACTGGAGCGACGGCTCCCAACCCAACTCCGCCTGCAACTTACGGGAGTCTATGGCATAACGCGCATCGTGTCCCAAACGGTCGGTCACATAAGTAATCAAATCCAAGTCCGCTCCCTCCGGACGACCCAGTAGGCGGTCCACCGTTTTTATTACTACCTTTATTATGTCTATGTTCTTCCACTCGTTGAAACCACCTATATTATAAGTTTCCGCCACCTTACCCCGGTGGAAGATAACATCGATGGCACGCGCATGGTCCACCACATAGAGCCAATCGCGCACGTTTTCCCCCTTGCCATACACCGGCAACGGTTTGCGGTGACGAATATTGTTGATAAACAACGGTATCAACTTCTCCGGGAACTGATACGGACCGTAGTTGTTGGAACAGTTCGTAACGATGGTCGGCATGCCGTATGTGTCGTGGAAGGCGCGCACAAAGTGGTCGCTGCTCGCCTTGCTCGCAGAGTAGGGAGAGTGCGGATTGTACTTCGTGGTCTCCACAAAGAAGTCCTCGCCGTAGGCCGCATGGTGCTCGGTACTCGAAGCCGTTGTGGTAAACGGACTCTCTATGCCCTCCGGATGCGTCAACTCCAGCGCCCCGTACACCTCGTCCGTAGAGATATGGTAGAAACGCTTCCCCTCGTACCGCTCCGGCAGCGACTCCCAATACAACTTAGCCGCCTGCAAGAGCGACAGCGTACCCATCACATTGGTACGCGCAAACGTAAACGGATCCTTTATGGAACGATCCACATGGCTCTCTGCCGCCAAGTGAATAACACCGTCTACACGGTTCTCCTGCATCAACTTCAGTATCGTATCGAAATCGCAGATATCCGCCTTCACAAACGAATAGTTCGGTCTGTCCTCTATATCCACCAAGTTGGCCAGGTTACCCGCATACGTCAATTTATCCAAGTTGATAATACGATAATCGGGGTACTTGTTCACAAACAAGCGAACCACATGGCTACCGATAAAGCCGGCACCACCCGTTATCATAATGGTACGTTTATATGTCATACGTTAAACATTTATTCATGAATGATAATCGACCGCAAAAATACAATTTATAAAGCGAATAACCAACACCCGCCTCCCCTTTTTGGAGAGAAACTCCTAAAAATAGATACACAAATGCCGTTTTTTTCGTAATTTTGCAGCGTAAAACAAGAGAAATAACAATAAAGATGAATCTCAACAAACAACTCTTTCTCACGTTCCTCAAGATAGGAGGTTTCACTATAGGTGGCGGTTACGCCATGATTCCACTCATGGAAAAGGAGATAGTGGAGAAGCAACAATGGATGTCGCGTGAGGAGTTCCTGGATATCATGGCGGTAGCACAAAGCACGCCGGGCATTTTTGCCATAGATATGGCAAGCCACGTAGGCTACAAACTGGGCGGCCTGCGCTCCGCACTGTGGTCCATTCTGGGCACGGTACTGCCTTCGCTCGTCATCATTCTGTTGGTAGCCTTCTTCTTCCAATCCTACCAAGACAACCCCTACGTGGTAAACGCCTTCAAAGGCATCCGTCCGGTAGTGGTAGCCCTCATTGCATCCCCCGTGTTCAAGATGGCAAAGAGCGCCAAAATCACCCTCAAGACCTGTTGGATACCCGTAGTATCCGCCCTGCTCATCTGGGGCTGTGGTGTATCACCTATTTATATTATACTCGTAGCCTGCATCGCAGGATACCTGTACGGACGTAGTAGTAACCATAAAAAAAGCAAGCAAGCATGATTTTTCTAAAACTGTTTCTCATATTTAGCAAGATAGGCATCTTCAACTTTGGCGGAGGCTACGCCATGCTCTCCCTCATACAGAACGAAGTAGTCAGAAACCACTGGATGACCAACGCCGAGTTTACCGACATGGTCGCCATCAGCCAGATGACTCCCGGTCCCATCGGCATCAACGCCGCCACCTACGTGGGCTATACCGCAGTAGTGAAAGCCGGTTATCCGGAGTGGGCAGGTATCTTTGGCTCCATACTCGCCACCGCCTCCATAGTGTGGCTGCCGTTCATCCTCATGATTATGATTAGTAAGTATCTCCTTAAACACAAGAACGATGCTAAGGTGGAGAGCGTCTTTAGTGCTCTGCGCCCCACCATCGTGGGCCTCATAGCTGCGGCAGCCTTGTTGCTTATAAACGAAGAGAACTTTGGCGAAGCACGCCCCGACAATCTCACCTTTTGGGTGAGCATAGCACTGTGCATTGGCGCCTTTGTAGCAAGCTATCGCTTCAAGGTGAGCCCCATACGCCTGCTTTTGGGCAGTGCCCTCTTCGGACTCGTGTTCTACGAGTTCGTATAAGACAGGAGAACCAACGCCCCTTTGAAGGGAGAAAACGACATTTTTTCACACAAGGAACAATTTTTTCATTTGTTTTGTTTGTTTGTTTAAAACTTTTTGTAATTTTGCAACCGAAAGCTACATAGTGTAGCTCTAAACGGATCGTCTGACCAAACAACAAACTAATGAAAACCGAAACACTTGTCGCACTCGCAGAGGCGAAGACCGAAGACACCGATGTACGGGCATCCTTGTACACCAAATACGCTCCCGACCCCGACCGAAAGTGGTGGGTTATACGCGTTTCTTATGGTCGCATCTATAAGGCGTGCGAGATATTAAAAAAGGAAGGTGCAGAGTACTACATACCCTTGCACCATGTGATTAAACAAGTAGAAGGAAAGAGCAAGAGGGTAACGGAACCGCTACTCCCGAGCCTTATCTTTGTGTATGCATCCGAGAGCTTCATGCAGGACCTGATGGACATGTATGCCAAGACGCATTACATAAGCTACTACTACAACCATTTCGCCCGTACCTCTTACGGCAAGAACCCACCGCTCACGGTCGACTACGATAGCATGATGAACTTCATCGCCATCAGCAGCATCGACAACGAGCACATCCGTCTGGTAGATCACGAGCATTGTCACTACAAGGCGGGCGACAATGTGCGCATCACCGCCGGTGAGTTCAAGGGTATAGAGGGCCGTGTGGCTCGCGTGGCCGGTCAACAGCGTGTGGTGGTGGAGCTCAACGGACTCTGCATGATTGCCACGGCTTACATTCCCTCTGCTTTCATGGAACCGGTGAATCCATAGCCCCATCCTCCCCACCTTGCGCACTCCGCATGGTGGGGAGAAATACTTTTTTCGGTTCCAATACAAAGAAAGTATTTCATTTTTTTACCTTTTTTGTTTGTATAATCATTTTTATTTGTACATTTGCACTTGAAAGTAAATATATTATAAACAAACAACCCAAGAAGAAGACATGGAAGCCTCAACGACCCCGAAGTTCGCTCCCGACCCGGAGAAGCAATGGTGGGTACTGCGCGTATCCTACGGCCGTATCCACAGAGCACACGATATGCTGGATAAAAAAGGAGTGGAATACTACCTTCCCATGCGCTATGTTGTGCGCAAGGTTCAGGGCAAAAGCAAGAGGGTGTTGACACCGATGATTCCCGGCCTCCTTTTTGTGTACGCTACCGATAAGGTGATAGAATCCATCATATCGTATACCTCTCTTACACACACCATAACGTACTACTACGACCACTTCAGCGAAACGCCACAGGGTACGAATCCGCCGCTCACCATCGATTATAGGAGCATGATGAACTTCATCGCCATTACGAGCATAGACAATAAGCACATCAGTTTGCTGAACCCAAGTCAGTATCGCTATCGGGTGGGCGAAATGGTGCGCATCATCGACGGTGAGTTCAAGGGCATAGAGGGGCGCGTTACTCGAGTGTCCAATCAGCGATGTGTAGTGGTGGAGCTTGCCGGCATCTGTATGATTGCTACGGCCTACGTCCCCACGGCTTTCACGGAACCTATCAACGAACCGCAACAAAAATGATTACAGGCAAAGAATACATAACCAAAGCGCTTAAGTGTTATCACCAGCGCCGTATAAAGCGAACCATCAACTATCTGGAAAAAGGCGTGGCCTTGAACTGTCCGGAAGCGATGGTTAAATTGGCGCAGTTTTACTTCATGGGGGTACGTCACCAAAAGCGCAACTACTATTTGGTACCGAAGGACCACGAGAAGTTTCTCGCCCTCACACAGCGGGCGCTCGATTTGGGATGTAAAGATGCTCACTTCAACATGTACCTTTATTACCTTAAGCAGCGTGACTGGGAAAACTGCCTTCTTTGGATAAAGAGTGGAGTGGAAGCGGAACACGCGTACTGCACTCACATGATGGCCGAAGCATACGAAAAAGGAAAATTCGGTCTTACCATCGACTACGAAAAAGCGATGGAGCTTTACCGGAAGGCTGCCGACATGGGCGATAAGAGTTCTCTTTTCCGCATGGCCGAGGCGTATCGATACGGACAGATGGTAGAGACCAACCCGTCGAAGGCCATAGAGCTCTACGAACGGTGTGCCGAGGCAGATGATACATACGCCATGCACGTTCTGGCTTGCATCTACCGCGATGGCCTCTGTGGTCAAGAGCCGGACTCCTTAAAGGCTGCCGAATGGGAGGACCGCTCCGGCGCCCCCATAGACTCCACCACCTGGCTCTTTAGTAAATGGTTTTAATAAAAAACAGGTCGATGAGGATGTGATAGAAAATCTCATTCATCACAGTGATAGAGGAGTGCAATACGCCTCTAAAGAATACGTGTCACTATTGCAAAAGGATAGGTTAAGAAGCAGAAGACAGTCAACCAAAATCAGAATAAGTCAACCTCTTCTTGTATTGTTCTCCTACAGTAAAAGCATCCTGAAATCCTGGAAAAAAAGAATTTTTAGCCCCAAAAGGCTTGGAAAAACGGAAACTTTTCGTAATTTTGCCTTGGAAAAGTGGAAATTCCGCTTTATTCCAATACTAAAAACGTAGCTTTTATGATTGAAAGACAAATAAATACATACATAGAAGACTTCTATAAGTCTACAAACAGAGCCCTGCTCATAACCGGAGCAAGACAGATAGGCAAGACATTTTCCATCAGAGAATATGGAAAAAATGGATGCACTCGGGTCGCAAAGGTGGGGGTGCTATTTTCATGATGGTGGGTGAGAGGTGTGCTTCCCCCCATGTATGGCACAGCATACTGCTTTTCATCTATCTGCTTCAGCGCCACCTTCGGAGTGGAATCTGTCTTCGGTTCCACCACGTAAACGTATCCCGGGGTAGTAACCGTTACATCTGTAGCGCCCGTGGGTTCCGGTTGTTGTAACGCCGAGCTTTTACTTCGCCTCTAGAACCGCCCAATCGGAGATGGTACGCGTCTTAGTGGAGAAATTTACACCTATTTTATATACAGTGCGACTTCCCTCCATATACGGCACGGCATACTGTTTCTCATCTATCTGCTTCAGCGCTATCTCCGGAGTGGAATCTATCTTCAACTCCACCACATAAACATACCCCGGAGTGGTAATCGTTACATCCGTGGCACCCGTGGAATTACGCACCTCCGCGTGAACCAAATCGCACATCATGCGAAAGTAGAGGAAGAACAGCTTCTGATAGTGCTCCTCCGTAGACTCCGCATCCTGCAGAATCCTCGGTTCGGTCTTACCGTATG
>CAZUTW010000029.1:0-21542 GCA_964623295.1 uncultured Bacteroidaceae bacterium | reverse complement strand
AAAAACCGCCATGGGGACAAGGTTGAGGGGGATGGAGGTATTCCTCGCAAACCATAATCGTAACTATACGAACAACGGCAACTTCACCTACACCCCCATAAACGTGGATGGAGACGATAGCATGAATCTCTATGTGGAGTATTCCATCCGTTTGGGAGAAGAAAATCCCTTCTACTTTGGCACCAAGACCTCCGGGGACGTAGACATACGCCACGACTACTCCGGTATCGAAGGCGCTGAAGAAAGTTTCTGCCTCCGGCCGTTCGGAAGTGTGGCAATACAGCCTCCCGGCTTACTGGCTCCTCCGTGTAGCGTATAAGTTTCAACGAAATCCTAAAAAGTAAAGGTATGGGGCATCCCATCTATCCGCGAAGATAATCCAAGATTTGTTCGGCGTGAATTTTGGTTTTGATTTCCTTTGGCGTGAAGATTTTCTCTATTACACCCTCCTCATTCACCAGATACGTGGTGCGCAACGTGCCTATGGTGCGGCGTCCGCAGGCTACTTTCTCGCCCCAACAACCCAGTGCTTGGAGTAGGGTGGTATCGGTGTCGGCGATGAGTGGAAACTCCAGTCCTTGCGCATCGGCAAATTTCTTCTGTGCTTCTTGTTTGTCCTTGCTTACGCCTACAATCTGATAGCCCAACGCTTCCAATTCGGCCTTGTGGGCCTGCAGTGAGCATGCTTCGGCGGTGCAACCGCTTGTGTTGGCCTTCGGATAACTGTATAACACTAACTTGCGACCACGAAAATCGCTACTCTTCAAAGTATTGCCTTGCTGGTCCACTCCCAGCACTTCGGGTATTTTGTCTCCTACATTCATGAGTCTTTGTTTTTTAAGAGGTTAATAATTCTTTTACGTACAACTTTCTTTTTTGTTCTGCAAACTTACAATTTTTATCTGAAATAGGAACTATCGAGCCGTTTTTTTTCTTGAAACGAGAGGGCACATCCTTTGTAAATTGCTGTTTCGGGAGTCGTTTCTTATTGAAAGTTCTTTTACATTTTATGTATTTTTGCGTGGTGACAGGGGGGTGTCACCATTAAACTAATGATTTACAGCACGTATGAAAGGTCGGTGACAGGTTGACACCCTTTTCGATTTTTTTGCTACGTGAAGGGTGAAGGTTGGTGACAGTGCAGATTTAAACAATTGATCTACAATGCAGGTGACACCTTTTGTAAATCGTCGTTTGAGGTGTTTTTTCGGTGTATTTTTCCTACTTTTCGTGTCACGTGTCACCGAAAACGGGCATTGTCACCACGAAATTTTATTACACGGCGAGATTTCTAATTTTTCTATGCGAAGAAAAATATTTTTCCAGGTTACTTTCGATCCTTTTTCCGCGGAGGAACGGAACAAAACCGGGTAAGTTTTCATAGCTTTTCTACCTGTTTTTATCTTCTTTCCACCCCATTCTCGGAAGTGAAGATTCGAAAAATCCGGGAGCAAAATCGTTTTATCGAAACCGACATCTAGACGACTTTTATTTTTTCCTCGTTTCATTTGCATCTTTTCGTAAAAAGATATAACTTTGTATCGAAATTGAAGGAACAATGACAATAGATGATATATATCAAAGACTAACGACACAGTTGACGGATATATCCATCTTCAATAACAACGGAATAAATAAAATAACATACGAAATGAATATTTTGAAAAAAATTTGGCCCGATGTGGCGGCGATAATCTTCTTTATCGCTATTTCTTTTGCCTATCTCTTTCCGGCATGCTTCGAAGGACGCGTGCTGACGGGAAGTGACTCATCGGCCGGTGTGGGCGCCGGACGCGAGATTCGTGAATACTATTTGCAAACGGGAGAGAGCTCCCGCTGGACCAATGCACTGTTCGGCGGTATGCCTACTTATCAGTCGGCTCCCTCCTACCCGGCTACAAACTTGCTGTCGGACGTGGGCAATGTGTATCACCTCTTCCTACCTACTTATGTGTGGTACCTCTTTGTAATGCTCTTGGGCTTCTATATACTGATGCGAGCTCTCAAGTTTAAAAGTTGGATGTCGGCACTGGGAGCGGTTCTGTGGACGTTCAGCAGCTACTTCTTTATTATTATAGCTGCCGGACATATCTGGAAACTGTGGACACTGGCCTACATACCTCCTACCATAGCCGGTATGGTGCTGTGCTATCGCAAAAAATATCTCTTGGGAGCTGCTGTCACTGCACTCTTTGTGGCGTTCCAGATTTCGGCCAACCACGTGCAAATGACCTACTACTTCCTCTTCCCCATGTTCTTTATGTTCCTGGCTTACTTGGTGCAAGCTATAAAGAACAAGGAATTGCCGGCATTTGCCAAGGGGACGGCTGCACTCTGTTTGGGAGCCATCATAGGTGTGTGCGTCAACTTGAGCAACTTGTATCACACGTGGGAGTACAGCAAGGAAACCATGCGTGGTAAGAGCGAACTGGTGAGCACTACGAACCCCGACAACCAAACCAACAGCGGACTGGATCGCGATTACATCACCCAGTGGAGCTATGGAATAGGGGAAACATTCTCTCTGATGGTACCCAACGTAAAGGGCGGTGCTTCGGTTCCTATCTCTCTGAATCCGAAGGCTATGGAGAAAGCCGACCCCACATTCACACCTCTCTACAACCAGTTGGGACAGTACTGGGGCGAACAACCGGGCACTTCCGGTCCGGTATACGTGGGGGCCTTTGTATGCATGCTCTTTGTATTGGCACTCTTCTTGGTGAAGGGGCCTATGAAGTGGGCTCTGTTCCTCTCCACCCTACTCTCTTTCCTCCTCTCATGGGGTAAGAACCTGCAGGGATTCACGGACTTGTTTATCGACTACGTGCCGATGTATGCCAAGTTCCGTGCCGTATCGTCCATACTGGTCATTGCGGAATTTACCATCCCGGTACTTGCAATTCTCGGCTTGAACGAATGGTTTAAGGCGGTGAAGGCCGGGACTCTGAGAGACAAGACGTTGGTGTTTGGAAAACTCTCTCCGCTGACCGCACTCTTTATCAGCTTTATTGTCACCGGAGGACTCTGCTTGTTGTTTGCCGTTATGCCCACGGTCTTCTTCCCGGAATATATTTCTTCGGCTGAGATGCAGGGACTGCAAAACGCTCAATTGGGCAGTTACTTTGCGCCACTCGTGGACAACCTGACGAAGATGCGTATAGCTGTCTTTACGGCTGATGCTTGGCGTAGCTTCGGAGTAATCCTGATAGGTACTCTGGTGCTGTTGCTGGGCAACATGAAGAAGTGGTCTTCGCAAACCGTAACAGCCTTGCTGCTGGCTCTCTGCCTGATAGATATGTGGAGTGTAAACAAACGCTATTTGTACGATGACTTATTTGAGTTTAAGGTAAACAGCAACGCGGATTACTTCCAACAGATGGGGTCGCGCATACAACCGACTCCGGCCGATGAGGCTATTCTGCGAGACAAATCGCTCGATTACCGCGTACTGAATTTCTCTACCAATACGTTCAACGAGAACAATACCTCCTATTTCCACAAGAGTATCGGTGGATACCATGCGGCCAAACTGCGTCGCTATCAGGAGATGATTGAACACCATATTGCTCCCGAAATGACGGCTGTGGCACAGGCTATACAGGCTACCCAGGGAGAAATGGAGATGATTGACAGCAACGTATCTCCGGTGCTGAACATGCTGAACACTAAGTACTTCATCTTTGGTTCTCAGGCTTACGTGCAGAACCCATACGCTTACGGCAATGCTTGGTTTGTAAACAACGTACAGTACGTACAGAATGCCAACGAGGAGATAGATGCCCTCAACACGGTATCGCCTCGCACTACGGCTATCGTGGATAAGAAGTTCGAAACGATTATCAAAAATGCGGGTGCTGCCGATAGTACGGATATGATTCGATTGGATGAATACCGACCCAACGCACTTAAATATACCGTTGAGAGTAAGCGCGGTGGTGTGGTGGTATTCAGCGAGATATACTATCCGGGGTGGGTGGCTACCATCGATGGTGTGGAGACGGAACATGGACGTGCCGACTACATACTGCGTGCCATGAACGTGCCGGCCGGTAAGCACACGATTGAGTTCCGTTTCGACCCGAAATCGCTGCATGTAACCGACAACATATCTTATGTAGCTCTGGCGCTCTTAGCGCTGCTATTTGTGGCAACACTGTTGGTTGAATATCGCAAGAAGAAATGATAAAAAAAGGCCTCATACTACTGCTACTCTTGGTGGGGTTCGCTCCCTGCCGCACGGTGGCGCAGCTGCTCAATCAGAACTATTTACGCTATATTGAGCAGTACCACAAAGCGGCTGTTGAACAGATGCGACTTTACAAGATTCCCGCGAGCATAACACTTGCTCAGGGACTCTTGGAGAGTGGCGCGGGCGAGAGTTTTCTGGCACGGGCTGCCAACAACCATTTCGGCATAAAGGTGTCTACCGATTGGACGGGGCCTTATGTGCTGCGCGACGATGATGCTCCGAACGAAAAATTCCGGAAGTATAACAGTGCGGAGCAGTCGTATGTGGACCATTCTCTCTTTCTGCAGCGTAAGCGATATGCGACGTTGTTCGACCTTAAGATAACCGATTACAAGGGGTGGGCGTACGGACTGAAGCGGTGCGGTTATGCTACCAGTCCTACCTATGCTCAGAATCTTATCACGATAATAGAACGATACAATCTAACGCGTTTCGACCACCCGGGCAACGTTTCGGTGAAGGACTTGGTGCGTGCCAATGCAACCATGATAGGTGGCTACCGATTGGCGATTAACAACGGCATTCCTTATATACGGGCTCATCAGGGTGACGACCTTAAGAGCATAGGAAAGGTAGTTGGAGTATCGGCTCGTAAACTACGCAAGTACAATGAATTGAGCAAGAATTGCGTACTGAACGAGGGGGACATCGTCTACCTGGAGAAGAAGGCTCGAAAGGCATCCAAGGAGATGCGGCGCAAGCCGCACACGGTGCGGCGTGGGGAGAGCATGTATAGCATAGCTCAGGCCTACGGTGTGCGCCTTAAAAACCTGTACAAGATGAACCGAATGGAACCGGAAGATGACTTACAGGTGGGGACTTCGTTGCGCGTTCGCTGATAACGTATGGAGACACAAGGGAGAACATATATTGCCATAGACCTGAAGTCGTTCTTCGCGTCGGTGGAGTGCGTGGAGAGACAGTTGAACCCGCTCACCACGCACTTGGTGGTGGCGGATGCTTCGCGTACGGAGAAAACCATCTGTCTGGCCATCACACCTTCGCTCAAACGCTATGGATTGCCGGGAAGAGCTCGGTTGTTCGAGGTGGTACAGAAGGTGCGGGAGATAAACCGGAAACGAAGGGAGCAGGCTCCGCAGGGAGTATTCACGGGGAAATCGGTGCACGAGGAGGAACTTTCCTGCCGACCGGAATGGGCGTTGGACTATGTAGTGGCTCCTCCACGTATGGCTAAGTATTTGGAATACAGTACACGTATCTACCGTATTTACCTCCGATACGTGGCTGCGGAAGATGTGCATGTGTATTCCATAGACGAGGTCTTTATAGATGTTACTCCTTATTTGAAAACGTACCGCATGTCGGCACACGACTTGGCCATGCGCATGATTCGGGAGGTTCTGCAGGAAACGGGCATAACGGCTACGGCGGGGATAGGTACAAACCTGTATCTCTGCAAGATAGCTATGGATATTGTAGCAAAGCACATAGAACCGGATGCCGACGGGGTGCGTATAGCGGAACTCAACGAACAGACGTATCGAGAGCTGCTGTGGGACCACCAACCGCTTACCGACTTTTGGCGTGTGGGCAGGGGGACGGCTGCGCGTTTGGGGCATTACGGCATCTACACTATGGGACAATTGGCACGTGTTTCCGTGCACAACGAGGATTTGCTGTATCGTCTGTTCGGCATAAACGCCGAACTGCTCATAGACCATGCGTGGGGCTACGAACCGTGTACCATCGACTTGATAAAGGCGTACAAGCCGGAGAGCAAGTCCATCTGCAGCGGACAGGTGCTGAGTTGTGCCTACACGGTGGAGATGGCGCGTGTCGTGGTGCAGGAGATGGTGGAGAGTTTGGCTCTTAAATTGGTGGACAACAGGAAGGTTACAGACCAGATTGTTCTGTCTGTTGGCTACGATCGGGAGAGTCTTACGCGTCTCGAAATAGGGGCTTTGTATAAGGGGGAGATTGTTTTGGATCACTATGGCCGCGAGGTGCCGAAACCGGTGCATGGGAGCGTACGTACGGAAAGGCCTACTTCGTCGGAACGGGAGATAAAGGAGGCTACCTTGTCGCTCTTCGACCGCATAGTGGAGCCATTCCTGCTCGTCCGACGCATCAGCATAACGGCCAACCATATTGTGGCGGAGACATCCATCGGGGATACTACAGCGAAGACGCCGGAACAGCCTCAACTCGATCTTTTTATAGACTACGAGAAACAGGAGCGGGAACGCTTGGAAAAAGAGAGACAGCGCACACGGGAACGCAAGATGCAGGAGACGCTCATCAACATAAAGAAGAAGTTTGGAAAGAACGCCATTCTCAAGGGGTTAAACTACGCCGATGGCGCTACGGCCAAGGAACGGAACCAACAAATAGGAGGACACAAGGCATGAAAGATTCTTACGAAGACATACTACACATGGAACGCCCTGTTTCCACTCGTCACACCCCCATGCCACTCCGTAACCGGGCGGCACAGTTTGCTCCGTTTGCTGCTCTCAACGGGCACGAGGAGGCTATAGAGGAGGCGGGACGCTTTACGGAGGAGGCGGTGGAGTTGACCGAGAGCGAGGAGGGACTGTTGGACCGCAGTTTGCAAGAGGTGCTTGCTCGTCCGGAGTGTCCGGTGTGCATCACCTATTTTGTTCCGGATGCCACCAAACAGGGTGGTTCCTATGCTACCGTGACGGACTGCATAAAGGAGTGGAACGAATGGGAACGTGTGTTGGTGTTGCGCAGCGGTTTACGCATCGCTATAGATTCTATTTTACGATTGGATGCACAAGATTCGGAGTCGTAAACGTGCGTTCTCACACGGTATGTAAAAGTGCGTTTTCGCGGTTGAAAAAGCTATTTTTCTGTATATAATAGGTAAAAAACGCTACAAATATGTACTTTTTCGACAAAAATATTTCCCATGTCGTAATATTTCCGTAATTTCGTATGGAATTCTATAAACGAAAGATTACGGATATGATAACTGCATGGAAAAAACCGTTTATTGCACTGCTGTTGGCAACCGTTATGGTGCTGCCTGCTGTGGCGCAAAAGAGCGATAAAAATATAGAGTTGAAGACGAACTATGTGATTCGTGAACTCAAACTGAACAAGACAAAAGCGGCTCAGTTCAAACCGCTCTGCATAGCCTATCTCAAGGATATGCGTACGGCCAAATCGGCCTACTCTGCCCTGAAGGATGATTTGAAAAAAGCCATCAAGAGCAAGAGTATAACGGAGGCTCAGGCCGAGAAACTGATTGCGGCACACAATGCGTCGGACGAAAAGGAGGTGCAGGTGAAGAAGAAACATGCACCGCTCTTCCGCAAGGTGTTGAGCGCAAAGGAGACGTACTATGCCTTCGACTATGCCGGTGACAGCATGAAGAAGGTGAACGAGAAAATGGGTACTACGTCCAAGAAGAGCAAGGACGAGGAGGACGACGACTGATTCACCGAGGGCTGTATGATATTCTATTTTTCCGGTACGGGAAATACCCGATGGGTGGCGGAGCGATTGACCGAGGAGGTGCGCGAAAAATGTATCGATATGGCACCGTACTTGCGTGGCGAGGAGGTGCCGGCGTTTCGCTTGATGACGGATGAACGTGTGGGGTTCTGCTTTCCTATCCATGCATGGGGGGTTCCTCCGGTGGTGGTACGCTTCATAGAGCGGTTGCAATTGGAGCACTATCGCTGCAATTATATCTACTTTTGCTGCACGTGCGGCGACGACATAGGTAAGACGCGCGAGGAGATGGAGCAGCTTATTGCACGGAAGGGTTGGCAGTTGCAGGCCGGGTTCTCGGTGCAGATGCCGAACACGTATGTGGCACTCCCGGGATTCGATGTTGATGCGGAGGAGGTGCAAAACGAGAAACTCTACAGAGCTCAGGCTTGGGTATCGCGCATAGCCGATTTTGTGGTGGAACGAAAGTGTACGTTTCACATCACACCGGGGGCAATGGCGTGGGTTAAGTCGAAGGTTTTTAAGCCTTTCTTCTTTTCTCATCTGGTGAAGGAGAAGAAGTTCCGGGTGGATGCTTCCAAGTGTGTACACTGCGGTAAGTGTGTGGAACGTTGCCCGCTGCAGAACCTGAAGCTCGCCGGGGAGGTTCCTGTATGGCTGGGACACTGCTGCGGTTGTTTGGGCTGTTATCACTCTTGTCCCGCTCACGCCATAGAGTATGGCGGCGGTACACGCAAGAAGGGACAGTATTATCATAAAGGAGTATAGTGGAATGAATAAAAATATAGAAGAGGAAAAAATCGCTAACACCACGTTTAAGAAATGGGTCTTTGCGGCACGTCCCAAGACGTTGCTGGCATCGGTCTCTCCCCTACTCTTGTCTGCGGCTGCCGCTCTGTGGCATAGCTACGAGATGGGGGGTGCGCAACTGCACTGGGGCGCCTTTGTGCTGTGCGTGCTCTTTGCCGGACTGATGCAGATAGATTCCAATCTGATAAACGATTACGTGGACTACGTGAAGGGGACGGACGATGACGACCGTTTGGGTCCTCCTCGCGCTTGTGCCATGGGGTGGATTACTCCCGGTGCCATGCGTGTGGGCATAGGGGTGGTGACGGTGTTGGCGTGTGCCGTGGGACTTCCGCTGGCTTTTATCGGTGGATGGACAATGGTGGCTATCGGCGCACTGTGTGTGCTGTTTGCCTTTCTGTATTCTACGTGGTGCTCCTACCACGCGCTGGGCGATGTATTGGTGCTGGTGTTCTTTGGTTTGGTGCCGGTGTTTACCACCTATTATCTGATGACTTTCCATCTGTCGTGGGAGGTGTTGGCGATAGCTTTGGGGAGTGGCATCACTACGGATACGCTCTTGATTACCAACAATTACAGAGATATGGATACCGATGCCAAGGCGGGTAAGAAGACACTGGTCACAATAAAGGGGCGCGAATGGACGCAGAAGCTCTACTTGTGGTCGGGATTCATGGCTGTGTACTGCGCTTATCCGCTGTTTGCTTGCAGCAAGACGTCGCGCATGGTGTGGATCGTTCTTTCGTTGGTGCGTATCTTTCAGCATCAGAAGTTCTACAAGGAGTTCGTCTCCTTGCCCATCGATGGACTGAACAAGCACTTGATGCACTGTAGTCTTTCCATTTTGTCGTATGCTCTCATCTACAGCATCGGCTTGGGGATTGTGTGGGTCATTGAGGTGTATATTAAATAAGGAATAGAATTTGAACAATATAAATAGATTAAAGAATTATGGCGAACACGGACGATAAGAAAATTATCTTCTCTATGGTGGGGGTAAGTAAGACCATCCGCCAAACCAATAAACAAGTACTTAAGAACATCTATTTATCTTTCTTCTACGGAGCAAAGATAGGTATTATCGGTCTGAACGGTGCCGGTAAATCTACCTTAATGAAGGTGATTGCGGGTATCGACAAGGATATCCAGGGGGAGGTGGTTTTCTCTCCGGGATACAGCGTGGGGTACTTGGAGCAGGAACCGAAATTGGACAATGAAAAAACAGTTATTGATGTAGTAAAGGAGGGTGTGCAACCGATTGTGGATGCACTGGCCGAATACGAAGAGATAAACCAAAAGTTCGGATTGCCGGAGTACTACGAGGATGCCGACAAGATGGACAAACTGTTTGCTCGCCAGGGGGAGCTGCAGGATTTGTTGGATAGTTCCGATGCTTGGAACTTGGATAGCAAACTGGAACGTGCCATGGATGCACTGCGCTGTCCGCCGGCCGACCAAAAGGTGGAGTTCCTTTCGGGGGGTGAAAGACGACGTGTGGCGCTCTGCCGCTTGTTGTTGCAAAAGCCGGATGTGCTGTTGCTCGATGAGCCTACCAACCACTTGGATGCGGAGAGCATAGACTGGTTGGAGCAACACTTGAACCAGTACGAGGGTACGGTGATTGCGGTTACGCACGACCGTTACTTCCTGGACGATGTGGCGGGTTGGATTCTGGAGTTGGACCGTGGTGAGGGTATCCCTTGGAAGGGTAATTACTCTTCCTGGCTGGACCAGAAGACGAAGCGCATGGCACTGGAGGAGAAGGTGGCTAGCAAGCGTCGCAAGACTCTGGAGCGTGAGTTGGAGTGGGTGCGCATGGCTCCCAAGGCTCGCCAGGCTAAGGGTAAGGCGCGTTTGAACTCTTACGATAAATTGTTGAACGAGGACCAGAAGGAGAAGGAGGAGAAGTTGGAAATCTTCATTCCGAACGGTCCGCGCTTGGGCAACAAGGTGATAGAGGCGGTACATGTAAACAAGGCTTTCGGCGACAAGGTGCTGCTGAAGGACTTGAACTTTATGCTTCCGCCCAACGGAATCGTGGGTATCATTGGTCCAAACGGTGCGGGTAAGACGACGCTCTTCCGCATGATTATGGGACTGGAGACGGTAGACGAGGGTACCTTCGAGGTGGGCGAGACGGTGAAACTGGCGTATGTAGACCAGACGCACAAGGATATAGATCCGGAGAAAACTGTTTATCAGGTAATTAGCGGTGGTAACGAACTTATCCGTATGGGTGGACGCGACATCAATGCTCGTGCTTACCTGAGTCGTTTCAACTTTGCGGGAGCCGACCAAGAGAAGAAGTGTGGGGTGCTCTCCGGTGGTGAGCGTAACCGTCTGCACTTGGCCATGGCGCTCAAGGAGGAGGGTAACGTGTTGTTGCTCGATGAGCCTACCAACGATATCGATGTGAATACACTGCGTGCGCTGGAGGAGGGTCTCGAGGAGTTTGCCGGATGTGCCGTGGTGATTAGCCACGACCGTTGGTTCCTGGATCGTATCTGTACGCATATCTTGGCGTTCGAGGGCGAGGGCAACGTGTTCTTCTTTGAGGGTAGCTACTCCGAGTACGAGACCAACAAGATGAAGCGTCTGGGCCTGGAGGAGCCTAAGAAGGTGAGATACCGTAAGTTAATGGAGGATTAATCCATCGTCATGGGAAAGAATAACAACGATTGGAAAGATAGATTGGGGGTGGTGTACAGCACGAATGCCAACTTCTCTTACGAAAGTGAGGAGGAGGAGGAACCGGCTACGCTGCCTGCCAACCAACAACGTCTGCGTACGCGCATAGAGAAGAACCATAGGGGCGGCAAGGTGGTAACCATCGTTGCCGGCTTTACGGGTGCCGAGGAGGACTTGAAGGCTATCGGCAAGATGCTCAAGACAAAGTGCGGTACGGGGGGTAGTGTGAAGGATAATGAAATCATCATTCAGGGCGACGTGAAAGAGAAGGTCGTGGCTCTGTTGAAGGCGGCGGGGTACTCCCAAACCAAATAAGTTGTAAAAACCGAAATGAATAGGAAACAGATTATATTCACTCTATTGAGTGTCTTCGTGGGCATAACGGGATATGCGCAGCGAGTACTCGATAACAACGATAACGAGTACGGGCAACGTAAGTATCAGTTTGCTCGTAAAGACTCGGACGATGCTAAGGAGAGCAAGGTGGTGCCTATCGAGGTGCGGCAGTGGAAGATAAACGATATGTTTGGCGATATCCTTCCGCAGGTGGCGGATACGGTTATGCATGGGTTCCAAAATGCGCACTTTACGTATGGACGAAACGGACAGTACAATACGTTGGGGGGCTTTGGCTCTCCGCGTATGTCGCGTATCTACATGGATCGTGCTCAGAGCAGTCGTTTCTTGTTTCTGGATCCTTATTCTTATTGGTACACGCGTATAGGTGATTTCTACTTTACCAATACCAAGAGTCCTTATACCAATATCACGTATCAGGAGAATGGTAGTAAGGAGAATGGTGATGACCGCATCCGTGCATACTTCGCTACCAACATCAACAAGAGGGCGGGTATCGGCTTTAAGTTGGATTATCTCTACGGACGTGGTTTCTATGACAACCAAGCGACGTCGTTCTTCGATGGCTCGCTCTTTGGTTACTACTTGGGCGATCAATACGACATGCATGCTTGGTTCTCGGCCAAACATATGAAGATGAACGAGAATGGTGGTATAGAGGACGATGAATACATACTGCATCCGGAGAGCTTTTCGCGTTCTTTCCAGATGCGCGATATCCCTACCAACTTGCAGAGTACGTGGAACCGTAACGATAGTAAGACGCTTTATCTGAACCATCATTACAACATGGGGTTCTATCGTTCCATTCCTTTGCCCGATTCTTTGCGTGCTCCCATGCCGAAGGATTCGGTGCTGCTGGCTCAGATTCCGGATAGTGTGCGACAGACATGGGGCGACCTTCCGGGTAGACAGCAGGAGGTGCTGGACTCGCTGAAGGAGGTGCATCTCTACGAAGGGGCTACCGAGGTGTTTGTGCCTGTGAGCAGTGTGTTCCATACGCTCAAGGTGGAGAACTACGATCGTATCTTCCAGACGAAGTACTTCCCGGAGACTTTCTATACGAACGACTTTTATGATAGCGGTGCTTACACTTACGATGAGACGAAGCTCTTTACTATAAAGAATACGTTGGGGTTGCAGCTCAAAGAGGGATTCAATAAGTGGGCGCAGGCCGGTTTGTCGGCTTTTGCTACCTATGAATTGAATGCTTACAAGATTCCTACGCTGGAGAGCAACGGAGAGTTGTTGGAAAAGATAAACGAGCACAACTTCTTGGTGGGCGGTCGACTGGAACGCAAACAGGGAAAGGTGCTGCACTACGATGTGTTGGGACAGGTAAACATAGCCGGCGAGGAGGTGGGTTCCTTTAAGCTCGATGGTAAGGGGGAACTCAACTTTAAGGTGTTGGGAGATACGGCACACATAAAGGTGAATGCTGCTGTGGAACACCAAACACCGGCGTTCTATTATCGCCACTACCACGGACGTACCGAATGGTGGGACAACGACTTGGATAAGGAGCTGCGCACTACCATCGGTGGAGAGATAAGTTGGGAGAAGACGCGCACTACGCTGCGTGCCAATGTGGAGAATATAACCAATTACACGTACTTTGCTGCCGTTAAGACTCCGGTGCCGGGTAGCAACAGTTCGTATAGCACTGCTGCCGAAGTGAAGCAGGAGGGCGGTAGCATACAGGTGATTACGGCACAGTTGTTGCAACATTTTAAATGGGGCATACTGAACTGGGAGAACGAACTTACCTACCAGCTTACGAGCGATGACGAGGTGCTTCCGTTGCCTACTCTCAATGTGTATTCCAATCTCTATCTTAAGTTCAAGATAGCGCATGTGCTGAGTACCGAATTCGGTGTGGATGGTTTCTTCTTTACCAAATACTTTGTGCCGGACTACAATCCGGCTATCGGACAGTTCACCAACCAGGCGGAGGAGACGAAGGAGAAGCAGGGCGGGAAACCGGTTTGCAGTGTCTACGTTAACTTCCACTTGAAACATTGCCGTTTCTATGTGCAGTATTCACACTTCACGGGCAACAAGGTGTTCTTGGCTCCTCACTACCCTATCACACCTGCCGGACTGCAGTTCGGTCTGTCGTGGAATTTCTTTAATTAACGAATCAATGACGCTTTTCAATTATGAGCATTAAATATATATCCATAGCAACAGTATTGGCACTCGCGCTTACCTTGCCCTCGCAGGCTTATGGTAAGGGTAAGCACAAAAAGTCGGATGCCGAAATCACGGAGAATATGCCGGACAATATGGTGGCACAGATTCATCAGCCTAAGGTGGAGGCAAAATGTGTGGAACCTCACTTGCGCCGAGGACAGGCTACGGGCATACGCTCGGGCATAGATGTGTCGCACTACCAGGGTCGCATCAACTGGGAGGAGGTGGCACAGAACGATAATGTGGGGTATGCCTACATGAAGGCTACGGAGAGTGTGGGACTGAAGGACGATACGTATGCTTACAACATACGGGAGGCGCGTCGACACGGCATAAAGGTGGGGTGCTACCACTTCTTTAGTCCGTCTACTTCGCCCGAGGAGCAGTTGGCCAATTTCAAGAGTGTCTTCAATCCGTCGGACCACGACCTTATCCCGATTGTGGATGTGGAACTTATCGGTAAACGTTCGGCAGCTCAGCTTTGCAGTTCTCTGAAGCGATTCCTGGATTTGTTTGAGAAGGAATATGGCTTTAAACCGGTTATCTATACGTCGGGTAACTTCTATAATAAGTATCTGTCACACGGCGATTTCAAGGATTACTATTACATGATTGCTCGCTACAGCGATGAACGTCCCAACTTGATTGACGATCTTAAGTTTATTATGTGGCAGTACACCTCTAAGGCTACGGTACGCGGCATTCGCGGCTCTGTGGATATGAGTTGTGTTATGGACAACTTCGATTTAGGTGAGGTGATGATTCACTAAGGAAACACTCTTGTAAAGAGTATCCGTTACTCGAAACGGATACTCTTTGCAGGATGTATATAGGATACCAGATGACACGGTATGAGCAATGCCATGACACACAATAGGAAGGTGGCGGCATTGACAATTCCCCAATAAGCGGGTTGGAACAATACGGGAACGCGTTCCAGATAGTAGGTGGATGCGTCGAGATGGGCCCAACCGAAATATTGTTGGGAGAAAATAAGCACCAGCGCAATCACATTTCCCAATACCAATCCGCGCAATATCACGAAGGAGGCAAAGTAAAGGAATACCTGACGTATCTGTCTGTTGGTGGCTCCCAATGCTTTTAAGATGCCGATGAAGTTGGTATGCTCCAATATAATAATGAGCAGTCCGGCTATCATGGTGAAGGATGCTACCAGTATCATGAGAATAAGAATAATCCAAATATTCAGGTCCAACATGTCCAACCATTGGAACAGTTGCGGATAGAGTTCTTCTATACCGTAAGCGGCATACTTGGCTCCGTAATTGTCCAAACGGGGATTGATGAAACGAATGGCGGCTTGCAGACTGTTCTCGGCATTGGCGTCGGGGGCAAGAGACATCTCGACACCGCTTACTTGGTCTGCCTCCCAACCGTTGAGCTTGGTTACGGTCTTTATGTCGGTAAATACCAAGTTTTTATCAAACTCTTTCATATTGGTTTGATAGATTCCCACTACGTGGAAACGACGTACTCTCAGGGTGCCTTCGAAGAAGTAGGCAAACACCTTGCTACCTACCGCTAAGTGCAGTTCATCGGCTACCATGCGGGAGATAAGAATGGGTACACCTCCCTCCTCTTGTGAGAAATCGGGCAGGGAACCTTCCTTCAAGTTCTTCTCCAGGAAGGAGAAATCGTACTCTTGTCCTACGCCCTTGAGTTGTACACCGCGGAAGTTGTCGTCGGTTTTGAGCATGCCGGGTTTCAGTGTGTAACGCTGTGCGTGTGTCACTCCCGGAAGCTTGCCCATCACTTTCATAAGGGAATCGTTGAAGGCTATCGGGTAGGTCTCGTTGGAACGGAACGACTGCATGTTCATCACCTGTAATTGTCCGCCGAATCCTTCTACCTTATCGCGTATCTCCTTTTTGAAACCGAACATCACCGAGATGGAGATAATCATCACGGCCAAGCCCAGTGCCACACCGGCCGTAGCTACAAGAATAGCGGGGCGAGAGACCTCTTTCTTTCCCTCGCGTCCGCTAAACAGTTTTTTCGATATATAAAAAGGTAATATCATGCGTTACTCTACCGTTTCCTTGTAGGGGTATGCCTCCAGTGCCTTACGCAACACTATGAGGGCATCGCACAAATCTTCCTTCTTCAATACATAGGCTATACGTACCTCGTTACGTCCCTTACCGGGGGTGGTGTAGAATCCGGCGGCCGGTGCCATCATGACGGTTTTACCTTCGTACTCGAATTCGTTGAGGCACCATGCACAGAATTTTTCGGCATCGTCTACCGGCAGTTTGGCTACGGTGTAGAAGGCGCCCATGGGGATGGGAGAATAGACTCCGGGGATACGGTTCAGTCCATCTATCAAGCACTTACGGCGTTCCACGTATTCGTCGTAGGTTTCGCGTGCGTACTCCTCGCCGGCATCCAGAGAGGCTTCGGCGGCTATCTGTCCTATCAAGGGAGGACTCAAACGTGCCTGACAGAACTTCATGACGGCGGCTCTCACTTCGGCATTCTTGGTGATAAGGGCGCCGATACGAATACCGCACTCGCTATAACGCTTACTTACGGAATCTATCAGTATGACGTTCTGCTCTATTCCTTCCAGATGACACGCCGAAATATAGGGGGAACCGGTGTAAATGAACTCACGGTACACTTCGTCGGAGAAGAGGTACAGGTCGTACTTCTTAACCAAATCGCGAATCTGGTTCATCTCTCTACGGGTGTAGAGGTATCCGGTGGGGTTGTTCGGATTACAGATAAGAATAGCACGGGTGCGTTCGTTTATCAGCTCTTCGAACTTCTCTACCTTCGGCAGAGAGAAGCCTTCGTCTATCGTAGTGGCTATGGTGCGAATAACGGCACCGGCAGAGATGGCAAAGGCCATGTAGTTGGCGTACGCCGGTTCGGGGACGATAATCTCGTCACCGGGATTTAGGCAGGAGAGAAAGGCAAAAAGCACTGCCTCGCTACCGCCACAGGTGATGATGATGTCGTCGGCATCTACGTGAATGTTGTACTTCTCGTAATACCCTACCAACTTCTGTCGATAACTCAAGTATCCCTGACTGGGGCTGTACTCCAAAATTTTTCTGTCTATATTGCGTATCGCATCGAGTGCCACACGGGGTGTGGGCAAATCGGGCTGACCTATATTCAAATGATAAACGTGAACTCCACGTTTCTTAGCTGCTGCAGCAAGGGGAGCCAACTTGCGGATGGGCGATTGCGGCATTTCATGTCCTCTAATGGATATTTTCGGCATATTCGTTTTCTGTATAAATAATTACGTGCAAAGATACAACTTTATAGTACAATTTACAAACAATTTTGCTCTTTTAATAGTGAGGAATAGATTGTTTTCGACAAAAATGTAGATTGAATCGGTTTTTTTCGTAATTTTGCAGTCAAATAGAAAGAAGTGCCCATACAAAAGGGCGGAGAATAGAATAGTTTATACATATTTAAATAGACATATAGAATTATGATGTACGAATGGTTTGAGTGTAAAATCAGATACGACAAGACCATGGAGAATGGTTTTGTAAAGAAGGTAACGGAACCCTACTTGGTAGATGCGCTGAGCTTTACGGAGGCGGAGAAGAGAATTATCGAGGAGATTTCTCCGTTTATGAGCGGTGAGTACCAGGTGTCCGACATAAAGCGTGCCAAAATCTCGGAGCTGTTCGACTGCGATTTGGAGGCTGCCGATCGTTGGTTTAAGGCAAAACTGAATTTTATCACTCTGGATGAAAAGAGCGGTAAAGAGAAGAAGACATCTAATTTTGTGCTGATTCGTGCTATCGATATCCGCGACGCTATCAAGCGACTGGACGAGGGCATGAAGGGTAGCATGATGGATTATGTAATTTCCAATATTGCCGAGACGCCTATCATGGATGTATTCCAGTACGATATGAGCGCTCGCGTGGAGAAGAATCCGGAAGAATAAACAAATATGTTTGACGTAATTACCCCATTAAAAGAGATACTGGCCGAACTGCCTGAAACGGTTCGGCTGGTAGCTGTTTCCAAATACCACCCGGCGGAGTATATAGAGGCAGCATATGGTGCCGGACAGCGTATATTCGGCGAAAGTATTGTACAGGAGTTGGTGAAGAAGCAGGAGCTGCTTCCCAAGGACATAGAGTGGCACTTTATCGGTCACTTGCAGACAAACAAGGTGAAGTACATTGCGCCTTTTGTGAGTATGATTCATGCAGTGGATAGCCTTAAGTTGCTGAAGGAGATTAACCGCCAGGGCGAGAAGTGCGGACGCAAGATTAAGTGTTTGCTGCAATTGCATATAGCACGCGAGGAGACGAAGTTCGGCTTTAGCTACACGGAGTTGGAGGAGATGCTGGTTGATGGGGAATGGAAGAACTTGCCGTTCGTGGAGATTTGCGGCATTATGTGCATGGCGAGTAACACGGACGATACGGAGGCTATCCGTAAGGAGTTTCATGGTGCGCGTTTGTTCTTTTACAAAATCAAGGATGAGTTTTTCCACGACTGCCCGGAGTTCCGTGAGTGTTCTTACGGCATGAGCCACGACTACCCTATCGCTATAGAGGAGGGCAGCACTCTAATCCGCGTGGGGAGCAAAATCTTTGGACCAAGAATTTACTAAAAGGGGTATCTTTTACCCCTTTTTATGTTCTTTAATACGCTATTATAGGAGAGAAATAACAAAAAAGTATTGAAAATTGCATCTTTTTCTTTGTTATGTGCAGGAAATACGTTACTTTTGCACATAAGAAATTAAAATGTGCAATGGAAAAGATACCGAGCTATAACGCAATCGTAGAAGCTAGCATCCGCAAACATTGGGATATGGATGCACTGACTGACTATAAAGGCGAGAACTACCGTTTCCGCGATGTAGCCGTTGAAATAGAAAAAATTCATCTTCTCTTTCGGGAATTCGGAATAGAAAAGGGCGACAAAGTTGCGCTGTATGGTAGGAATTGTGCCTATTGGGGTATCGTGTTCTTTGCTACTCTTACGTATGGTGCCGTGGGTGTACCTATCTTACACGAGTTTAAACCGGAACAGGTGCACAACATCATCAACCATTCCGAGGCTAAGTTGGTCTTTGTCGGCGATGTGACGCTGAATCATGTAAACGCGGAGGAGACACCGGATTTACAGGGTATCTTCGGGCTCAAGGACTTGGCGTGTATCTATAGTACCATAACTTCCATTACTCCGGATACGGAGCTCCGCTCCTATCTGCAAACGGCTTTTGAGCGGAAGTATCCCAACGGATTGACGCAAGAGGATATTCACTACCACGAGGATGAGGCCGAGGAGACGGCTCTCATCAACTACACGTCGGGTACCACGGGCTTTTCCAAGGGGGTCATCATCCCCTATCGTGCGCTGTGGAGCAACTACGATTTTGCCATCACCGTACTGGGGAAACAGGTACATGCGGGCGATAAGGTGCTGTCTATCTTACCTATGGCGCACATGTATGGCATGGCATTCGAGTTCCTGTTCGAGTTCCTTTATGGTTGCCATGTGTACTTCCTGACGCGCACACCAAGTCCTAAGATTATTCTTATGGCATTTGCCGAGATTAAACCGATTATTATCATCAGTGTGCCGTTGATTATAGAAAAGGTGATTCGCAACTCGGTATTCCCAAAATTGCAAAAGCCGAGCATGAAGCTGCTTATGCATACTCCTATTATTAATAAGGTGGTAAAGAAAAAGATTTGCCAGCAAATCAATGAGGCCTTTGGTGGTAGTTTCTATGAGATAATCATCGGTGGAGCGGCTTTTAGCAACGATGTGGAGGCTTTCCTTAAGGATATCGGTTTCCAATTTACCGTGGGGTATGGCACAACCGAGTGTGCTCCGATTATTGCCTACGACGATTGGCACACGTTCCGCACCGGTTCGTGTGGCAAATGTGTTCCTCACATGGAGGTGCGCATAGATAGCAAGGATCCACAGCACACGGTGGGCGAGATTCTGTGCCGGGGACTGAACGTGACTCCCGGGTATTACAAGAATCCGGAGGCTACGGAACAGACCATCGACAAAGAGGGTTGGTACCATACGGGCGACCTTGCGCTGATGGACAAAGATGGTTATATCTATATAAAGGGGCGTAGCAAAAACATGCTTCTGAGTGCAAACGGACAAAACGTGTATCCCGAGGAACTGGAGGATAAGATTAATGCGATGCCTTATGTTACGGAGAGTATCGTAATTCAGAAAGCGGATAAGTTTTATGCGCTTATCTACCCGAATAAGGAGCGTTTCGAGGCGGAGAGAAAGGGCGAGGACATAGCGGTACAGATGGAGCAGAACCGAGTCCTAGTAAACAAGATTCTCCCTTCTTATGCTCAAATCGCCGGTATAAAATTGTACGACGAAGAGTTTGAAAAGACTCCCAAGAAGAGCATCAAACGTTTCTTGTATATTGATGCAGAGATATAAAGAAGAAAGGTTTCGGAATAATCCGAAACCTTTTCTTTTTGATTTACTTTTTTTTCTTCTTAGCCGCTACCATTTCCAATTGGCGCTGAACGGCTTCTAGACTTGCTTTTTCTTCTTCTGTCATTTCTCTTTTTGAGGAGGTTTCCTCTTGCTTCGCTGCTTCTTTCTGCTCTTGGGCAGCCGCACGCACACGGCTCAGGGTTTCCGGTGCCATCTGCAGATACGATGCTATGTGCACCAACGGTGCACGCAAGAATATCTCTGGCTGCACACTCAATAGGTAGTTGTAACGTTCCTGCGCCGACTCAAACCTGCGACGATCGGCTGCTACCTGTGAGCGGATGAGTGCATGCTCCAATATATGGCGATAGAAGAGATTTATCTCTTTGTTGCGGTCGGCCAATTCCTCTATTGCATCGTGTGGAATACCATACAATACGCTCGGTTCCAACGCCTCTACCATCAAGCGAGTGGGCTCTTGTTTAAAGAAACTCTCGATACATACCACCAAACGACCTTCGTAAGAGAAATGCTCTGTCACGTCCTTATTGTTCTTAAAATAGAACTGACGCACAATTCCCTTGTGAACAAAAAGCATGTGTTTACACACCTCGCCTTCGTCCAATACGCGGTCTCCCTTTGCATACTTGAAAGGAACCAATATCTCCGCCAACTCATTGAGAGCTGTTGGTGATAACGTGTAAAATGCTCGTGCCAACTCTCTGGCTACATCATTCTTAGATTCCATCGTTTAAAGTTTTAAGGTTCTTATACTTCATTACTTAATCCAACTTCAATACAGCAAGGAAGGCTTTCTGCGGAACTTCCACATTGCCTATCTGTTTCATACGTTTCTTTCCTCGCTTTTGTTTCTCCAACAGTTTACGCTTACGGCTCACGTCACCTCCATAACACTTGGCGGTTACGTCCTTACGAACCTGCTTTACCGTTTCGCGGGCAATAATCTTTGCTCCAATGGCGGCTTGTATGGCAATATCGAACTGCTGACGTGGGAGCAACTCCTTAAGTTTCTCGCACATACGACGGCCGAATGTTTCTGCATTGTCGGCATGTGTCAGGGTGGAGAGTGCATCCACGGGCTCTCCGTTCAACAGAATATCCAACTTCACCAACTTGGACGTCCGGAAGCCGTTCTGATGATAGTCGAAGGAGGCATATCCCTTGGAAATGCTCTTCAACTTATCGTAGAAGTCTATCACGATTTCGCCTAGCGGCAGGTCGAATATGAGTTCTACACGATTACCGCTTATGTAATCCTGCTTCACCAACTCACCGCGTTTACCCAAGCACAGTGTCATAATAGGACCTATGTAATTTGCGGTCGTTATGACAGATGCTCGAATGTAAG
>CAZUTW010000028.1:0-22111 GCA_964623295.1 uncultured Bacteroidaceae bacterium | reverse complement strand
TTACATATTCTCGCGAATCACTTTCATAACCTGTTCCGCTATATCGTTGGCCTCCTCCATGGAGTGCGCCTCCGAGTACACACGGATAATCGGTTCCGTATTGCTCTTGCGCAAGTGAACCCATTTGTCAGGGAAGTCAATTTTCACGCCATCGATATCGTTGATATCGTACTGCGCATACATCTCCTTCACCTTATTTAATATAGCATCGATATCCAATCCCGGTGTCAAGTCCACGCGGTTCTTGGCGATGAAGTACGGCGGATAGGTAGCACGCAACTCGCTCGTCTTGCACTGCTTCTTAGCCAAGTAGGTAAGGATAAGTGCAATACCCACCAACGCATCGCGACCGTAGTGAGCCTCCGGATAGATTACTCCACCATTGCCCTCGCCACCAATCACAGCGTTTACCTCCTTCATCTTGGTCACCACATTCACCTCGCCTACGGCAGCAGCGTAGTAAGTACCCCCCTGCGGAGTGGTAACATCGCGCAGCGCACGCGTACTACTCAAGTTGCTCACCGTGTTGCCCGGAGTATGCTGCAAGATATAGTCGGCCACCGTTACCAGTGTATATTCCTCACCGTACATGGTTCCATCCTCACAGAACAGCGCCAAACGATCCACGTCCGGGTCCACCACAAATGCAATGTCGTAGCCACCGCCACGCATCACCTGCTGTATGTCGCCCAAGTTCTTCTCCAAAGGCTCCGGATTGTGCTGGAAGTCTCCCGTAGGTTCGGTGTAGAGACCCTTCACCGTAGTCACGCCCAACTGCTCAAACAGTTTCGGCAAGATAACGCCACCCACAGAGTTCACCGCATCGAAAGCCACCTTGAAGTTCGCTTTGCGGATAGCCTCCACATCCACCAACTTAAGCCCCTTCACCAAGTCGATGTGTTTCTGGTCGTAGCTATCGTCCTCGCGGTAAGCCCCCAAGCTATCAACGTCAGCATAATCAAAATCCTCGGCCTCGGCAATAGCCAACACCTCGTTGCCCTCCTCCTTGTTCAGGAATTCACCCTGAGCATTGAGCAGTTTCAGCGCATTCCACATGCGCGGGTTGTGGCTTGCCGTTATGATGATACCACCATCGGCACCCTCCATGGTCACGGCAATCTCCGTAGTCGGCGTAGACGCCAAACCTATGTTCACCACATCGAAGCCCATACCCATGAGCGTACCGCACACCACGTTCTTAACCATTTCGCCGGAGATGCGAGCATCGCGACCCACAACAATCTTACCCTTCTTACCGGCCGGAAGACGGCGGCGGATAAGCGTTGCATAAGCCGATGTAAACTTCACGATATCCAGCGGATTCAGTGTATCTCCGGTCTTACCGCCAATAGTACCGCGGATACCGGATATAGATTTAATAAGTGTCATTCTCTATTGTTTATAGTATTAATAACCTTGTTGATACGTCAACTCGTAGAAACACGGGTAAACGTTGGAAGTGGCATACTGCTGTCCCTCACTGTGGGGTACAATGATGCGCACCTTAGCCACCGACGGGTGAGACTCATCGGCCATACCTATATTAATATAGCGCAACGGATAGAGCCATCCGGACGGAACGGAAGAACCATAGCTGCTATACATAAGTCCCGAAGTAAAGGACGCCGTATATGTACCATAGTTGTTCTTGCACGTAAATACATCGGGCATGGTAGACCACACATTGTAGCGGTTGGACAACTGCACGCTGTCGCCCATGATGTTGTATTCGATAAAGCGAGAGTAGATGGTAGCCGATTTTCCGGATTTAAGCGGTTCGCCCGCACCCTTGTCGATAATCTGCAGATAGATACCATTGCTGCTGATATAGACGTATTCGTTTTTTGTAAGATCTGTGGTACTGTCCTGAGCCTCGAATTGTGCCTCGCTGATTACATTGATGTTGCCTACCGTGTAGGTGTCACCCTCGAGTGTGAAAGACACATTGCGCGACATGAAACTGCTGATGGCCTTACGCTCGCGTTCTTTCTGCTCGGCATACGTTTCATCGCTGCTACAAGCATAGAAAGTGGCGAACAAACCCGCAGCCAGCAGTCCGCAAATCATTTTTCCTTTGTTCATGTATATAGTCTGTTTTTTTTATCCTTATTTTAAATGGTTACGCCAATAGCGGAGCGTAGCGTGCCAACGCCTTTGACACAATCTCCTCTGCCTCCTCCATGGAGCAGCGCAGTTCGCCGCCCGAAGCGTTCAAGTGACCGCCGCCGTTAAAGAACTCGGCCGCCATCTTATTGCACGGGAAGTCATCGACCGAACGCAGAGACACACGTATGCATCCCGGTTTCTCCGTATCTTCGCGCAGAGAGATAGAAAGTTTTGCCCCCTTTATCTGCAACGGTATGTTCACAAACCCTTCGGTATCGCCCTTTACATGCGAGAAGAGTTTCTGTTCCTGTCTTGTGAGCGTCAACAACGAAGCATGATATTGCGGCATATACTTCATCTTCGTGTACAAGATATATCCCATCAGGCGGAAACGTTGTTCGCTGTAGTTGTAGAACACGTTGCGATAAATCTTATCCTTATCAATCCCCCTTTTGAGCAGTTCCGCTATAATCATGAAAATCTCGCTGCGGTTGGAATTGTAGGTAAATCCCCCCGTATCCGTCATCATGCCGGTGTAGAGACACGTACACTCCTCCTCGGCGAGAGCATCGCAGTATCCCAGTTGGGCAAGCACCAAGAAAAGCAGCTCACACGTAGAACTCTTGTCGGGATGCGATACCGTGATGTCGAAATCATGGCTTGGGTCCAAGTGGTGATCGATTAAGATCTTGGGAATCTTGCGGCCGGACAGCTTCTGTTCCATCTGTGCCACGCGAGAGAAATCGTTGAAGTCCAAGCAGAAGAGAACCTCTGCTCGTTCTATCACTCCGTTTACCCGTTCCGTCTCCCGGTCGTGCAGCACCACATCGTGTGCTCCCGGCAACCAAGCCAGAAAGTCGGGGTAGGAGTTGGGCATGACGACTGTCACCTCTTTACCTAACCCCTGCAGAAAGTGTGCAAGCGCTAGTGTAGACCCCATGGCATCGCCATCCGGGGAAACGTGGGCAACCACCAAAAAACGCTGGTTTTCCTCTATATAAGATTTCAGCCGTAGAGCATCCTGCTCTGTCATTACGTGAGTAAACATACTTCGTTTCTATTTTATTCTGCAAATTTAGTGCAAACAATTGGAATAGTCAAATTCTTTGCTATAAAATGTGTTATGTAGAGGGCGTTTTTATTTCTCGGATGCTTGTTTTCTGCGTGTCCTTCTTGCCGAAAGAGAACGGCAAAACAGGTACAGGCACACCACAAGGGTATATATTCCGGCCAACTCTCCTCCATTTTTTACCTCTGCAGGGAGTATGGCGTGTGGCCACTGCGCAATGGTGTGCAAGATGGCGTTGTGTATTTGCAGCGTTGTGCGGAACACCCATAATACTCCGCAGCTCACCCACGGAACACCCGCACTCAGAATTAAGCTCCACAGTGTGGGGAGTAGCGTAATGGAGAGCACGGCAATCCATAATCCCGTAACCAGGAAGTAGGTGGGGAAGGTGTGAAAATAGTAGGCCACCAAGGGACCCGTAGCGAGTTGCGCAGCGATACACGTGGCGGGAATGGCGCTTACCTTTCTTACCCATGGATGCTTCTTTATGGTAAGTGTGAAAAAGGGGGTGAACAGCAGTATCCCCAGAATGGCCGAAACCGACAACTGGAACCCTACATCGAAAAGCGACAGAGGGTCGATACAGAGGATTAAAAAAGTGGTAAGAAACAATGTGTTCAAACTATCCGCCTTGGGACGTACGCTAAACGGAGGCAACAAAAGCGTACTCAGAATAAGCATGCCGGCCGCACGTTGAAGCGATAGGGGAGCACCGGTGAGCAGGACATATCCTACGGTAAAAGCTATAAGCAGCGCATCACCCAGGTAGCGTGACCGCCGTCCCAATCGCCATTTGCGGGGCAACAGGTATTTGATAAGCATAATCAAGATGCTGAGGTGCATGCCGGAGAGCGCCAATATGTGCGATGCCCCCGTAGCGGAATACTCCTCTTTGGTGGCACGGGATAGAAACGATTTTTCACCCAGTGTCATGGCTGCGACCAACGCATATTCGTCCCGGGTGAGGGGAAGCGGGCGGATGTGTCGTAAAATGCTCTGTTTGCAATGTTCGGAGACTATGGACAACCGGTCGCGCAAGCCCAATGAGGGAACGCCCTCTTTTCGCGAGGTCTGTGCGATATAAGAAGATGGTACATAGCCCACTCCGTCAATGTGTTGCACCCGCAGGTATTTGCCGTAATCGACTCCCCCGAAGAAGGCCGTGTCGCCCGGCGATTCCAGTTTAGCGCAGAAACGGATGGTGTCTCCCGCCGTCCAAGGAGCGGAAGTTGCGGTGCTGTCCCGTTTCAGATAAAGCATACAAACACGGTTGCGTACGCCTCCCTGTCGCGTAGGTTCCCCCACCAATACACGCACCATGTAGGTTTTCGGTTTCGCTACCGGCGAAGAAAGGATAATCCCCGCGCGCTCCGTTCGGACGGTATCCGACGGAATATTTACCTCGGCCCAACGCGGCGACATGATGGAACCGCCCAATAGGAACAGAGCCCCCCACGTGAACACACGCATCGGTGCACCATCCCACAGCGTGCGCCCTTGTCGCAGAATCAAATAGAGGGTACAAAGACACAGCGCCGCACAGGTACCATACACCCACGACGTATCGAAATTGTAGGTTTCTCGTCCCACAAACATGCCCACCACGAAAAGCAACAGATACTCCGCGAACGGGAGTATCTGTTGTATCTGTTGTATTATGTTCAAAATCTAAAGGGTAAGATTACAAATCTTTCAGGAACTCAATATTCTTTCTCGGATTCTCTGCTCCAAACACAAAGCTGCCTGCCACCAGCACATCGGTACCTGCCGAAACCAGTTGGGGCGCTGTCTGTTGGTTTACACCGCCATCCACCTCAATCAGCGCGTGGCTGCCGGTTTCCTGTATCAGCTTGCGTAGTTGCGCCACCTTGTCCAGTGTGTGCGGTATAAACTTCTGTCCACCGAATCCCGGGTTTACCGACATCAGCAATACCATATCCAACTCCCGGATGATGTCCTGCAGCACCCAAACCGGTGTTGCCGGATTTAGCGTAACTCCCACCTTCATACCCGCCTCGCGAATTTGTTCCGTAACACGGTGCAAGTGCGGACACGCTTCGTAGTGTACGTTCATCATGTACGCCCCCAAGTCACGAACTTGGGATACAAACTTCTCGGGTTGTACAATCATGAGGTGTACATCCAGAGGTTTTTCGCAGTGTTTAGCCACCGCTTTCAATACGGGAAAGCCGAATGAGATGTTGGGTACAAAGACTCCATCCATTACATCGAGATGAAGCCAGTCGGCCCTACTTCCGTTGAGCATCTCCATTTCCCCCTTTATGTCGGCAAAGTTGGCCGCGAGCAGCGAGGGTGAGACTATTGTTGCCATAGTTGCTGAATTCTATTTTTATTGAATGAATGCACAAAAGTACAAATATTCTTGAATATTTTCAACAATATGTCGATTTTTTTGTTGTAGGCACGCAATAAAGACGTGCAGCAAGTCTAAGAAACTCCACCGTTTTGGGGTTGGGAGAGCGTAATGGTTGTGTAGAATCTACCATAAGCAAACAGATTTTGGCGTTTAATACTTTATATGTATGAAACGGCACAAAATCTGTTTTAGTATTCCAAGTTATAAAGAATTGGATAAATTTATATCTTTTTCGATGGCCATCTTGCGCATGTTGAGAATGGCATAGCGCATGCGTCCCAGGGCGGTGTTGATGTTGACCCCGGTGTCTTCGGATATCTCCTTGAAACTTAGGTTCTGGAAATAGCGCATGTACACTACGTTGCGCTGTTCTGCCGGCAACATCTCGATGAGGGCTTGTACATCCTTTATGTTCTGTTCGCGTATCAACTCGCTTTCGCGGTTGCTCTCGCTGAAGTTGCAACTGTCGAGTTCGGCGGTGAGCACATCGTTTTCGGACACAATCATAGAGGTGTTCTTAGCCTCGCGGAAACGATCCATAATGAGGTTGTGTGCGATGCGAATAAGCCAACTAAAGAACAATCCGTTGCCGGTGTACTTGTTGTTGCGCAAAGAGGATATCACCTTCAAGAATGTATCTTGAAAGATATCGTCGGCTATTTCTTCATCTTTCACCTTGCAATATATGTAGGTGAAGACTCTGTCCTTGTACTTGTTTAATAAGATGTCGAAGGCTGTGTTGTTGCCTTGCATATACATTGCGACCAATTCATCGTCGGTCTTTTTCTTGAAGTCGTTCATTACTACAATTTTTACTGTTTCTATCTGTGTAATGTATATGCTATAGGCAATCGGTTTTAAAGATTTGTACTAAAATTATCAAGGGCAAAGGAACGAAAAAAACGGATAATCTGCAAATTTTTTCGTGTAAAAATCAAACAAAAAGGGCTTTTTCTACGTTTATATGGACTCGAAACGGGAATAATGTGTTTTATAGCATATTTTCGGGGCTATCGTTTTCTCTTAAAAAACTGCTGCATAAGTTCGGCAGCCTCCTGTTGCAGTACCCCCGCCGTGACTTCGGTTTTGGGATGTAGTGCCCCCGGAGCCCATTTGCTGTAACCTCTTTTTTCGTCGCCGGCACCATAAACCACTCGCTTTATCTGTGCCCATCCCAGTGCTCCGGCGCACATGATGCAGGGTTCTACGGTGACGTAGAGCGTACAGTCCGTTAGGTATTTCCCGCCCAGTGCGTTGGCAGCCGCCGTTATGGCCTGCATTTCGGCATGCGCCGTCACGTCGGTCAGTCGTTCCGTAAGGTTGTGCGCACGCGCTATTATGCGTCCCTTGCAAACCACCACGGCACCAACCGGTATCTCATCTTCTTGAAAAGCCTGTTGAGCTTCCATCAGTGCGGCCTTCATGAAAGTAATATCTTCCTTTTCGCGATTCTCTTCCATTGCGTTATACCTCTTCAAAGTCTACGTATTCGCCCTCATCGTCCTGGATAATCTTCTTGGAGTCGTGGGGTGCGTTCGAAGAAGAATCCGGCTTTTGCCATTGATCTTTCTTCTTCTTTTGTTCTTTTTGCTGTGTCTCGTGCTTGAACCTATCGGAAAGTGCTCGGAAGTTCCGGTAGATGGTCACCGTTACTACAAGAATCGGTGCAACGATGAGAATCAGCAATGTGATAAGACATCCGTACATATAATTATAACAATCTCTACCTTTAGAATTGAATACTCCTTATTTATTACGTTGCGTCAGTAGCGACAACAATACGTACCACGCTATGATGCCTGCAAAACATCCCTTACCCAGCAACGGTATGATTACAATGCAGCCCACCAGGAATAAGTACTTCACTTTGTTATCGGCCCAAGACAAGTTCTTGAACTTAAGCGCAAACATGGGAATCTCTGCCACGAGCAACCAGCAGAACAGCAAGATGGGGAGAATCCAACCCCAAGCGTTCATTTGTTCTATACCCCACGTTTTGCCGCTCACCAACAGTGAACCCCAGAACAGAGCGTTTGCCGGTGTCGGTAACCCGATGAACGAGGTGGTCTGTCGAGTGTCCAAATTGAACTTAGCCAATCGCAGCGCCGAGAATGCCGCCATAAGGAATGCTGCAAAAGGAACCGCTGCACAAGGATACTCCGCTCCGTAGGTGGTGCTCAGGAAGTTGTACAATAGTGCCGATGGTGCCACACCAAACGTTACGACATCCGCCAATGAGTCCAACTCCTTGCCGATGGGTGAAGAAACCTTCAGAAGACGTGCCGACATGCCATCGAAGAAATCGAAGACAGCACCGGAGATAATAGCGAGTGTAGCGAACTCGGTTTCTCCGCGCAGTGCCAACACGGAAGCCACGCATCCCGAAAGAAGATTACAGCAGGTAATCGTATTTGGAATGCATCTTGTAATTATGTTGCTCATAACTTATTTCAATTTAGCAATAACCGTCTCGTTGCCCACCGTAGCTTGTCCCAACTTGACGCACACTTCCGTGCCGATGGGTAAGTACGTGTCTACACGAGAACCCAATTTTATGAATCCCATGTGCTCGTCTATGTAGCAATCCTCGTTGGCACGAGCATAGGTTACAATACGTCGTGCCATAGCACCTGCCACCTGGCGGGTGAGCACATCCACTCCTTCCGGAGTCTCAATAACAATGGTAGAACGCTCGTTCTCTATGCTGGCCTTGGGCAACCAAGCTTTTTTATAGTTGCCGTTGTGGTGCTGCACCATCTTTACGGTGCCCTCTACCGGGAACCAATTGGCGTGCACGTTCAGCGGACTCATGAAAATAGACACCATGAGGCGGCGGTCGTGGAAGTATTCGTGTTCCTCAACCTCCTCTATCACCACTACGCGTCCATCGGCCGGTGCCACTACCGTCTTCTCTGTCTCTCCGGTAAACACGCGGATAGGGCAACGATAGAAATTTACCATACTAAGGAATATAAAGACGCTGATAGCGAGTGTTATATATAGTGGTAGCAGGAAGGAGGGTGATAGGTAATATACAAGCACGTTGAGCAGTGTCAACCCGCAAAAAGCGCTTGTCAACTCTATCCGTCCTTCTCTGTGAAGTCGTATTTTCTTTATCTTTCTTATTCTTTTCCCCATTTGTTGTTGAGTGTAAACGAGGGCAAAGGTAACCTTTTTTTTTAAGAAAGCCAAACATTCTTTTGATTTTATGCATTGTGTTGTTATTTTTCTGAATTATGTGCGTCTATGTGCGAAGAATTGTCTACTTTTACCCTGCGAAAGGGGATTATGTGTCCACCGGCATTACTATCGAAAAAAAGTTTGGTACAGATATGGAAGATTTTGTTCACTTACACGTCCATACGCAATACTCTCTGTTGGACGGGCAGGCCGCCATACCCAAGTTGGTCGACAAGGCGGTGAAGAATGGTATGCGAGGTATGGCCATCACCGACCATGGAAACATGATGGGGGTGAAGGAGTACTTCAATTACATGAAGAAGATCCGTGGCAAGTTCAAGGATGGTATCAAGGAGATTGATGCCAAGTTGGCTTCGTTGCAGGAGGGGACGTACGAGAGAACAAAAGAGGAGGCGGGACTGACCGATGAACAGTTGCGCGGATTCTGGGATGTGGACCGCAAGAAACTGCAGAAGAAGATGGCTTTCAAACCTATCTTCGGCTGTGAGATGTATGTGGCACGCCGTACCATGCGGGACAAACAAAAGGAGATGGGGGATAGCGGAGGTGCTCACCTTGTGGTGTTGGCCAAAAACGCTGTGGGATACCATAACCTTATTAAGTTGGTGTCCAATGCTTGGGTGGATGGTTTCTATATGCGTCCCCGTACCGACCATGAGGAACTGGAGAAATACCACGAGGGGCTGATTGTTTGTTCGGCGTGTATTGCCGGCGAGGTGCCTCGTGCTATACTAAAAGGTGATATCGCCGAGGCCGAAAGGGTGATAACGTGGTACAAGAATCTCTTTGGCGAGGATTATTATCTAGAGCTTCAGCGCCACCGTGTCACCGACCCCAACCAGCGAGCCAATCGTGAGACCTACCCTCTGCAGCAACAGGCCAATGCCGTTATTATAGAGTTGGCGCGCAAGCATGGCATAAAGTTGGTGTGTACCAACGACTGCCACTTTGTGGACGAGGAGAATGCCGAAGCGCACGACCGACTCATCTGCTTGGCTACCGGTAAGGATTTGGACGACCCCAAGCGTATGCTCTACTCCAAGCAGGAGTGGTTCAAGACGCGTGAAGAGATGAACGCCATCTTTTCCGATGTCCCCGAGGCGCTGTCCAATACCTGTGAGATTTGCGATAAGGTAGAGGAGTACGATATAGACCATGGTCCCATCATGCCGAACTTTGAGATTCCTACGGAGTTCGGAACAGAAGAGGAATACCGTCAACGTATCACCGAAAAGGAGTTGTTCGATGAGTTTACGCAAGACGAAAACGGCAACGTGGTGCTTTCCGAGGAGGAAGCCAATGCCAAGATAAAGAAGTTGGGCGGTTACAACGCCCTCTACCGCATAAAGCTCGAGGCCGACTATCTGGCGAAGTTGGCCTACGATGGTGCGTATAAGATTTATGGAAACCCCTTGGACCCCGAGGTAAACGAGCGCATCAAGTTCGAGTTGCACATCATGAAGACCATGGGTTTCCCGGGTTACTTCCTTATTGTGCAAGACTATATCGCCGCCGCCCGTCAGTTGTTGGGCGTAAGTGTAGGTCCGGGACGTGGTTCCGCTGCCGGTAGTGCCGTAGCCTACTGTTTGGGCATCACCAAGGTAGACCCCATCAAGTACGACCTCCTGTTCGAGCGTTTCCTGAACCCCGACCGTATCTCTCTCCCCGATATCGATGTGGATTTCGACGATGACGGCCGCGGTAAGGTGCTCCAGTGGGTAACCCAGAAGTATGGAGCCGAGAAGGTGGCCCATATCATCACCTATGGTACCATGGCCACCAAGAGTGCTATAAAGGATGTCGCGCGCGTGGAGAAGTTGCCGCTCGACGAGTCGAACCGTCTCTGCAAACTCATCCCCGATAAACTGCCCGAGGATGCCAACGGTAAGGTGCCTAAGATGAACCTCCCCAACGCCATTGCCGCCATCCCCGAGTTGCAACATGCCGAGGTGTCCTCCGACCCCAAGTTGCGCGACACCATCCGCTATGCCAAGATGCTGGAGGGCAATGTTCGCAATACCGGTGTGCACGCCTGTGGTGTTATCATCTGTCGCGATGCCATCTCCGATTGGGTTCCGGTGAGCACGGCCGACGATAAGGAAACGGGGGAGAAGTTGATTTGTACGCAGTACGAGGGTAAGGTTATCGAGGAGACCGGACTTATCAAGATGGACTTCTTGGGACTTAAGACCCTGTCTATCATAAAGGAGGCGGTGGAGAACATACGCCTCAGTCTCGGCAAGGAGGTGGATGTGGATACCATTGATATAAACGACCCTGCAACGTACCGCTTGTATTGCGAGGGGCGCACCATTGGTACCTTCCAGTTTGAGTCTCCGGGTATGCAGAAGTATCTGCGAGAGTTGCAACCCTCCACCTTCGAGGATTTGATTGCCATGAACGCCCTATACCGACCGGGCCCTATGGATTACATCCCCGACTTTATCGATCGTAAGTTGGGACGCAAGCCGGTGGAATACGATATTCCCTGCATGGAGAAGTACTTGAAGGATACTTACGGAATCACTGTGTACCAGGAGCAGGTGATGTTGCTCTCCCGCCAGTTGGCCAACTTTACCCGAGGCGAGAGCGATACCCTGCGTAAGGCCATGGGTAAGAAGTTGATCGATAAACTGAACCACATGTACCCCAAGTTTATAGCCGGTGGACAAGCCAACGGACACGACCCCAAGGTGCTGGAAAAGATATGGGGCGACTGGAAGAAGTTTGCATCCTACGCCTTCAATAAGAGTCATGCCACCTGCTACTCGTGGGTTGCCTACCAGACTGCTTATCTCAAGGCCAATTACCCATCGCAGTATATGGCTGCCGTTATGAGCCGAAGTTTGGCGAATATCACGGATATCACCAAGTTGATGGATGAGTGTAAATCCATGGGCATCAATACGCTGGGACCGGATGTGAACGAGAGTTACCTCAAGTTCAGTGTAAACGCCAACTGCGATATCCGCTTTGGACTGGGCGCCGTAAAGGGCGTGGGCGGTGCAGCCGTACAAACCATTGTAGAGGAACGCACAGCCAACGGCCCCTACAAGAATATCTTCGATTTCGTGCAACGCGTGAACCTGTCGGCATGCAACCGTAAGAACATAGAGTGTCTGGCCTTGGCAGGTGCTTTCGATGGCTTCAATCAGTTCCGTCGCGAACAGATTTATGCCAAGAATGCCAAAGGCGACATGTTTATCGATGCTCTCTTGCGCTACGGACAGGTATATCAGTCCGAGCGTCAATCCTCGGAGAACAGCCTCTTCGGCGGGTTCGACGATATGGAGGTAGAGATAGCCACCCCCGAGATACCCGAATGCGAGGAGTGGAGCCTCATGGAACGTCTGTCTCGCGAACGCGATTTGGTGGGCATCTACCTATCCGCCCATCCGCTCGACGCCTATGCCGTGGTGCTGAAGTATCTTTGCAATACCAAAGCCATAGAGCTCAAGGACGAAGACAAACCGAAACTGATAGAACGCCAAGAGGTGAAGGTGGGTGGTATTGTCACAACCGTTCGTCGCGGAACCTCCAAATCGGGAAAGCCCTATGGCATAGCAAAGATAGAAGACGACTCCGGAGTGGGAGAGATACCACTCTTTGGCGAAGACTGGGTACGTTGGGGCAACTTCATGGTCGAAGGCAACACCATATATATAATGATGCAAGCCGTACCGGGCAGATGGGATCCCGAGAAGAAAGAGTTGGCCATAACGCAAGTAGAGTTCCTGGCCGATGTGCAGGAGAAACGTGTGGAACGCATAACCATACAAGTACCTTTGAGTTTCCTCAACGGACAGGTAGCCGAGGAACTCCAGGCACTCGTGAGCGAAACGCGCGGCAACACCGAATTGTGTTTCGACGTGATGGACGCCGACTATCGCCATCGAGCGCAGCTCCGCTCCCCCGTAAAAGTAGGCGTAAGCAAATCGTTCCTGCGGTATATTGAAGCCCACGAAGAGATGAAATTCAAGATAAACTGATTTTTTCTTGGCTATTCTTGAGGGTTTCACTAAATTTGCATCCTGAATGGAGTATATAGTATTAAACAATAGATAAAAATATGTTGGAGATAAACGAAGACAATTATGAGGCTCTCGTAGCAGAGGGTAAGCCTATGGTGATAGACTTTAGCGCTACATGGTGTGGTCCTTGCAAGCGTGTTGCCCCCATCCTGGACGGTTTGGCAAAGGAGTACGAGGGACAGGTCGTAGTAGGCAAATGTGATATAGAGGAAAACGACGATTTGGTAGCAAAGTTCGGCGTGCGCAATGTCCCCACCATTCTCTTCATAAAAGGCGGAGAAGTGGTAGACAAGCAGGTGGGTC
This sequence comes from uncultured Bacteroidaceae bacterium, assembly GCA_964623295.1. Lineage (GTDB taxonomy): Bacteria > Bacteroidota > Bacteroidia > Bacteroidales > Bacteroidaceae > CAZUTW01. The sequence goes on along the minus strand of CAZUTW010000028.1, from coordinate 9,024 downwards.
TGGTAGCCAAGTCTGTTTTCGAAGAAAAGTTGAAGGCGTTATTATAATAAATAAGGTGTTATGGAAAATCAATACGACGATGAGTTCCTGCAGGAGGATGAGTACGATGCACAGTGCATAGAGTACATTAAGAATTATCTTCCGTCGGAGTTGAAGGATACATTCTCCGAGGAGGATTTGTATCTCATTTACGATGTTATGGCAGACTACTTTGTAAGCAGTGGACTGCTGGATTCCAATTCGGATAAGGATGGCGTGGTGGAGATTGACATAGATGCTGTGGTAGATTACGTCATCAAGAAGATAAAGAAACAGGGATTGGGCGATTTCCGGGCACAGGATGTATTCTTTGTGATACAAGGTGCTTTGGAGTTCGACAACCAAGAGGAGTAGAGGGGGCGACAGACTCTTTGCTCGTAGAGAACGGAAGCGGAGGCTCTTTTCGGAGAGTTTCCGCTTCCGTTTTTTCTGATAGAATACCATAACAAGGAATCGAGGCATGCCGCATGGAAGCTTTTTTCAAAAATAAATTCCAAAAAACGCATAGAAAATGTATGGATTTCCCCAACTTCTTAAACGTTGTTTGTTGTGGTGTTCTTCGTTTTTAACAAGATACTTTTTATGTTGCATAACATATTTTTGGATGTAAATCTAAGAAATTGCCCTATGAATATTAAAAAATATTGTAGTGAATTTGTCTATTAAAAAAAAGTGTTTTATATTTGCAAAGTCAATTGGTAAATATGAGACATTTCGGAAGTGATTTCCGAAACCTAAAAATGAAATATATAACTTCTAATTTTTTGCGAATGAAAACAAAATTACTTCTAGCCTCTCTGGCTATGACAACGTGCGCAGTATCCGCTTGGGCAGAATTGCCGGAGGATGGCGAATACTTGGTGCAAAACGTGGAGACCGGTTACTACCTCGGTGGTGGTCTCGATTGGGGTACGCATGCTACTTTGATTGGCAAGCCGCAGTGGTTTGCACTTACAAAACAATCCGATGGCGTATATACCTTGGATTCTCATCAGTATAATAACGCAACATACCACTTCTTGGGAACCGGTTTGTATGTAGATGCAGCAGCAGCCAATTGGACGTTTACAGAAAATGCAGACGGAACATTTACCATAAATAATAGTGGAAACTATATTAGCGGTAACGGAAAGAATGCAGCTATTGCTACCGTAACCGATGCAACAGCAGCTTCAGCACAGTGGAAGCTTATCACAAAGGCAGAAATCGTTGCTTCTCAGGAGAATGCTTCTTATGAGAATCCGGTAGATGTAACCGCATTCATCTTGAATCCGGAGTTTAAGCGTAATGGTAATACTTCTTTCTATCCTACTTGGACCGTAACCGGTTTTGATGGTACGGGTACTCCGGGCAACTACTCTTTTGGAGATAATGGAAATACTGCAAGTTGTGCAGAGTCTTATCACTCTTCTAACGGCTTTGCTATGAGTCAGGAAATTACGGGCTTGAAGGCCGGTTCCTATCGCTTGAGCGCTCACGCTTTTTATCGCAACGATGGTTCAGGAACCGTCTACCCTTATGTTTTTGCGAACGACAAACAGTCAACCTTCCCATTGCTGACCGGTAGTGAAAGTAGTATGGCTACGGCGTATGCCTCTTTCTTGGCCGGTAACTATGCTGTGGATCCTATCGTTGTTGAAATTGCCGATGGCGATGCGCTTACCGTAGGTGTAAAGGGCGAGGCTGCCGATATGTGGAGCATATGGGGTGAGTTCTCTTTGGAATACCTTGGTGTAGTAACCGCTTCTATCGATCAGTTGACTTACAATACTGCAGTAGAAGATGTAAAGGAGTATCTCTCCGGTGATCACAAGGTTAATAATTCTTTGTTGGAGGCTTTGGATACAGCTCTTTCAGAGAACGGTTCTTTGACAAGTGCAACCGACGAAGAGTATGCTGCTGCTGCAAAGACATTAAACAGTGCCTTGAATGCTGCAAAGAATAATGAAACTGCTTATGCATCTTTTGTTGAGGCATACGAGGCAATGGAGGATGTTGTTAAGACTACAAACCTCTATTCCGAGAGCGGTTTGCAGACTTATCGTGAGCCGTACGACAATGCATGGGCTGCATACGAGGCAGGTACTTTGACAACTGCTGAAGCAAACGCTACGGTTAACCCGCATGCACTTTCCGGCTGGCACTCAAAGAACACCGTTGACGATCTGTTGTTGGAGTTGTGGGGTCAGAAAGACTACGATGGCCAACTTTACATCAACACTTGGTCTACGGAAGGTACAACCGATGGTACCAATTTCTTGGTTCCCTTCTTTGAGTATTGGACCGGTGATGCAGGCGTTTTGGGTGCTAAGACTTGGACCGCAACTGTTGAAGGCCTGGACACTGCAAGGGTTTACGATGTCGAGGTTTGGGCTCGTGTAAGATATTCTAACGGCCAAACAGTAGCTCCTTATGGCCTTTATCTTCAGGTAGGTAATAGCAGGGATTCCATTAATATTTGCGCAGGAGATACTATTAAAGGTAGCCAGTTCTATATTGGTAAATTCACTGCATCCGGTATGCCGGCGAGCGATGGTTCTTTGAAGATTAATATTATTATTGCAGCAGATAACAACGTAAGCTGGTTGTCCTTCAAGGATGTTGTTTATTCAGAATCAAAGATTGCTACCGGTGTTGAGGCTCTCGATGCTAAGTCAGAGGAAGCTCCGTTGTCAATCTACGATTTGAGCGGTCGCAAGTTGAAGGCTCTCAAGAAGGGTATCAACATAGTAAACGGCAAGAAAGTACTTGTAAAGTAATATAGAAAAGTAAAAATCATAATAACATGAAAAGGGGCCGGGGCAGTCGCATGAAGACTGTGCCCGGCCTTTCTTTTTGTCGGTATCCTAAGAGATAGAAAAAATTCTCGATTATAACAAATCTACCACCGTGATGCCCGCGCCACCGAATTGTACGTGTTCATCGCGGAACCCGGCAACACCCCCCACGGTAGACAGATATTGACGGATGAGTGTACGCAGAGCACCCGTACCCGTGCCGTGGAGTATGCGCACACGGTTCATGCCCAAGAGTATGGCATCATCGATGAAATAGGTCACCGCATTAATCGCTTCGTCGCCCCGCATGCCTCGCACATCTATGTCGGGCTTGAACTGCAACTTCTTCTCGTACATGTTGTCCTGCGTCTCCCGGCTCACGAACATGGTACCCAAAGCCGCCGCATTCTTCTCCTTAGGCGGTTCGGAAGCATGCTCCAGGCGCTTCACCTCTACGTTGGTCTTCATCATGCCAAACGTAACAATCGCCGTACGACCGTTGCACTCCATCACCTTGCCCACGCTGCTTTGTCCCTTTATGCGAACAAAGTCGCCCACCGCGATAGGACGCAGTTCCTCCTCGCGCTGTCGCTGCTTTGCCGTCAGACTCTTTTGTTGCTCCTTCTGCTCCGCCTCCTTTTGCAATTTGCGGTTCTCCTTACGAGCCTTACGCTCCTCCAACTGCTGAATCTTACGAGCTATCTTATCCTCGTTGTTCTTACGCTCCAACTCCTCCAGCTCCTTATTGAAGTTGTTCAGCTCCCGGCGCGCCGTCAGCGTCTTCTCCTTCTCCGCCTGCGCCTCCTTAATCTGCTTAATCGTATGCTCAATCTTCGCATTCGAAGCATTCAGAATCTGCTGCGCCTCCTCCCGCGTCTGTTTGATAATCGCCTTACGTTCCCGCTGCAAATCCTGAATCTCCTGCTCGTAGCGAGCTATGGTCTGCTGCATCTGTTTCTCCTGACGGTGCACCGTGTCACGCTTGTTCTCCCAGTAGCGCTTATCGCGCACAATATCCTGCAAGTATTTATCGCTCACGATATAATCCTTACCCACAATCTCCGAAGCATCCGCAATAACCTCCTCCGGCAGTCCCGTCTTGCGCGCTATCTCTATAGCAAATGAACTTCCCGGATTACCTATCTGCAATTGGAACAACGGACGCATCTGCTGTCGGTCGTACAGCATCGCCCCGTTTATCACCCCCTCGTGCGCATCTGCAAAGTGCTTCAAGTTCTGGTAGTGCGTTGTAATCACCCCATACGCCTTGTGCAGGTTGAACTGTTTGAGCACCGCCTCCGCTATGGCACCACCAATCTGAGGTTCCGTACCACCACCAAACTCATCGATCAAGAGTAAGCTACGTCCGTTACTATACTTAATCATGAACTTCATGTTCTGCAAGTGTCCCGAGTAAGTACTCAAGTCGTCCTCTATGCTCTGCTCATCGCCTATATCTATAAATATATGGTCGAAGATACCCGCGCGCGAGCTCTCCCGCACCGGAATGGAAAGTCCGCATTGCAACATATACTGCAACAATCCCACCGTTTTGAGACACACCGATTTACCACCGGCATTCGGACCCGATATGATAAGGATACGCTTCTTCTGGTTCAGCGTGATATCCAGCGGCACCACACTCTTACCATGCTTCTCCAGCGAACGCTGCAAGAGCGGGTGAACCGCCCGCTCCCAATCCAAGAGCGGAGCCCCCGAAAGGGTAGGCTCTATCGCCTTCATCTGTATTGCCAAGTGAGCACGCGCCTGTATGGCATCGATGGTACCCAAGAAGCCATACGAAACCAGCATCTCCTTGCTGTGCGGACGAATCTCCCTTGACACCTCGGTAAGAATACGAATAATTTCGCGGCGCTCTTCCCCCTCCAGTTCGCGGATACGATTGTTCGCCTCCACCACCTCTGTAGGCTCTATGAACACCGTCTTACCCGTTGCCGACTCATCGTGCACAATACCCTTGATGCGTCGCTTAAGAGCCGGCGCCACAGGGATAACCAAACGACCATCGCGCAGGGTAGGAGTGACATCCTTCTCCACCACACCCTCGCTCTGAGCGCTCCGCAGGATACTGTTCAGCGTACGGGATATGCTCCCCTCCATGCTCGCCAACTCCCGGCGTATGCGCAGCAGTTCGCTGCTTGCGGTATCCTTTACCTTGCCGAACTTGTCCAAGATGGCGTGTATACGTTGAATGATATTCGGGAACACCGGCACCTCATCTGCCAACGCCTTTAGGGTAGGGTAGAGCACCCGGCGGTCGGACGGTTCCACCGCCTCCTCATCGTCGGTCTGACCCAGGAAGTGAACCACCTCCTCTACCGTTTCCAGCGAACGCATCAAGTCGAACAACTCCTGCTCCTCCAGATACGTTCCCTCCACTCGTACGCGAGATAGTGCCGCACGAACATCGAAGAAGTAGTGCGAAGGAAAGTCCTGCTCCCCCTCTATAATGGCACGGAATTCCGACGTTTGTTGCAACAAAGTGCGTATCACCTCCAGCTTCGTCTGGAAGGCAATGGCGTCTACCTGTTCCTTACCCATGGTGCTCAAACACAGCTCCTTCAGTAGATTTCTAACAGCGTTGAACTCTATCTTTTGTTCAAATTTTCCCGGATATATCATATTCTTTTTCTGAAAATGTTTGCAAAGTTACACATTTTTGATTACTTTTGCGGTGTGTAATAATAAAAAGATGAATCCGTGAAAAGAGTTTTAGTAACAGGCGGGGCAGGTTTTATCGGTAGTCATCTCTGTGCTCGCTTACTTAAAGAAGGTAACTATGTGATATGTCTCGATAATTTTTTTACGGGACAAAAGAAAAATATCGAACCTTTAATGAAGAATCCGAACTTCGAGTTGATGGTACACGATGTAATCGACCTGCCGGATATCCCGGTAGCAGAAATTTACAATTTGGCTTGTCCGGCGTCTCCCATTCACTACCAATACAACCCGATAAACACGTTGAGAACCTCTCTCTGGGGAGCGTACAATGCGTTGACATTGGCCATGCGTTACAACGCCAAGATTCTGCAGGCATCTACCAGCGAGGTATATGGCGATCCCTCCATCTCTCCGCAACAGGAAGATTACTGGGGACACGTAAACCCCATCGGTCCGCGTTCCTGTTACGATGAAGGAAAACGTGCAGCAGAAACCTTCATGGTCGATTTTCATAAACACCGCATGGTGCGCAGCAAGATTATTCGCATCTTCAACACCTACGGTCCCAACATGTCCATCAACGACGGACGCGTGGTATCCAACTTCATTATCCAAGCGTTGCAAAACAAAGACATCACCATCTATGGAGACGGTTTGCAGAGCCGCAGTTTCCAGTACGTAGACGACTTGATAGAAGCCATGATACGAGTGATGAACGATACCCCCGACGATTTTATAGGTCCTATCAATATAGGAAATCCGCGTGAGTTCACCATGTTGGACCTTGCCAAGATGGTACTGGCCAAGATACCGGAGTCTACCTCCAAGATTGTCTACGAACCCCTGCCGCAGGACGATCCGCGTCAGCGCCGTCCGGACATAACGTTGGCCAAGCGCATGCTCCACTGGGAACCCAAAGTGCTGTTGAGCGACGGACTCGATAAGACCATCGAGTATCTGCGCCACATGCTTGAGCTGCGCGAACAGTGCAGAAATATGTAATTCTTTGAGATATAATTTGTTCCCATTCATTGTGCAGGTTCTGTAAAGTCCTACGTAATGGATGGGAACAAGTGTGTTATCTCTCCTTCACCTTATTAAATATAAGTTCATCGGGCAGTTTCAGCAGTTTGCGGTTGGCCCCCACCTTCTTGAAGACCGCCCCATCTACCTCGCGCAGATGGTAGCAACTGTCCGCCTCCAAGCGGAGCGTCGCCTTTTGCGTCTCGCTCCCCAAGTCGTTGGAGAACGTCAGAGATGCCTCCTGTTCGTTCTTCACCTTGCAACTCGTCACCACCCAAGTGTTATAGATACCCTTGCCACGCATGTATCCGTTCATGCCCCCGAACATCTCCATGTCGGGAACCAGCACCGTAGCATCGTACAAGTTGATGACCAACTCTATGTCGGCCTCCTTGTTAAGCAGCTTGCAGTCGAACACGTTTTCGGCGTGTAATCCCTGCAGCAACAGCGTCAGTGCGCCTATAAGAATACTCCTTTTCATCTTATCATGCAGTACTTTTAAAAATCGGTTACAAAATTACATAGAAAAGTTATAACAAAAAAGTTTTGCAGGTTAATTACGGTTAAGCGAAGATGCAAAACCTACTAATTTACTGTTTTTGTACCTCAAATTGTCGAAAAGTTTTATAAAACGGTCCGTAATATCAAAATTTTTTGTATATTTGCGGCGGTTATAAAACTGAATATAGGAATATGTTGAACGGTAAATTATTTCCTAATTACATCTTAGAGGCAAGTTGGGAAGTATGTAACAAGGTCGGCGGTATATATACCGTACTATCTACCCGGGCAAAGATTCTTCAGGAACAGTTGAAGGATCATGTCCTGTTCATAGGCCCCGATTTTGGTGAAGAGTGTGAGAACCCGCTTTTTAATGAGAGTAAGTCTTTGCTCTCTAAGTGGAAAAAACAGGCTTGTGCCGAAGGCTTGATTGTGAGAGTTGGACGATGGCTGGTACCGGGGAAACCCATAGCCATATTGGTGGATTTCAAGCCTTTCTATGCACGTAAGAATGAGATTTATGGAAAAGCATGGCAAGATTTCGGATTGGACTCTTTGCATGCTTATGGAGACTACGACGAGGCAAGCATGTTCTCGTTTGCGGCCGGAAAGGTTGTGGAAAGTTTCTATCGTTTCCAGGTGGGTAAGAAAGAGAAAGTGGTGTTTCAGGCACATGAGTGGATGACCGGACTGGGCGCGCTGTACGTGCGCAAATACTGTCCTCAGGTGGCAACCATCTTCACTACGCATGCTACGAGTATAGGACGAAGTATTGCGGGTAACAACAAACCGCTTTACGACTATCTGTTTGCCTACAATGGCGACCAGATGGCACGTGAATTGAACATGGAGGCCAAGCACTACGTAGAGAAAGTGACGGCACACAATGTAGACTGTTTCACCACGGTAAGCGAGGTGACAGCACGCGAGTGTCGTGAGTTACTCAATGTAGATGTGCAGGAAATCCTCATGAACGGCTTTGATATGAGCTTCGTGCCGGAGGGGAACGCATTCCCGAAAGCAAGAAACGTGGCACGAGAGCGCTTATTACGTATCGCCAATTGTGTAACCGGTTGTGCTTTCGAGGATAAAGAAACCGTGTTGGTAGGCATCAGCGGCCGATACGAGTTTAAGAACAAAGGTATCGATGTGTTCTTGGAAGCGCTGAACCGACTGAGTCAATCGAACCACATGAACAAACAGGTGCTGGCCTTTATCATGGTGCCGGCATGGGTGGGCAACGTCCGCAAAGACCTGGCCGAACGCTTGGCGACCGACCACGTGTACGACACTCCGCTGCCGTCTCCCATTTTTACGCACGATCTCTTTAACTGGAACGACGACCGTGTGATATCCACCATGAAGGCCTTTGGCATGTGGAACGAGAAAAACAAAAACGTGAAAGTTCTCTTTGTACCTTGCTATCTGGACGGACGCGACAACGGCGTCAACCTGCACTATTACGATACATTGATAGGAATGGATCTTACCGCCTATCCATCGTATTACGAGCCTTGGGGATACACCCCCACCGAGAGCGTAGCGTTCCATGTACCCTGCATCACCACCGATTTGGCCGGCTTCGGTCAGTGGGTGAACAGCATGAAGGGAGGCGAAGGAACCCTGCAGGACGGTGTAAAAGTGATACACCGCACCGACTACAACTACTCCGATGTGGCCAATGCCATACGCAATACCATAGAGGAGTTTGCCAATCTCTCCGATGAGGCTGTGGCCGACATTCGCAATAAAGCCTTTGCTATCGCCGAAAAGGCGCAGTGGAGCAACTTCATCGAGTACTATTACAACGCCTACGACATAGCCCTGAGGGCAGCTGCCGAGCGCAATAAGAAATAGTGTATATATTATAATAAGGAATAGATATTTTAAGTATAACAAGAAGAGATTATGAAGATTAGAACAAGCAATGCGAATACACCTCCTTGGAAAGAGGTGTCCGTACGATCTCGTGTACCGGAATCGTTGAAGAAACTCGACG
>CAZUTW010000027.1:0-22146 GCA_964623295.1 uncultured Bacteroidaceae bacterium | reverse complement strand
ACGGGCAGAGTGTAGGTGGGTGAAGTTAGTACAATAGGTAATGACTATGCTATTGCATCGATTTTATAACATCTCTGGTGGGTAGTTTTAAAAAAAGTATTATCTTTGCAACCATGAATAATACATGAATCTTCACAAAGGGCTATGATTCCGAGGATAAGATATCCAAACATAGATCCTCTTGAAACCGATAATCATGAATGAATATGAAAGCACTGATTTACATACTGTTTTTGTTGGCAGTTACTTCCGCGTTTGCCAAAGATTTTATGAAGGATGCTGAGCCGGCTATCCTTGAAGTACATTATATACGTACAGAGGTTTACGATACAACTTATCGCGATTCACTTTTCTTTAAGGACGAAATGATGTTGCGTATAGGTAAGACAAAAACCCTATTTTGCAATACGAAACGATTCTATCAGGATTCTCTTCTACAAGCCAATCCGGATACTTACTGGGCTATGATGACTGCTGAGATTGATAAGGGAAATCCAAATGTATTCTCTACGCTTGGTGGACACAAGAAGTCCTATTTGTACAAAGACAATGCAAAAAATCAAATAATAGAGGAAGATTATTTCGACATGACTCCTTGGCGGTATCGGGAAACTATTGAAACACCAACGTGGAATATTGAAGATGAAACCAAGACTATATTAGGTTATGAATGCAATAAGGCTGTAACAGAATATAGGGGACGTCGATGGACCGCATGGTTCACACTTGATATACCCGTGCAAGCAGGCCCCTGGAAACTATGTGGACTTCCCGGATTAATTCTCGAAGCACACGATACTGACAAAGATTACGTGTTTGAATGCTGTGGCTTGATGCAGAATGGTCTCGGCAAAGTTGGGTCCTGTATGAATAGGAAATTCGATGACTACTCTGATGTGACCCGCGATAAGTTTTTCAATATTTGGTGGAAGTACAAACATTCCGATTTCGCTGCCAAAATTAGAGCTGCTTACGGTGTTGGTCCTACTTCTTCACCGGAAGGAACAAAACAACGTGTGGTTAATTATGATAAAGAGGAAACCAATTATCCGCACACTTTATGAAAAGACGGATATCACCCAAAACGTTATATAGCCTAAAAATCTCCCCGATTGATAGATGTCTTTTTACATTCAAGGAGATAAAATCCCCGGTTATATATTATCGTGCGAAAATAACATCGGGAAGCTAACGGTGACGAATCTTTCCGTTGGCCCCCCGAAGTTTTGTGTCTATGAATTTGCACTATTTCAGCACTTTTTTCAGCTCGTTGGTTGCTTTGGTAATCATATCCATGGTACCACTACCATCGCTTACGTAGCGAACCACCATCTCGGCATAGTCTATCTGTTTCTTGTAAGCATGAGCATTCTTAGACTCCTTGGCCTTCTTTAGTAAGGGGAGAAGCTCATTCAAATCCTCCAACTCCGGCAGGTTGCCCGGACGCATGGAATTGATGCAGGCATTGAGCGAGGCCGCAGCCTTGTCTACCTCCTCCTGTGTGCAATCCGCATCCGAAGCCATGAGCAACTGAATGGCCTTATCGTACTGCTCCATCATGCGAGAGAATCCGTTGGGAGCCCAAGGAGCATACTCCGGCACTTTTACAGCCATGTCGTTCCAATCTTTCTGCGCGTCTCTACGACTACGAGCCACTTGAACCACATCGTTCAATTCGTTCTTGTTGATACCCTCGGTAGCCAAAAGTTCTTTGACATCGTCGGCGAGCGTAGCGTTGGGGTCGCTCTCTATGTTCAGACGCAAATAGTGAGTGACATCGCGATTGTTGTAGTAATCGGGGTAGAAGGTGTGACCCTGCAACGTCAGTGTGTACACATTGCCGTCCGTACCCTCCTTACCATCGGAGCCACAGAGTTTTATATTACTCAGGTTCGATGCCACATCCATGGTAGCCTCATCCCACGATTGCAGATGATTGGTTGACATTACCAACGGACCATACATGAGCGCTCCCGCCCATTGTGGGGTGAACTCGGTTTTGGTTTCGTTCATGCCGGTAGCCGCTATTTGCATCTTGTCGGGACCGAAGTCTATATGCTTACCGAACGGCATGGTAACCTCTACTACATCTTTCTTGCTCCATTTGCGGCGCGGTATTTCCACGTAGCTGCAAGGCTGATATTCCGTAGCCACAGGCTTGCCGTTGAGTGTAATACGGAATCCTTCGGTAGCCCAATAGGGAACACGCAACTTCATGGCAAAGGTGCCGGAACCCTTCTTTATACGGATGGTAGATTTCTCGGCAGGCCAACTGCACTCCTGTTCCAGAGTGACCTTCTGCGCATCCCACGTAGCGGTAGTGGGCATGTAGAGCGCCACCCAGAGCGTGTTGTCGGAGGCAAAGTATGCCGCCTCTTGGTATTTAACGTGGTTCTCGGAACCGGTACCACCGCAACAAGTACTCTGTGGGGTCTCGTTGCCAAAGGGTTTGGTCGCGTTGAGTCCTACGGCATACTGGTAGGTAACACCATAGTGATGAGGGTCCACGGAACCTACAATCTGGTTGGACAGCAAACGCTCGTAGTAATCCATATAGTGCGCATCGTCCGGATCGAAACAGTTCAGTTCCTTGCTCAACTTAGCCAGATTATAGGCACAGCAGGTCTCGTTAATCTCGGGCATAGGGAAGAGGTTGCGGCTACCATCCGATGTAACATTCGTACACATACTCATAATCTGAGAATACGGTTGGCGGAACATCTCTATGTTGCCCACACCACCCATGGCGTAACGGTAGCGACCCTGCATGAAGTTCCAGAAGTTGAGCGCCATGTTGTAGTAGTACGGATTGTTGTTGCTACGGTAACTGCGTATGGATCCCACAATCATGGGGATATGTTGGTTGGCATGACGCGTACGAATGGCATCCACATTGCGTGCCAACGGGTCCATGAGGGCAGGACTATTGAAGTATCCGGCAGCCTCTATCAAGCGCTCTTTCTCCTGTTTATCGGTAGCCATCTCCGAAAGACGAGACAGCGCTTCCGACATGCCGCCTACCTCTCCGGCTATGTACATGTTCCACATCTCGTAGCGATTGCCGTAGCGCGCTCTGCGCTCCTCCTGCGTGCCATCGCTCTTAACAAAGGTGCGGTAGTGCATGCGGTTCCACACCCAGAGTCCCATATCGGTAGCTATGCGGAGCGCTTTATCGGCTATCTTCTTGTCGTCTATGTAGGTAGCTATATCAATCAATCCCGCCAACTGCTTGTGGACGGTGTAGTAGGGAGCCCACACACCGCTCTCGTTGTTGTAAGGACTGTATTTTTCTATGAGTACGCAGTGGGCGGCAGGGATGGCATTCATGTAGCCATAGCCGTAGTTGGCGTAGTCTTTTTCGTAGTTGCTAAAAGCCTCCCACGTACCTTTCATCTCTCGGAGAGTAGCTTCGGGAGCGTAGTCGCGTGCCTCGCGATAGCGTCCCAGGGACTCATCGTAAACAAAGGTGCGTTCCTGGCAGGCTCGCATTTCGTTGACCATGCGACGTATGTTTTCGCGCAAAGCCGATTTCTTGACGGGGTCCTCGCAGCAAGCAAAGGCAAAAGCCAAAGCAGAGAGGTAGTGTCCGGTACCGTGTCCTTTGAGTTTGGTGGTGGGAGAATCCCATCCATCGGCCTCCTTGTATCCATCGGTAGGGAGGTTGTATGTGACACGGTAGTTATAGAGCTGTTGGGAAACGTCCCAAGAGAGTATTTCGTTGATGTCCATCTCGCGGTTGCTCGTGAGACGGTTGTTGCCGTTTATCTGTACCTTGTCGAGGGGAAGAGGGTTGGCTATGGGGGTGTTGGAAGGTATCTCCCAAGTGCCGCTCACCACCTTTATGTGCGCCTGTACGGGGTAGCCGTTGGCGGTGGTGTTATCACCTATTATATATCCGCGCACGGTGTACTCATCGCCTACGGCACGGGTGGCTTCCTCTTGCTCGGTAGCCAGTGCGGCGTTGGTCCAACGTATTTGTCGGTATTCCCGGGTTCCATCGTTGTACGTCACCCAAAGAGTGGCCGGCAGACGAGGGGCGGTTCCTTGTGGCGCCTCCACCTCAATGGGAGCTACTGTAGCAATGGTACGATACTCTTGAGCCTGTGCCGTTAGCATACAGAGGGCTGCAGCGAGTAGTGCGGTATGACGTTTGGTTGTTGGTTGCTTCATAGTCTTTTTATTATGAATGGTTTACTGAAATACTTACTGTTGTTCGATGTACTGCATGTGGTACATCTCGGTATCGATAAAAATGCGGTTGTTGACCGTACGGAACCCTATGGAACGATATAGGTTCAGTGCGCGAGTGTTGTCCATGTCGGCCAGTAGTCCGGCAGGTTTGCCTATCTTGCGAGCACGTGCTATGGCAGCGTAGAGTAGTCGACGTGCCACTCCTTGGCGGCGATAGGCAGGGTAGATGCCCAGCGTATCTATATAGTACTCGCCGGGATCGGTTTCGGGCGGCATGTCGGTATAGTCCGTACCCATTATTTCGCGGGCTTTGGCAAAGAAGTATTCTCGGCGAGGAAGGAGTTCGGCACCATCGTAACCGATAAGGAGCCCCATGACAGCTCCGCCTTCGCTTTCGGCCACCAAAGTGTTGGTGTAGGCATATTGCGAACGCGTATCTACGGCCAGTTCGGCAAAGAGGCGGTTCAAGTCATCTACCGTTCGTCCGGGAGTGATAACACCATTGCATATCTCATCACCAACCGCCATGCGTATGGTGGCAGCTATGTGAAGGGCATCGGTAGGACGCCCGTCTCGTATGGTTATCTTCATTGTCTCATCCGTTTAGAGCGTTGTATAAAAAGGAGGGGACAAATTTCGCAACTTATCCCCTGTGGTATTTTAACTAAAAACTCATTGTATAAACATTTGCTTATTTCTTGAGTGACGCTACCTCGGCACTAGGCTTGTAGCGCTTGTTCAGACCCTTAACCACTTCGTCGGTGATGTCGTATGCAGAGTTGGCATACAAGATGTTATCTCCCGATTTGGTGAGGATAAGGTCGTACTTCTTACTCTTGTTGTAGGAGTTGAGGAAAGAGTGAATGGAGTCGCGCATTGCATCGTTGAACTTGGTTTGCTCTGCGCTAAACTCGCTGCTCAGGCGGTCGTTGAGGGACTGTAAATCCTGCTGTTGGCGTGCGAGTGACTCTTGTACGCGCTGTGCCTCTTCTTGAGTGTATGCGTTCTGCTGCAGTTTGCTCTGGAACGTGTTCACTTGGTCTTGCAGGGCTTTAGCCTTGCTTTGCAGGGTGCGCTGTATGTTTTCACCCTTCTTGGTGAGCAGTACAGAGTAGTCCTTGCAGAACTGATATTGGTTCATGAGGGTATCTACCTCTACATACGCAATCTTAATGCCTGTTGTGCTTACTGCCTGGCTTGTGCTTGTTGCCGGTGCACTTACTTCCTCTTCTGCTGCTTCCTGCTTGTTGCACGCGGCCAAGAAGAGAGTGCCGAGCGTGAGGATGGAAGCTTTTAAAAACATTCCTTGTTTCATTGTATTTATTCTTTTCATTATTTCCGGTTTCTAATTGCTGTTGGAGTGCTATCGCCGTTCCGGTATGGCGTGGGGATTGTGTCGACGGGCTTCAAAGTCTTGAGCCTGATTGCACTTAATACCTCTTTTGCGCATGGCGGGACTGTTGCTCACATGCCCGTTAGGGAAGCGTCCGTTCTTCTTTACGAGCATCTTGATGCACATAAATAGAAGCCCAATTGCAATTATTAACACCGAAATGGTTGCTACTTTTATCATTTTTGTTTACTTTTGCCTGCAAAGTTAATCTTTAATTGGTGAGTGAACCTATAAGAAACAAACTTTAACGTATATTATAGTAACTTTTAAGATAAAAAGGCATATGGAATTGAAACCGGCGGTTGTTTTTGACTGCTTTTCCGAGGTGAATAAGGTGCCACGTCCTTCGAAACGTGAGGGCAAGATGGTGGCGTTTTTGAAAGATTTTGCAGCTTCTTTGAACTTGCCGTGCAAGTGCGATGAGGTGGGGAATATATTGATTTCCAAACCGGCTACTCCGGGTTATGAGAACCGCCGTACGGTGGTGTTGCAGAGCCATATCGATATGGTGTGCGAGAAGAATGCGGGGGTGGAGATCAACTTTGATACGGATGCTATCCAGACGTATGTGGATGGTGAGTGGTTGCGTGCCAAGGGGACGACGCTGGGTGCGGATAACGGAATCGGGGTGGCCATGCAGATGGCAATCCTCAAGAGTACGGATGTGAAGCATGGTAACTTGGAGTGCTTGTTTACGGTAGATGAGGAGACGGGTTTGACGGGTGCTTTCGCATTGCAGCCTGGCTTCATGACGGGCGATTATCTCTTGAACCTGGACAGTGAGGATGAGGGACAAATTTTTGTCAGTTGTGCCGGTGGTGCGCGTACGGACGCTACGTTTCACTACACGGCGGAGCCTATGCCGAAGGGGTATTTTGCTTTCCGCGTGGTGGTGAACGGTTTGGTGGGTGGCCACAGTGGCGACGATATCAATAAGAAGCGTGCGAATGCAAATAAGTTGTTGGTGCGTTTCTTGTATCTCCTGAGCAAGAAGTACGATTGGCGCTTGTGCGAGATTGTGGCGGGTGGATTGCACAATGCTATCCCGCGCGAGGCTTGTGCGGTGTGCGCCGTTCCGTTTGCCGATAAGGAGGCTGTGCGCGTAGATTTCAACGTGCTGACGGCGGAAATTGAGGAGGAGTACCGTGTGACGGAACCGGATATGCGTTGGGATATGGAGAGTTGCGATGTGCCGGAACAGGTCGTAGAGACGGCGGTGGCAAACCGTATGGTGGCAGCGTTGCAGGCATTGCACAACGGTGTATTTGCTATTTGCCAGGCAGACGATTCGTTGGTGGAGACCTCTTCCAATCTGGCAAGTGTAAAGATGGGCGAAACGGGTACGATTGTGGCGACTACGAGTCAGCGTAGCTCCGTGCACTCGGCACGTGTAAACATGTCGAACACCATAGCCGCTTGTTTTGAGTTGGCGGGTGCTACGGTAAACGTGGGCGACGGTTATCCGGGATGGGCAATGAATCCCGATAGTGAGATTCTGCATATAGCCAAGGAGACGTATCGCGAGTTGTTCGGTAAGGACCCGAAGGTGCTTGGTATACATGCAGGCTTGGAATGTGGCCTGTTCAGCGAGAAGTATCCGGGGCTGGATATGATTTCGTTCGGTCCCACTTTGCGGGGTGTTCACTCTCCGGAGGAGCGCTTGTATATTCCATCGGTAGAACCGGTTTGGAATCATCTGTTGGCTATCTTGGATCGTATTCCGGAGAAAAAATAAAATACATTCCATAAGAATGCGTTTATATGGTAGGGGGTGCGCGTTGGCGCGCCCCCATTTATAGGTTGAAATCCGAAATACTATATAGATATGAATATACCTTATTATATTAAGGCCAGTGTATGGGCGTGTTTCTTGACGGCTGTGGCGGCTTGTAGCGACAACGATGACTTCACTACAAACGCAGGGGCACTGCTGATGTGCAGCACGGATAGCTTGCAATTCGATACGGTGCTGTACTCTACGCAGAGTACCACACACCAGGCGGTGCTGTACAACCGTAACAGCGATGGGGTGCGTATCTCCAAGGCATGGCTGGAGGGGGGAGCAAATTCCATTTTTCGTGTAAACATAGACGGTGTGGCGCTGACGGAAACCAATGGATGGGAGGCCAACAACTTTGAGGTGCGCAAGAAGGATAGTCTTTTTGTGTTCGTCAACGTGGATATGACGGAACTGCCCAACGGTACATCGGGGAGTGTGGAGGATAACCTTTGTTTGCTGTTGGAGAGCGGGGTGGTGCAGAAACTGCCGCTTTCGGTGTTCGGACTGGATGTGGAACCGCTAAAAACGGGATTACAAGTGACAAGTGATGTGCATCTTACAGGAAATAAGCCCTATCTTGTATACGATAGTATCTATGTGGCCAAGGGAGCAACACTGACGTTAGACGAGGGAACTCTTCTATACATGCACGAGGGGGCGAAACTGACAGTGGATGGTTCTCTGATAATTGCCGGTAGCCTGGAGCATCCGGTGGTGCTGCGTACCGACAGAACCGAAAACATGCTTTCCTACTTGCCTTACGATCGTACCGCCGGGCGCTGGGGAGGTATCTCCTTGTCGTCGGGTAGTGGGGCGCATCGTATCTCCTATGCCGATATTCATGGGGGCAACTATGGAATCTCCTTCCGGGCTACGGATGGGGATGCCGTAACGGGTGCCGATGGGGTGCCTATGCTTACGGTGGAGAACAGTGTGATTCACAATGTGGCGGGTTACGGACTGGAGCTATCGGGGGTATCGGCTGTGGTGGCCAATTCGCAGATTTCGAATACGCTCGGCGATTGCGTTCGGATAGAAGGGGGTGCTTATAATTTCTATTTCAATACTATAGCTCAGTTTTATCCCTGGAGCTACAATCGCGGCTATGCGCTGTATCTTAAGAACCATATAGACAACGAAGTGGAGATGCCGCTCTATGCGGCGAATTTCTATCATTGCTACGTGACGGGTTATTCGGACGATGTGGTGATGCGTAGTTACTACTTGGGAGAGATGGATGGAGAGACGCCTTTCCGTTTTCTTTTTGACGGTTGTGTGTTGAATACCGAGAAGACGGATGAGGCGCAGTTCGTGGATGTACTCTATGAGTGCGATGTCGAGGATACGGAACTTACTCCGGTGGGAGAGCGGGCGTTCCGGGTCTTTGATACGGACAATTTTATATACGATTTTCATTTGCTGGAGAATGCTTTTGCATGTCGCCCGGCGGTGGGAACGATTATCGACCTTTATCCTAGGGATAGAGATGGGGTGGAGCGCAGTGCTACTCCTGCAGCCGGTTGCTATGAGTATGTGGCGCAGTAGTGTGTTGCTGTTATTGCTCTTCTTTGTGGGCAACGTGCAGGCTCAGCGGCGATTGCGGGTGGTGGAACTGAATGGAGAGAACTTGTTCTATCCCGAACATCACGAGGGAAAAAACGATTTAAACTATACCCCCGACGGTATTCTTCGTTGGGGGTTTAAGCGTTTCCATGAGAAGTTGGAGAATGTAGGACGTACACTCTTGGCGGTGGGAGAGGATTTCCCGCCGGACTTGGTGGGGCTGTGCGAGGTGGAGGACGATAGTGTGATGGTGCATCTTACACGTCGCACCTTATTGCGTGCGCTGGGGTATCGATATGTCATGACAACGCAATCGCCCGATGCGCGTGGTATCAATGTGGCGCTCATGTATCAACCGTTGTCTTTCCGGCCGGTCAGTAGCCGGGAGATTATGGTGGAGGCTTTGCGCTTGTTGCACCCCACACGCAATGTGCTCCATGTGGCGGGACGTGTTATAAACGGGGATACTCTAGATGTGGTCGTAGCCCACATGCCCAGTAAGTTGGGGGGTAAGGTGTCGGAACAGTATCGACTCATGGCGGCACAAGTGGTGGAACACCTCGCGGATTCTTTGCGGAAGGTGCGTACCCGTTTCAATTTCTTGGTGATGGGCGATATGAACGAGGATTCCCGCTCCGATGCTTTGCAGTACCTTGTGCAGAAGACAGGTGTCGTGGAACCTGTGGCTCGTGCGCTAAACGGGGCGAAGGGTACCTATAAGTACAATGGAGTATGGTCGCAGATTGACCACATCTTTTATGGCGCGTTTGGTGGCGGTATTGTCCCGGTTGCCGATAGTTATGTGATTGCGGATTATCCTTTCTTATTGGAACCGGATAAGAAGTTTGGCGGCATGAAACCTTTTCGTACGTTCTATGGTCGGAAATACCGAAAAGCATTCAGCGATCATCTTCCTTTGCGGTTGGATTTGGAGCTTTTACCCTAATTTTTTTTCAACAAGTAGGCTTATATGTAAAAAATAGTGTAATTTTGCGACACGTATGACGATAGAAATACAGATATGTACCATCGATGCCGGTATAGAACGTGTGCCGGAGGTTCTGATGGATGCCGTGGAAGATGTTTGCTACACGGTTTCCATGCAGTATACCAACGATAGCTTTCGGGAACGTGTGCCGGAGTCTCTGAAAAAACGTAACGATGTGCAAATCCTCTATTTGGAGGGAAAGGGATTGTCTCGCAATCGCAATCATGCCCTTGCTCACACGCGTGGTGATGTGGTGGTAATCGCCGATGACGACAACAGCTACACTTATGAACATATCTCCAACATACGGAGGGCCTATGCAGAACATCCCGAGGCGGATATCTTATACTTTGAGGCGATGGGATTGGAGGGGGAGTTGTTGCAACCGAACTATCCTGCGGAGGTGATGCCGTTTCGTAAGGCGAGAAGGTGTGGTGTTTATGCCATGTCTGTGGGAATGACGCTGCGAAGCCGTTGTTCGGTGCGATTCGATGAACGCTTTGGCTTGGGGAGCGGACGTTATGTGGCAGGCGAAGAGGATGTGTTTATGCATTGTGCTTTGTCGCAGGGATTAACGGTCTTGTTTGTGCCCGAGGTGATTGTGCGGACTCCGGCGATAACGACCGGTTCGCATTTCGCAGAGGACGTTCGGTTACAAGTAACCAAGGGCGCAGTTTTTCGAGAAGTGTATGGGGTGCCCGAGGCACTGTGGAGAAGTCTGAAAGAGGGAATATGGTATTGGAGAAACAAAGGAATCTCGCCATTTCCCATAATTTATAATATGTGTAAGGGAATATGGAACTAACCATCGTGATTCCCGTGTATAATCGGGAAAAGTATCTAGAACGTACCGTTCGGTCTGTCTTGGATAGTAGGGTAGAACTTAAGGCATTGTATCTCGTAGACAACAATAGTACCGACGGTTCGTTGGCACTGTGCCGCAAATTGGCCGAGGAGCACGATGTCATACAAGTGTTTACGGCAAAGAAACAAGGAGCTGCCGTGGCGCGCAATGTGGGGCTCGATAAGTGTGAAACGGAGTGGATATACTTCTTCGACTCCGACGATATCTTTACGGGACTTCCCGGTGTAGAGAACGAGGAAGACTACGATGTCGTCTGTTTCCCTACCCGCATGGTAAGGGAAGACGGAAAATCTTTTGTCCGTTGGTTTGCAAAGAGAGCGCTTCCCGAAGACCAGATTTTGGGTGCTTTCATCAGTACGGTGTCTGCTATCTACCGCACCGCATGGCTCAGGGAGAAGGCATTGCGTTGGAACGAAGAACTCCTTATGTGGGACGATTGGGAGTTCGGTGCTCGTGTGTTGATGAATGCGCCAAGAATCAAAATGCTCCGAAAGGCTGTATGTCACTGCATATTGCTGCATGACGATAGCATAACGGGCGGCTCCTATGCACACGATGTGAAAGGAAAATTCCGTGCTATAGAGCAGCTTGATGACTATGTGAGTAATACCATACAGACCAGAAGAAAAGAAATATGTCAGGCGCGTGGACTGGACTATGATACCATAACCGATGAAGAACTGCTTGATGATATTACGGCCGAGGCTATGAACGTCGATACTTTATCTATTCTTTATTCATTGTATTTGCATTGCGAGATAACAGCCGGTAGGGTGTTACACGAGACAAAGACAAAGAAACACCCCTCCAAGTGTCGCGAGCTGAAGGGCTGTTATCCTCTCAAGAATGCGTTGTTCAATGCAGGATACGATGTGGAAGAGAATGGCTATAAAAAGAAAGCAACTTTGCTAAAAGCACTTACGTGGGTAGGTGTGCGTGGTACTTACAGACTTGCATTGGATGTTGTACACGCTTATCGCGAGAAACTCATAAAGACAGTCTTTGTGAACAAAAAAGAAAAGTAAAGGAAGAAGCCGTGCCGGAGATGTGATGAAACTCCGAGTAAAAAATACGTTTTGAGTGCCCTCCGTCTTTGTAATCCGTTTACCAAAAGGTTGCGGCCCGCCATTGAGCGAAGGAGCTGGCTCGGTTTTCAGTTTTATTTGATGAGAATCCCGATCTTAACCGGCACGGCTTCATGCTGCGAAGGTACGATATAAAGGGGACGCAAACAAACTTTGGTAGGATTATTCTCCTATTTTTCGCTTTTTAAGAAAAGTTAGGACTCCTCGATGCTTGTATTCTCCTTTTTTGTTGTATCTTTGGCTCGATTATGGACTAATAGCATAAGACCGTGAAAGTACTTTTCTACGTGAAATATCACACAAACTGGGGGGAGACGGTTCGGGTAAAACTGACTCTCTACTATAAGGGCGGGAAACATACAGAGTTTTGTCTGCTCGAAACACAGGATGGCGAAACCTGGAGAGGGGAGTTATCCATCTCGAAGAAGGAGATTCTATCCTTTGAATATCAATATGTTATTTGGAGGGACAATGCGGTTGTACGCGAGGAGTGGAACTTTGTTCCGCGTACGTGTGCAGCAGACAAGTCGCGTACCTTGGTGTTCCACGATGCTTGGAGGGATGTGCCGGAGGCGGTTCATTTCTACTCATCGGCCTTTACGCGTTGCATCCATCCGTTTATGGAATCTCATGCTTATATTCCGGTGTTCGACCATACGCTCTTGCTCAAGGTGTCGGCTCCGGGACTGAAACGTGGGGAACAGGTGGCGGTGTTGGGTAACCAACCCGGTTTGGGCAACTGGCAGGTAAACCAATATTTACCCATGGTGAATACGCAACCGTGTGAGTGGCAGCTTTCCTTGAATGCCGATGGATTGCGTTATCCCTTGGAGTATAAGTTTGTCGTGATTAACACCGACACGCACGAGTTGGTGGAGTGGGAGCAGGGGGATAACCGTATTATCTCCGATCCGGGTATGACGGAGCGCGAAACGGTGGTGTACGATGAGGCTCCGGTGCGTGCGGAGGAACGTAAGTGGAAGGGGGCCGGTACGGTGATTCCGGTGTTCTCGTTGCGTTCGAACGATAGCTGGGGTATCGGTGATTTTCGGGATATGAAGAAGATGGTGGATTGGCTGGTGCATACGCATCAACATGTACTTCAAGTACTCCCGGTGAATGATACGATTCTGAATCACAACTGGATGGATTCCTATCCGTACAATGCTATTTCGGTTTATGCGTTGCAGCCTATGTATATTAATCCGTTGGATATGGGATACCTGCGCGAGGCCTCTGTGATGCAGAAATTTATGAAACGTGCAGCCGAGCTAAATGCATTGCCTCAGATAGATTTCGAAGCGGTGATGGCGCTTAAATTTGAATATTTCGAGACGTACTACGGGGAACAGTGGAAACAGATTTCGGTGGATAGGGCGTTCTTGAACTTTGTTGAAGAGTGTCGCACTTGGTTGTTGCCGTATGCGGTGTTCTGTTTCCTCAAGAAAAAATACAAAACGGGTAATTTTGCTCATTGGGAGGAGTATTCCGAGTACGATGCTGCGCAGGTGGCAGAGTTTCTGAAGCCGGAGCATTCTAATTATAAAGAGGTGTTGTACTATTGTTATCTGCAGTATGTGGCGCACTTGCAACTTTCCGATGCTACGGCCTATGCACGTAAGCATGGGGTGGTGGTGAAGGGAGATATTCCGATAGGTGTATGTCATGATAGTGCGGATGCGTGGTCGGAACCTCACTACTTTAATCGAGACAAACAGACGGGGGCTCCACCCGATGATTTCTCTGTGAACGGACAGAATTGGGGATTTCCTACGTACAATTGGGATCGTATATTGCAGGATGACGGGGCTTGGTGGAAGCGTCGTTTCCATCAGATGGCTCGTTATTTTGATGCGTATCGCATAGATCATGTGTTGGGTTTTTTCCGTATATGGGAGATTCCGGAGCATTCCGTTCATGGTCTTCTGGGACAATTCGTTCCGGCATTGCCGCTTACGGTGGAAGAGATAGAGTCATATGGATTGACTTTCCGCAAGGAGTTGTATACGGAGCCGTACATAACGGATGAGATTCTTTTCAAAATCTTCGGCGAACATTCGGAGTATGTAAAGCGTAGTTTTTTGGATTTCAAACGACCGGGTATGTATGCCTTACGTCGTGCGTTCAATACACAGCGTAAGGTGCAGGTATATTTCCATGGCCGGGAGGATGCCGACTCCATACGATTGCGCGATGGACTTTACTCATTGATTAGCAATGTCCTGTTTGTAGAGGATAGGGAGGAGGTTAATTACTACCATCCACGTATTGTAGCTCAGAACGATTTCTTGTATAAGTCGCTCACTGCACAGGAGCAGGAGGCGTTTAACAGACTCTATGAGGATTATTTCTATCATCGACACAGTCGTTTCTGGTATGACCAGGCTATGCGAAAGTTGCCTATGTTGGTGGCATGCAGTGGCATGTTGGCTTGTGCCGAGGATCTTGGTATGGTTCCGGAGTGCGTGCCCTGGGTGATGAACGATTTACGTATCTTGACTCTGGAGATACAACGAATGCCAAAGGCGTTTGGAGTGGAGTTTGCCCATACGGAGGAGTATCCGTATCGTTCGGTTTGTACCATTTCTACGCACGATATGTCTACGCTGCGTGGTTGGTGGGAAGAGGATTACGAGAAGACGAATCGTTTCTTCCACGAGGTGTTACAGAAGGATGGTGATGCACCGCACACGGCTCCCGGATGGATTTGCGAGGAGGTGGTAGCACGCCACTTGTTCAGTCCGTCCATGCTGACGCTTATCTCTTGGCAGGACTGGATGAGTATGGATGAGGTGCATAGGTTCCCGGATGTGGAGACGGAACGTATCAATGTGCCGGCAAATCCTCGTCATTATTGGCGTTATCGCATGCATATCTCTCTGGAGGAGCTTATGTCGCTTACATCGCTCAATAATAAGATAAAAGAACTGATAGCGAATAGCGGAAGATAGAAGAGTGATAAATCCTATATATCAAGTTTCTGGCTTCTATAAATGACATCCAGATGTTGTTCGAGAAGGTGGTTTTAAAGTATAGTAAACGAATGAATAAGAAGTTTAAAAAAAAGATTCTCTTGCCGATTATTATCGTTCTGGTGGGAGTCGTAGTTTGGGTGATATTCACATCGAGTCTGTCGTTGGTTAAAACTCATAATAGGTCTCAGACTTATATATTGACAGCGGATATTAAGAACGAACTATCGTCTGTTGATATAGATGCCAATGATGTGGATGGTGTGATAGAATACAGTGTAAAATATACCGCCCATAAACTGTCGTTCGCAGGAAAGAATGACTTTAGTAGGGGGAATGCCAATTGTGTAGGCTATGCCAGATTCTGTGCATCGGTAGCTAATTATCTGATGCGGCGTAACGCTATAAGAGGAAAAGCTAGACCCGTGGTAGGAACGGTTCTCTTTTGGGGCTCGGATTTGTGTAAGATCCTCAGTTCCGTAATGCCCAACCGAAGGCTGAAGAACTTTACCAAAGACCACGATTTTGTGGAGTTTGACTTTGGTGGCGACATCGTTTATGTAGATCCAAATATCTATGATTATACCGGAAATATGTGCAGGACTTCGGGAAACAAACGTTGGTAAATAAGGCCAATTTAAGTTTTGAATTAGTATAACGCTTTTATTATCAGGAATGTATTCGTCCACATATAGGCGCGTGTACGAATTCGTGGGTGATTACACGTAAATCCAAAACTTGAATCCTATATAATAAGGAAATGTCCACGCAAAGAGCACCTGCGTGGACATTTCTTTTCTTTGATTTCCTATTGAATGGAATCCTTGACGTTTTTGGAGCGGGTGGATTGGCTGCTGTGTTTAAAGGGGAGGAGTTTGCGCCAGTTGTTGAAGTCGTATTTCCACACGATACCAACGCCCTGAGTGGTGAGTGCCGATTTTGTGAAGTAGCGATCGTTGGTCTCGCTGTATCCCTTTAAACTGATGCGGTCTGTAGCAAAGGGGAACCATTGTATGTCGAAATCGCCGATGATGTTGCCATTGTTGGTCATGTTTTGTTCGCGATATCCAAAGTTACCATTGAACAACAAGTGGTTGTTCAGGAAACTGCCGGATACCAATCCTTCTATATCCATGCTGTTCCATCCGTCACTACCGGTACTAAGGTTGGTTCCGAAGGTCCAGTTGCGATTGCCTATCACATTGGACAGGGTTTCGTTTATTTGTCCGCTCAGGGTGTTGGATAGGATGGAGTTCATGGCAGCGGTAGATTGGTTGCTTTGGGTACTGTTGGCGTTATAGGTGTAGAAACGTCCTATACCCAGAAGGTAGATTACCTGCATGTTGCGGTCTTCTTCTGTGGCAATAAGGCTGCGTACCATCTGTTCCTCATCGCTGCTTACGTTGGGCAGTTCGAAATCGAAGTTTACAATGGGTTGTTCTACCTTTCCCGTGAGGTTCATGATGCAGTTTACTTTGACAGCGTTCTGACTGAAGGTAACACCCGCGTTCAGGTCGTTGAGCGAGGCAGCGGGAACCAAATAGGTGGCCTTCATATCCAAGTTGGCTTGCATGGGGTTGCCGTTGAACACGATTTTACTACCGTTACGGAACTTGAAGTCTTTGTGTATTACATCTCGTATACAGAGTTTATAGATTCCGTCTGTTATTTCATAGAGTCCATACATGTTGAACGCACCTTTATTATAGAAGGAGGCGGTGAGATGTCCGTTTCCATTGAGTGCTATATAGTCACCGCTTTTGGCATCCATGAGAACCTTAACGGTACCGCTGGAGGCTACGTTAACATCGAAGTTTATGTAGACATTGGAACCGATGGATTCCATGGCCGATTGCATCTTACTGCGAACATCAACTTCGTTCTCTTCTTCGATTTGGTTTTTATCGCGGAAGGTGATGAAGGTTCCGCTGCTAAGGTCGTCGGGGTGGGTAGCGTTGTATGTGAGCACGGAGTTGTCTTTGGTGCTTACTGCTATATCTATGTTTACCTCTCCCGGTTCGCCGTTGATGTGTACGTCGCCGCCGGCAAAAATGGTGCCCCAGAAGAGTTCGTGTGCATCTCCTTGTGTGTCGTAGCCCAATATGTTGTCGCTTTTTACATCGAAGTGATAACTCAGCTTATGCAAAGCCTCGTGGAGTAGTGTCCCGGATACCGTGGCGCTGTTGCCGTAGCGGTCGTAGAGAGTGGCAGGATTGAAGGTAAGTCGGTCGGGTACAAGGTCTATCTTGAGATCTTGTATTCGGTACTTGGTGTTCAGTGCGGGAACAACTCCCTCTACATTGGCTGTCGCTTCTCCTTCCAGGTTGATGGTTTTCAGCGGACCAAAGACACGAATATGTCCGGTTCCTCTTCCTTCTATATCGTTGATGACTCCATCTATATAGCCGTTTAGGAATCCCATGTTGGCATTTAGAGCGTCTATGTTCAGGTCGAGTCCGTTGTGGTTGCTTCCGGGATTTACGTATCCAAGTACGTGTACGCTGGCGGAGTTGATGGGGTCGAGTATGGTACCGTCGAGTGAGAGAGATACTTCTTTCAAATCGAATCCGGCTTTCAAATCGAGATTTCCCATATAAGCGTTGTTGTAACGGAAGTCGGATACGTTGACATGCCCGTTCAAAGCGGGTTTTTCCGAGAAGAGTTGACCGGCGGTCAACTTACCTGTTACCAATCCGCTGAAGTCTACCGAGTGGAAGTTGACGAGATTAAATACGTATTCCAGATTCACATCGCGTAGGTTGGCTTCTATCAGCTCATCGCTGTTTTTGGCTACAACTCCGTTTATGTGTACCGATTGCTTGGCGTGATGCATCTGGAAGTCGCTGACACGTAACTGGTTGTTTTCGTGGCTAATAACTGCGGGCTCTATTCTCCACGTACTATCGTTGATGCAGAACTGTGAACGGTGTACACTCACTTGTGCTGCGGTGTTTCGATTAAAGTCCTTAAAGAGGTAGGTGGAAAGGTTGATGTCTCCATTGTAGTTCGCAAGGGAATCGTTGTTCCAGTAGAGATGTGATACGAACATGTTGTTGTATAGTTCGTTGTCTAAGTGGAAGAGAATGGGTAACTTACCCATCTTCTTCTCTACTTGCAGGTTGCATGCTATATGGTTGGTGAGTGTATTGCAACGAAGTTTCATGTCGCGCAACATTTCCTTGTTGTATTCTATTTCTTGTGCATCCACGGCCAAGGAGAAGGTATTGAGACGATCGTTGAGTTCTCCCTGCACAGTGACTGGTTCTTGTATCAATAGTGGCACCTTTAGCAGGTCGTTCAACCAACGGTTTGGTTGCATCTCTATGTTGAATGTCAACTGATTGTCCGTAGGCTGTTGAGCCGCAAGAGTAGGGAAGAGGTTGGGCAGTTGTCGCTCAACCATTCTGCGAATCGACTGTGGTAAAGTGGCGTACTGATATGTTCCCAATACGTGGGCCGTCATGAAATCGCTCTCCAAAAGCAACTCCTTACCCGCATCTGTGTGAGAAAGGTTTAGGTCAAAGTGGTTCAACTCGGAGAGTTGCTCTCCATTTCGCATTTGGAAATCTCGCAGGTGTACTTCGCCCAAAGCATCCTCAAG
This sequence comes from uncultured Bacteroidaceae bacterium, assembly GCA_964623295.1. Classification (GTDB taxonomy): domain Bacteria; phylum Bacteroidota; class Bacteroidia; order Bacteroidales; family Bacteroidaceae; genus CAZUTW01. The sequence continues at coordinate 3,708 of CAZUTW010000027.1, read as the reverse complement.
GTTCGTTCCCTGCACATCGGCAGATAGGTGGAGTCCAAAGGTGGTGTTCGGATACTTGGAACTTAGGTTGAGCATGTCCGGATTAAGGTCCTGTACATCCGCCACCAACTGTAATCGTCGTTGCTCGTTCATCGTTTGCAGAGCGGCATCTACGGAAAGGTTGGCATAAGGGTCGTTCATCTCGACGTTGGCCGTGATTCTTTCGGGAGAGTAGATGGCCTGTGCGCTTACCTCCTTGTAGTTGTGGCTCTTATAGGCGATGTCGTGCAACTGAACGTTGGCTTTTGCCTGTAGTGCATCTCGAGATGTCGCCTTCCCCTCGACCGAGATTTCGGCCTGTTCCACGTGGAGCGGTTCATCGCTTGCGATGAGCGCAGCAACGTCTATATTCTGACCGAAGAGAGAACCGCTAAAAGTGCCGTCCTGTGCATAGAATGCATTTATCTTGGCGGTGAATCGTGGAGATTCTATGTTTAATAGAGCATCTGATGTATGATTGCTCCACGAACCGGAACCGCTTATGTGCACCTCTCCTACGCGCGATTGAATGGTACGCAGTATGCTGTCGGCTGCCGGTAAGCAGTCGGCCAATAGGAAAAAGCCCTCCGGTGTGATGGAGAGTTCCTTAAGTTGCCCGTTGGCCGACAGCGTCTCTTTGTTGAAATTTTTGTGCGTAAGTTCGCCATTGGCTTCTATTCGAATATCGTCGGCACAGCGAAGGGTAAATTGGTTTAGTCGGATGTGTCCGTCCGAGGTTGTTACTTCGGCATCCAAGTCGATATTCCGGTTGGCTGCAAGGGGGATGGATAGAATAGAATTCAGGTCTTGCGGGTTGAACGGATGTGCTCGTAAGACTAAGTGCGTCTCTATGGAAGACAGCACGGAAGAAAGGTCCCCGGTGTTTTCGGAAAGGTTGAAGTTAATATCTGTATCATCAAGAGTAATAGATGAATGTGGCATTTTAACGAGAAAATGCTCTAACTTTGCTTTACGATGGTTGCTCTGGATTGCAAACGAAAGTTCGCCCAGTTCCAGCCCCGATGTTTCCTCACGAAAACGCAACCTCTTTACCGATAGATTAAGAGAATCGTTTGTGAAAGTCTTCAATCGAACGTTTCCATTCATATCGGAAATACGAATATGCGCCGGATTGAAGCGACCTGGAGTCTTTTCTTTGTAGCGTAAATTGTAAGAAATATTCAAGTTGCGCAAAAAGATTGAACGAATCTGTATATCCGTCTTCTTTTCCGAAGTTGTATCTTTAGACGCAAACGCATCCAAGAAGAACTGATAGTTCGGTAGACTATCCGGATGTGTCTTGTATAGATTGGCACGAGCACCAAACAGCTGTGCCGTAGAAATCTTCACCTTTCCCCCAATGAGCGCCGGCAGATTCATCTTTACCGATATTCGTCGAACCTTAAGCAATTCCTCGTGGTGTTGGTCCTCTATGCGAACGCCATCGAGTGTAATGCGGTTCATCCATCCGAAATCCACTCGATCAATCGTTACTTCCGTCTGTAAATAATCGCCCAGAAAGTCAGCTATGCGACCGGACAACGCACATTGCACTATCGGCAACTGCAGTGCCGACAGCGTAAGAATCAGTAGGGCGAGAATCGCTCCTACAATCCGTGGTATTATATATCTAAATCGTTTAATAATATCGTTACTAAATGATACAAAAGTATCTTTTTTGCAAAAGTACGAATTTTCATTGGATATTTTCTTCTTTTTCTCTGCTTTTTTACGTAAATTTGCATCGTTTTAGAACTAAAACAATTTTATATTTTATATATGGCAAATGTAATTAAGTTACGCAAAGGCCTGAACATCAACCTGAAAGGTGCAGCTAAGAAGGAAGTGATTTCCGTAAATGCATCCGGAATCTATGCATTGGTTCCCGATGATTTTACAGGAGTTACCCCCAAGGTAGTTGTAAAGGAGGGTGAGAAGGTAAAGGCCGGGGAAGCCTTGTTTGTTGACAAGAAGCAACCCTCAGTGAAGTTTGCATCTCCCGTGAGCGGTACAGTGGTACTTGTGGAGCGTGGGGAACGTAGAAAATTGCTGAGCATACAGGTGCAAGCCGATGAACAGCAAGAATACGCAGACTTCGGGAAAAAGAGTGTGGATTCTTTGAGTGGCGAGGAGGTTAAGAACGCCCTGCTGGAGGCTGGATTGTTCGGCTATATCATGCAGCGTCCTTATGCTGTTACGGCGTCTCCTGCAGATACTCCAAAGGGAATCTTTGTGTCTGCCTTTGACACTATGCCGTTGGCAGCCGATTTCGAATTTGTGCTCACCGGTAAGGAGAACGATTTCCAGACCGGACTTACAGCGCTTTCCAAGATTGCTCCGGTAAGCTTGGGCATAGGTGCTAAGCAGAGTCATCATGCACTGACTTCTGCAAAGAGCGTGAGTTTGAATGTGTTCGATGGTGCTGCTCCTGCCGGTAATGTTGGTGTGCAGATCAACCATCTGAATCCGGTAAACAAGGGAGAAGTGGTTTGGACCGTAGGTGCAGAAGAGGTTATCTTTATTGGTCATCTCTTTAATTCCGGTCAGGTAGATCTTACTCGTACTATCGCGTTGGTGGGTTCTCAGGTAAAGGAGCCTGCGTATGCTCGCGTACGTGTGGGACAGTCTCTCGAAGGATTGCTTACCGGCCGTCTCGAAGAGGGTAACAACCGTATCATCAACGGTAATGTACTCACCGGTAAGAAGTGCGATGCTAAAGCATTCCTCAATGCTCATGCAACCGAAGTAACGGTCATTCCGGAGGGTGATGACGTACACGAATTGTTGGGTTGGATTGCTCCTCGTTTCAATGAGTTCTCTACCAGCCGTAGCTACTTCAGTTGGTTGTGCCCCAAGAAGGAGTACACTCTCGATGCCCGCATCAAGGGAGGTGAGCGTCACATGATTATGAGCGGTGAGTACGATAAGGTATTCCCTATGGATATCTATCCCGAGCAGCTCATCAAGGCAATCATCGCAGGCGATATCGATCGCATGGAGGCACTTGGTATCTACGAAGTGGCTCCGGAGGATTTTGCCGTTTGTGAGTTTGTATGTTCCTCTAAGATGGAGTTGCAGCGTATCGTGCGCGAAGGTCTCGATATGTTGCGTAAGGAAATGGCTTAATAACACAGTATATTAATATGAACGCGTTAAGAAAATATATCGATTCGATAAAGCCGAACTTTGAAGAGGGAGGCAAGCTTCACGCCTTTCGCTCCGTATTCGACGGTTTCGAGACATTCCTTTTTGTCCCGAACACTACGAGTAAGAGCGGTGTGAACGTACACGACGCCATCGACAGCAAGCGCATCATGTCGTTCGTGGTAATCGCTTTGATTCCCGCATTGCTCTTTGGTATGTACAATGTGGGTTATCAGAACTATGCTGCTGCAGGTACGCTGGCTACGGCAAGCTTCCTGGAGATTTTTGCATATGGCTTCCTGGCTGTGCTGCCTAAGATTATCGTATCTTATGTAGTAGGTTTGGGTATTGAGTTCGTTGTGGCTCAGTGGAAGAACGAGGAAATTCAGGAGGGATTCCTGGTATCCGGTATGATTATTCCGTTGATTGTTCCGGTAGGTTGTCCGTTGTGGATGATTGCCGTAGCTACCGCATTCTCCGTAATCTTCGCTAAGGAGATTTTCGGTGGTACCGGTATGAACATCTTCAATGTGGCTTTGATTACCC
>CAZUTW010000026.1:0-22505 GCA_964623295.1 uncultured Bacteroidaceae bacterium | reverse complement strand
TGGTGAGCAAACGAATCTTGCGCACGCCCAACATGCGGAGTATCTGGGCGCCTACACCATAGTTGCGCTCGTCGGCTTTGAAACCGAGATGCAGGTTGGCATCCACTGTGTCTTCTCCCTCTTCTTGCAATTTATAGGCTTTCATTTTGTTGAAAAGACCTATGCCACGACCTTCTTGGTTCATATAGAGTACAATACCCTTGCCTTGCTCTTCGATCATGCGCATGGAGCGGTGCAGCTGTTCGCCGCAGTCGCAACGCTGACTGCCAAAGATATCGCCGGTTACACAAGAGGAGTGTACGCGTACCAAAACGGGTTCATCGGGTTCCCATGTTCCCTTGATGAGGGCTACATGCTCCAATCCGTTGTCTACCTGACGGAAGGTGATGTCGCGGAAGTGGCCGTAGGCGGTGGGCATATCTACCTCCGGACCGCGCTCTACCAACGTCTCCTTCTGCAGACGATACGCAATGAGGTCTTTAATGGTGATAATCTTAATGCCAAACTTCTTGGAAACCTCCTGCAACTGCGGCATACGTGCCATGGTGCCATCGGGGTTCAGTATCTCGATAAGAGCCGCAGCCGGTTGCAAACCTGCCAGACGTGCCATGTCGACACCTGCCTCGGTGTGGCCGGAGCGTTGCAATACGCCGTTGTCTTGTGCGTAGAGCGGACTGATGTGGCCGGGACGTCCAAAGGTCTTGGGGGTACTGCTACCATCGGCAAGTGCACGGATGGTGGCGGCACGGTCGGCTGCAGACACACCGGTGGTGCATCCGTCCAACTTGTCTATCGTGATGGTAAACGGAGTGCCCAACATAGAGGTGTTGTCGTCTACCTGGTGCGGCAATCCCAACTCCTTGCATCGTGAGATGGTGATGGGGGCACAAAGGACACCTCGTCCGTTCTGCAACATGAAGTTGACCTTCTCGGGTGTTATGGTCTCGGCGGCTGTGATGAAGTCGCCTTCGTTCTCGCGGTCTTCGTCGTCCACGACAATGACAAATTTCCCTTCTCGGAAGTCTGCTATCGCCTCCTCAATGGTGTTGAGTGCAAAATTTCCCATATATCTTTACCTTTTCTTTATTAATCTACTTTACTCTTCTCTATATATTCTTTTAGCTTCTCGTTGGTTCGCTGTATCTGCTTTAAATCGCGGTATAGGCGAACACGAAAACGTATGATTCGTATGTATAACACAATGCCCAGGGGGAAGAACACTCCGCACACGCGGTTCCATTTATAATTATGGAAGGGGCGGGTGTGGGCTCTCTCGGAGAGCACCGGGTAGTTGTTGAGGCGTGCCACCAAACGGGCATCGCGGCTGTCGGCCATGTGTTCTATGTGGCGCTCCAGACGTTCGCTGAGTGCTTCGATGGCGGTGTCGTCTTCGTTCTTAAAGAACAGCCGTATGTAGCTGGGCCACTTGAGCAACTTGTGCTCTTTGAGGTAGGTGGCACAATCGGCGGAGATAGCGTCCATCTCTGTCTTGGCAGCCTCCAAATCGGGATCGGCCAGGGAGAACTCCTTGCGTACCAGATGGCGGGAGGAGCGCAGTCCCATAATCTTGGCAAAGAACAAGCGGTAACCGTCTGTGTTGAAGATGGCCGAATCGCTGTTGGCCTTGTAGGTAAGGAATACGGCCACCGGCAGCAACATGAAGGTGCTTATCCACATGCCGAACCATATGGCCCACTCTCCGGCACGTACCATCTTGGTGCCGGTGATGTCTACTATGAAGTAGAGAATGTAGAAGATGACCGAGATGATGACCGGCACACCCAATCCTCCCTTACCGACAATGGCGCCCAGAGAGGCTCCGATAAAGAAGAAAATGATGCAGGAGATGGAGTGGGTTATCTTCTTGTTCCATTCTATCCAGTGACGACGAATGGCGGCATCGGCGTCTTGTGTGTTCATTGCTTTAAACTCCAAATCGGAACGGGCGGACTGTACGCGGGTGAGTGCGTTGGAGATAAGTGCCGTTCGCTTGTCTACCGGGAGGGAGTTCAGTATGCTGTCGAGGTTGACCACGGTGGGTTTCGCCGCTTCGTTTGCTTTAGTGTTCTCTTTTGCCTTGGCGGTTGTCTTCTTGCCGGCTCCCGCTTTCGGGGCTATGGTTGTGGTGGCTACGACTTCGTTGTCTGCCGACACCTGTTCCATGGTGGTGCTGCCATCGGCATGGGTCGTGGTGCGTACCCATCCGGTAGTTCCGGTTTCCAACGTCTGTCGCTCCGGAAGTTCGTCTTGACGGGCAGCGGTGGTGGGCGTTGCATCCTCGCCGCGCTGCAGACGTACGTTCAAGTCGTTGAGATAGGTTTGTCCTATGCTGTCGTATCTTGCGTTGATCTTGTCTACGTTTTCTCGTATCTCCAACATGTTCATGGAGCGAGGGTCACCGTCCATCAGGTCGTCGCTGGCCATGTTGAATTCGTTGTCGAACGTCAACATATCCACCTCCTTTATAAAACTCTCTCGCATATACGGCACGTTGGCATTGGCCATGGTACCGCGCGGAGTCTGCATGTTGCGGAATCGTTCTCCGTTGTAGAGCGTCAGTTTCAGGTGCCCCTTATCGGCGGTGGTCTGCATGCGAGCGGAATCGGCCAGCACTATCTCCGTGTTGTTGGTTGTCTCACCGTTGCGATAAATCATCACTCCGTAGAGCATACCGGTCTCCACATCCTTCTTCTGTACGTAGATATTGAATCCGGGAATATTGTTGTAGAATACTCCTTCCGGAATCTCCAATTCCGGAGATTTCTGTTTCATGGAGTAGGTGAGAAGAATCAACTTCGTCTGTGCATGGGGGGAGGTTACGTTCTGGAAATAGAAAGAGACTCCCGTGAACAATAAGCAGAGGATGATGAGGGGGCGGAAGATGGTGGTGAGCGGAATGCCGGCCGCCTTCATGGAGAGGAGCTCCAGTCGTTCACCGAAGTTGCCGAATGTCATAAGAGCTGCCAACAAGATGGCCAGGGGCAGGGAGTCCGGAATAAGGGTGAGAGCTGCGTAGCTATAGAACTTGGCGAGAACATCGAGGGAGAGACCTTTTCCAATCAACTCCTCCATATAACGCCACGTAAGTTGCATAAGGAACACAAACAAACAGACGCAGAATGTACCGCCAAAAAGCAGACAGAACGCCTTCACCACAAAAAGGTCCAATTTCTTTATCATCCCTATTCTATATATATGTTTCCGTATGTCCTCCAATTAATTTTAAAATCGTGTGCAAAGTTAGCCAAAAAAAGGCACAAGAGCAAAGAAATACATTATTATTTATCCAATATGCAGATTTGGAATGTGCGATTTGTTCTTATTTAGGATTCCGATGCGCTTTTCTACAATACGGTTCCAGAGTGTGGTTTTTAATTCTATGATTTCAATGGAGCTGTTTCGGCGGAGCGATTCCGGTAATGTGTTTTCCGGTCAGCATACCTCCTCGTGTGCATACGTAGTGGCGATAAAGAATCGAAATCTTTCAATAAAGTTGGAGAGAGCCGGTATTATATATAAGGTGAAGAAACAAAACGGTCGAAAAAATCAACTTTTTTGCGAAAAAGTGTCCGATTTGTTTGGTGGGTAAGGAAATAATGTCTACCTTTGCACCCGCAAATCAGCGATGGCGAGATAGCTCAGCCGGTTAGAGCGTCGGATTCATAATCCGAAGGTCAAGGGTTCAAGTCCCTTTCTCGCTACCATAAAGTTCCAAACTTTTGTTGGATGTTTGTTGTGTTGTGAAAGTGTTTAAGAGCAATCTTAAATACTTTTTTTTTATTCTATCGTTTTTTGTCTTGTTTTTCTGCGGATATAATCCCTTTTTTTTATAACTTTGCACCCTCAAACAATAAGGTTTATCAGGATTATGGCAGAAACAAGAAAAATCAAGACCGCGTTGATTTCCGTATTCCACAAAGATGGATTGGAAAATTTGCTGGCTAAGTTGCACGAGGAAGGCGTTACATTCCTCTCTACCGGTGGTACTCGTCAGTTCATTGAGGGACTGGGTTACCCCTGCGAAAAGGTTGAGGATATCACTACATATCCCAGTATCTTGGGTGGACGCGTTAAGACGTTGCATCCTAAAATCTTTGGCGGTATCTTAGGCCGTCGCGGTTTGGAAGGTGATGTACAGCAGATGCAGCAGTACGAAATCCCTGCCATAGATTTGGTTATCGTGGATTTGTATCCATTCGAGGCTACTGTAGCGAGCGGTGCAAGCGAGGCGGATATCATAGAGAAGATTGATATAGGCGGAATCTCCCTGATTCGTGCCGGAGCCAAGAACTTCAACGATGTTGTCATCGTTCCGAGCAAGGCCGAGTATGCTATGCTCCAAGAGATTCTGGACAAGAAGGGCGCGCAAACAGAGATTGAAGAGCGTCGCGCTTTTGCAACCCGTGCATTTGGTGTAAGCAGCCACTACGATACAGCTATTCACAACTATTTTGAAAAAGCATAAGGCTGATAAATAAGATTTAAAGCAATACTAAAGAGATAAAGGCAGAATAAGTATGGGATTCTTTTCTTTTATTCAGGACATAGCCATGGACCTCGGTACTGCGAACACCATTATTACCAGTGATGGTAAGATTGTGGTGGACGAGCCCTCTGTCGTTGCACTCGATGCAAAGACCGACAAGATGATAGCAGTAGGCGAGAAGGCTAAATTGATGTATGAAAAAACGCACGACAAGATTCGTACCATCCGTCCGTTGCGTAGTGGTGTAATTGCCGATTTCAATGCGTGCGAGCAGATGATGCGTGGTATGATAAAGATGGTACACACAGGTCACCGTCTTTTCTCTCCATCCTTGCGTATGGTGATTGGTGTTCCTTCCGGTAGTACCGAGGTGGAACTGCGTGCAGTTCGTGACTCTGCAGAGCATGCAGGCGGTCGCGATGTTTATTTGATTCATGAGCCTATGGCAGCTGCTATCGGTATCGGTATCGATGTGGAGGCTTCCGAGGGTAACATGATTGTTGATATAGGTGGCGGTTCTACGGAAATTGCCGTTATCTCTTTGGGTAATATCGTTACGAACAACTCTATCCGTGTAGCGGGAGACGACTTTACTGCCGATATTTTGGATTATATGAGCCGTCAGCACAATGTGAAGGTGAGTGAGCGTATGGCCGAGCGTATTAAGATAAACGTAGGTGCCGTTGTAACCGATTTGGGTAGCGATGCTCCCGAAAACTTCGTGGTTCACGGTCCGAACCGTATCACGGCTCTCCCGATGGAGGTTCCGGTATGCTATCAGGAGATTGCACACTGCTTGGAGAAGAGTGTGGCTAAGATTGAGACGGCCGTGCTGAGTGCACTGGAGAACACTCCTCCCGAGTTGTATGCCGATATCGTAAAGAACGGTATCTACTTGGCCGGCGGTGGTGCTTTGTTGCGCGGACTCAATACCCGTTTGCAGGGCAAGCTCAATATTCCGTTCCACATAGCAGAGGACCCGTTGCACTGTGTAGCTAAGGGTACCGGCATAGCGCTGAAGAAGATTAACGATTTCTCTTGCTTGATGCGTTAATGCGGGGAATACTTGATTTTTTTGCACGTAAAAACTATTGGTTTCTATTCTTCGGATTAGAAACCTTTAGTATTATATTATTGATCCAGTTCAACTTCTTCCAGGGGAGTGTGTGGTTTACGTCGGCAAACGCTGTGGCCGGTAAGGTCTATGTGTGGGAGTCGGAGGTGGCCTCCTATTTTTCTTTGGGAGAGGTGAACCGTGCGCTTACGCGGCGCAATCTGTTCTTGGAGCAGAAGGTAAACTATCTACAAACCCTTTTGCAGGAAAAAGGCGTAGATGTAGAACACAAAGTAGACTCCGTGCAGAAAAGAACCCTCAAGGACTATACGTTGGTGGATGCACGTGTTATCTCCAATTCTATTGTCCATAAAAACAATTATATGGTCATCGATAAAGGTGAGATGGAGGGTATAGAGGAAGATATGGGTGTGGTCTGTGGCACCGGTGTGGTGGGCATAGTCTATGCGGTATCTACTCACTATTCTCTTGTGTTGCCTTTGTTGAATCAGAATTGTAAGATAAGTGCACGCTTGCGCAACGGGAAGTACTTCGGTTCCCTGCAATGGGACGGTAAGGACCCCATGCACGTTTTCCTCAACGACATCCCTCGACACGCCAAGCTGAAGAAGGGCGAGGTGGTGGAAACCAGCGGTTTCTCCTCAATCTTCCCCGAGGGTGTTTTTGTGGGTAAGGTCGACAAGGTATTCAATTCCAATAATGGGACTTCCTATTTGGTTCGTGTACACCTGTCTACCGACTTTGCGCGTCTGCGCGATGTGTGTGTGATTAAGAACTTCCACAAGAAGGAAATCATGAATCTGCAGGAGAAAGCGGAAGCCTTGGAGGATGAATTATAAAAACGGAATGGCGAGATGGTAAAGATGGTTTTAGGCAGATTGGTGTGGATTTTGTCCCTCATGTTGGCACAAGTGTTGGTGTTCAATCACTTGTACTTGTGGGATGACATCGTCTTGTTACCTTATATATATATTATCATCATGCTCGCGCGCGATGTTCCCCGTTCGGTGGTGCTACTCATAGGTTTCGCGGTGGGACTCATCATGGATATCTTTGCCAATACGCCGGGACTGGGCGCTGCATCGGCTACCTTCCTGGCTCTCATCCAACCGGTGGTGCTGGGATGGGTCATTCCCAAGGATGCGGCCGACGATTTCGCACCCTCTTTCCATAGCATGACGGTATGGAGCTATATGCTCTACGTATTCTTGTTGGTGTTGGCGCACCGTGTGGTCTTTTCCACTCTCGAACTGTTTAGCTTTGTTTCGTGGGCAGAATGGGGAATACGTATAGGTATCGGAACGGTATCTACCTATATCATTCTGTTGGCACTCGATGCCCTGCGCAACAGTCGTTCTCATGGAAACCATGCATAAAGCAGGATAGGAGAGTGTGTTATGGAACAGCAAAAACATTTGCAGAATAGAAAGTTCGTGATTGGGGGTATTGCTATCCTCATAGTGGCCGTTTATTGTCTTCGCTTGTTTACGCTCCAGCTTATGAGCGACGACTACAAGAAAAACGCCGACTCCAACGCTTTCTTGAAACGTATACAGTTCCCTGCTCGCGGCGCCATACGCGATCGTCAGGGAAAACTGCTTGTCTACAACCAACCCTCTTACGACTTGATGGTGGTAATGAACGAACAGATGGGGTTGGATACTTTGGATTTTTGTAATACCTTGGGTATCACGAAGGAATATTACATCCGACGCATGAACGAGGTGAAGGATTCCTATCGTAATCCCGGTTATTCCCGATATACGCAACAGCTGTTCATGACCCAACTGTCGCCCGAAGAGTTTTCTTGTTTCCAAGAGAAACTGTTTAAATTCCCCGGTTTTTACGTACAGCAACGTACGGTTCGCCAGTATGAGTATCCCAATGCGGCCCATGTCCTGGGTGATGTGGCCGAAGTCTCTATGAGCGAGATGGAGGAGGACAATTACTACCAGCGCGGCGACTACATAGGTAAAACCGGTGTGGAGCGTTCCTACGAAAAGCAACTCCGCGGCGAGAAGGGCGTCCAAATACTTCTGCGCGATGCCAAAGGACGTATTCAGGGACACTACATGAACGGCAAGATGGATACCCGTCCGGTTCCCGGAAAGAACCTTACGTTGAGTATCGACATAGAGTTGCAACAACTCGGTGAAAGACTTATGGAGGGAAAGTTGGGCAGTATTGTTGCCATAGAACCCTCTACCGGCGAAGTGCTTTGTATGGTTTCCGCCCCCTCCTACGATCCGCGTGTCATGGTGGGACGCCAACGCGGTAAGAGCCAGAAGGAGATGCAGGAGGACAACAAAGTGCCGCTCTTGAACCGAGCCATCATGGGACTCTATCCTCCGGGTTCAACGTTTAAGACATCTCAAGGTCTTACCTTCCTGCAGGAAGGCATCATCTCGGAAGGCACTTCTTATCCTTGTTCCCACGGATTCCGCTTTGGGAGATTGAAGGTGGGTTGTCACGGACACCCGGCACCCTTGCCACTTATCCCCGCCATAGCCACCTCCTGCAACGGATATTTCTGTTGGGGACTCTACCACATGTTGGGCAGTCATAAGTACGGAAACGTGCAAAATGCCATGACCGTGTGGAAGGACTACATGGTATCCATGGGCTTCGGATATAAGTTGGGTATAGACCTGCCCGGTGAGAAACGCGGTATGATTCCCAATGCCGCCTTCTATGACAAAGCATACAAGGGCAGCTGGAACGGACTTACCGTCATCTCCATCTCCATAGGTCAGGGTGAGGTGACACTCACCCCCTTGCAGATAGCCAACCTGGGAGCAACCATTGCCAACCGAGGTTACTACAAAGTACCTCACGTAGTGAAGGAGGTACAAGGAGAACCGTTGGACACCCTCTATTCCAACCGTCATTACACAAAAGTGTCGGCCGAGAACTACGAGAAGGTAGTGCAGGGAATGCGCAAGAGTGTGCTGGGCGGAACCTGTCGCAGTGCCAACAACCCTTGGTACGAAGTGTGCGGTAAGACCGGTACGGCGCAGAACCGCGGACACGACCACTCCGTGTTTATGGGATTTGCCCCCATGAACAACCCAAAGATAGCCGTAGCCGTGTATGTAGAGAACGGAGGATGGGGTGCCGACTACGGAGTACCTATCGGTGCACTCATCATGGAGAAATATATAAACGGAAAGCTTTCAGCCGCCAGTGAGGCTAAGGCGGAGCATTTCCAAAACAGACATATAGAATATGGAACAAAGGCGAGATAGTCAACGTAGCTATTGGATGTCATTGGATTGGGTTACCATCCTTTTGTATATCGGCCTGGTAGTAGGTGGATGGTTCAGTATCTGTAGTGCAACGTACAACTACGGAGAGATGGACTTTTTCTCTTTTGCCACCACTTCGGGTAAGCAGATTGTGTGGATTGCTACCGCGTTGGTATTGGCAGTGGGTATTCTATCGAGCAACGATCGCTTCTACGAGACCTTCTCCAACCTCATCTATTGGGCGTTTATGGTGTTGCTCCTTGTTACCATCTTCATTGCGCCCAATACCAAGGGCTCCCATTCGTGGTTGAATCTGGGTGTCCTCAAGGTGCAGCCGGCCGAGTTTGCCAAGTTCGGTACGGTACTTATGCTGGCCGCAACCATGGGAAAATACGGTTTCGATATCAACAAACCCATCTGTTTTGCCAAGGCGGTGGGGATTGTCTTGCTCCCCATGGCGCTTATTGTAGGGGAACAAGAGACAGGTTCGGCGTTGGTATATACCTCTTTCTTCCTGATGTTCTATCGTGAAGGCATGCCCGGGTGTATCCTCTTTACCGGTGTAGCTGCCGTATTCTACTTTGTGGTGGGCGTGCGGTTCGACGGCGATATGATAGGACGAACCTCCACTTCGTTGGGAGAGTCGTTGGTACTCATGATGATACAGCTCTTCAGTGCAGGATTCGTTGCGGTATACACCAAGAAACGTACCTATTTATGGAATATCCTAACGGGAGTTTTGGTGTGCAATATCCTACTGTTGCTCTTTTCGCAGTATGTCATTCCGTTCGATATTACTTGGATTCAACTCTCTTTCGTTTTCATACTGGTTATTTATCTGTGCTATGTTTTCCTGCGTGAACGCATGTTGAGTTACTATTTGATTGCTGTATTTGCGTTGGGCAGTGCAGCCTTCTATTACTCGGCAGATATGGTGCTGAACCGTGTGATGGAGCCTCACCAACAGGTTCGTATTAAGGTGCTGTTGGGGCTGCAGGACGACTTGGCAGGAGCCGGTTACAACGTAAACCAGAGTAAGATTGCCATAGGTTCCGGTGGACTGAAGGGAAAAGGATTCTTGAACGGCACGCAAACCAAGTTGAAGTATGTGCCCGAGCAAGAGACCGATTTTATCTTCTGTACCGTGGGCGAAGAGCAAGGCTTTGTCGGTTCCTCGGCCGTATTGGTAGGCTTCCTTGCGTTAATCCTTCGACTCCTTCATCTGGCCGAACGGCAAACGCAAGCATTCGGACGCATCTATGGATACTCGCTTTTGAGTATCTTCATCTTCCACGTCTTTATCAATGTAGGAATGGTGTTGGGATTGACCCCCGTGATAGGAATCCCGTTACCCTTCTTCAGTTACGGAGGTTCCTCATTGTGGGGCTTCACTATTCTTCTTTTCGTATTCCTGCGAATCGATGCCGGACGTGGTCTGAAAACGTCGCCTTAACGCCCACATCTTTTATTCCGGGAATTTCTTCTCTCCGCATAATGTGCCGTATGGAAACACGGCATATATGTCCTTTGTGCATACGGAAGGTGCGCAAGGGGATTTCCGTTTGTTGAAAGGAGAGTCCATCGTGTAGCGAATGTCCTTTTTCGTCGTACATCTCCACGTTCAGCGTGTCTTTCTTGGAATAGAGTACACGTTGTGCATCGCTACCGTCCAGTACTTGGGTTTGGGCTTCCAAAGCCAGTAGAGGGTAAGGATAGAGCGTGTTGCTACGTAACCCCACGGAAAGACTGAGCGATGCATCTTCCCACAGAGTATCCAAGTCGAAGAAGAGCGTATCGCGTTGGTTCCATGCATCTCCGTTGACAGACTCATAATGATGGTAGTATGTCCCCTCATCGTAGCACGAAGTGAGGAGACATACTATAAAGGTAGGAATCAAACAAAGAATCTTACGCATTGTTGTCTGCAGCATGATTGTTGTTCGTTCCCTGTTTGTTCTCGTTGCGAGGTGCGTTGGGAGCACCATTTTCACCGTTTCGGCGGTTGTTCCGGTTTCGGTTGTTCCGGTTGTTGGGTCTACGGTTTTCGTTGCCGTTCCCGTTTTCTCCATTGCCGTTCTCACTGTTGGCATTGTTGCGAGCGTTTCCGTTCTCACTATTGTTCCGGTTGTTTCCGTTCTCGCCGTTGTTCCGGTTGCGCTGTTTGTTGCGGTCACCTCTGCCACGACGGTCATCGTTTCGGCGTTCAGGGCGTCCCTCACCGTTATTGTTAGGCTTCTCGTTGCCGTTTTTTTCGTTCGATACACCCTCTGCAGTCTCCTTGGAACGTTCTTTGCGGCGGTCGTCGTTGCCCCTTCGTTTCTTCTTGTTACGATGCTTATCGAAGCGCGTCAAGCTATCCTGGTCGAGCAAGTCGGTAGATGCCGGAACCTCCTTTGTCGGGTTCTCCTCCAAGCTCTCCGGCTTTTCGCCTCGCTTGTTCATGCTGATGATGCGGAAAGCATGACGAGCCGAAATGGTCACCAAGTTGGCCGCCAGGTTCTTGTCCGTAGAGTACGTAAGCATGCCACTCAGAATATCCGTCTTAAACAAGAAGTATTCGCCCGTAAGCGTGTGCAGAGTCACATCCTTGGATGGAATGCGTCCCGCAGCCTCCACGTAGCTATCCACCTCGTAGTTGAGGCAGCACTTCAGTTTCGCGCACTGTCCCGCCAACTTCTGCGGGTTCAGAGAGATATCCTGGAATCGTGCCGCCGTAGTAGAAACAGAAACGAAGTTCTTCATCCAGGTAGCACAGCACAATTCGCGTCCACACGGACCGATACCACCTATTCTACCCGCCTCCTGACGAGCACCAATCTGTTTCATCTCGATACGAACACGGAACGCATCCGCCAAAACCTTAATGAGTTGTCGGAAGTCCACACGGCCATCGGCAATATAGTAGAAGATCGCCTTGTTACCATCTCCCTGATACTCCACATCGCCTATCTTCATCTCCAGTCCCAAGGACTTGGCAATCTGTCGAGAACGAATCATAGTGTCGTGCTCCTTTGCCTTCGCCTCCTCGAACTTCTCCATGTCCACCGGGCGCGCCTTACGATAGATACGTTTTATCTCCGTACCCTGTTTCATGCCCGATTTCTTAATCTGTAGAGGTACCAGTTTACCCATAAGCGTCACCGTACCGATATCGTGCCCCGGCGTTGCTTCCACGGCCACGATATCCCCCTTGTTCAGCTCCAGGTGGTTGCTGTTGCGGTAGTATCCCTTGCGAGTATTTTTGAACTGCACCTCTACCAAGTCGCACAACTCCGTGTTGCCCGGTATATCGGCCAACCAGTCGAAAGTATTCAGCTGGCTGTTTTGTCTTCCGCATCCTCGGCAGCAGAGTCCGCGTTCGCCGTTATTGAGTTTAAAATCGTCCATATATGAATCTATATTATTGAATGAGCAGAACAATCATTTTGAGCGCAAAGTCGAAGAACACCATCTTAGCATTCACATTCTGTTCCACATCGCGCTGTGCCAAGTCCAGCTCGTCCATTATTTTAATTACATTTCTCTCGTTGATGAAGCGTGCAAAATTGACAGAGAAGTCGCTCTCCCGACGATTCATGTACACCAATTCCGGTTGATGAAAATTGTACATGAAGTTCTCTCGAAGCAATCGTTGGCAGTAGGTAAGGAAGTGCTTCTGTCGTTCACGTCCCATAGCGGCCACCTGCTCGCTCCATATCTTCATATCTTTTATTTTGCGCATGTAACTCAAGCGCATGAGTTGCACAAACAGGTCGAAGAAAAGTTCCTCCTCTTCATTGGTCTGTAGCACCTCCAACGCCTTTATATAATCGCCGTTGGCGATGTGTGCCACCTCGTGTGCCTGCGCCTCGTCCAGTCCGTTGTGCTGCATCAGCGCCTGCGCCATGGAAGCATCGTCTATTTTCTTCAAGTTGATGCGTTGCACACGACTCAAAATGGTAGGGAGCAGCGCCTCCGGATTTTCGCTCACCAAGAGGAAAATCGTCTTGGTAGGCGGTTCCTCGATAATCTTCAGCAGCTTGTTGGCACACTCTATTCTCATGCGTTCCGGCAGCCACATAACCAACACCTTATACTCGCCCTCGAACGATTTCATGGCGAGTTTGCTCTGTATGCGATCGCCCTCGGATGTCATAATCTGCGCCTGTTTGTTGTCGCCACCGCTACGGCTAAGCCAAAGGTTGATGTCTATGTAAGGCGTTTCCAGGAGGAGTGTTCTCCATTCCCCCATATAGTCATCGCTCGTACTGCTCTTTTCTCCACCGCCCCCCTTGTTGATAACCGGGAACGAAAAGTGCAAATCCAAGTGCTCCAGTTTGCGCAACTTGTAACAAGTGGAGCAGGTACCACACGGTTCTCCATCCTTGCTATTGGGGCACAATAGGTAGCTCGCAAAGGCCAGTGCCAGTGCCAAAGAACCACAGCCGTGCGGGCCGCACAGCATAAGCGCATGCGGTATGCGGTTCTCCTCGACCATCTTCAGCAGCTGTTCTTTTGCCGCCTGCTGACCTATCACCTCACTGAATTTCACTCGCTTGTCCTCCTATTGCTTTTTTTAATAAATCTGTTCTGCCACTTTGCGTATACTCTCCACAGCCGAGATGGTATAGAAGTGTATGCTCTCCACGCCGTTAGCAATCAACTCCTTACATTGTGCCGTAGTCCATTCCACGCCCAGCGCCTTAGCATCATCATCGCTCTTGCACTTAGCCGCCTCTACCGCCAACTCCTGTGGCAAGTCCAAGTGGAAAGTTTTGGGGATAACGCTCAGTTGAGACAATTTGCCGAACGGTTTGATGCCCGGTATGATAGGGATGGTGATACCCATCTCTCGTGCCTTCTCCACAAAGCGGAAGTATTTCTCGTTGTCGAAGAACATTTGGGTAACCGCATACTTGGCACCTAGCGCCTCCTTCTGCTTCAGTATCAACATGTCCGCCTCCAAGTTGGGCGCCTCCTCGTGCTTCTCCGGATAGCAAGCCACACCATAAGAAAACGGAGTTCCCGGGTTCTTAATAGGAGTCCCGTCAATAAAATATCCGTTGTTAAAACGGTTTATGTGTTCCTGCAGTTCGGTGGCATGGCTGTAACCGTCACCCGTAGGGATAAAGCGAGGTTCATCCTTTGCCTTATCACCGCGCAGCACCAACAGCTCCGTGATGCCCAGGAACTGGAGGTCCAACAACATATATTCCGTTTCCTCGCGGGTGTATCCGCTACACAAAAGGTGCGGAACCACCGGTATGTTGTATTTGTTTTGTATTGCAGCCGCTACAGCCACCGTACCGGGGCGACGGCGCACTCTCTCTTTGGAAAACAGTCCGTTGGGCAGTTCTTTGTAGACATATTCGCTGCGGTGGTTGGTTATATTGATATACTGCGGATTGAACTCCTTCAGCGTATCAATAGTGTTGAACAAACGTTCAATACCCGTTCCCTTGAGCGGCGGAAGTATCTCGAAAGAGAAAGCTGTCTTTTTCTCCTGTTGTATCTTTTCTATAATATTCATGAATAATCTTTCTTATGTTTCGAAACTTTCATGCAAAAGTACGAAAAAAAAAGGAGAGTTTCATGTTTTTAGGAGGTATTTTGTGAACAACGAGCTGTTTCCGGGTAAAAAAAGGAACAAACGGTAGGAAAACACACCGGGTGCTTTCCTACCGTTCGAACTATATAGAGTGTATTCTTACAACTTGATGGTGTACATTACGAAGGTGTATGCCGGCAAATCGACGGTCATATTCTTCTTCACCTTGACGTTTTCATCGACCGGTGCAATCGGATGATTCTCGTAGGTGTTTTCATCCTCCGGATTTCCGGTGAGCGTACGCTTCTGAGCCGATGATTTCAGCGTCTTGAAACGGGACAAATCGATGGTAGCCGTCTTGGCATTTTCGCCGGCATTACACATCTTTACATACAAGGTACGTGTCTTGGTATCCAATACAACGGTCTGCTCTTGATATTTATCGGCATCGTTGATGGTGACACAGTCTCCGTAGTAGTAATTACCGGAGGAGAGTCCGAACATCTGTTGCACGTAGTAACTGCAAGTGAGATAAGGCTTTTCGTTGTCAAAGTAGATCAAATCGGGGTTCCAGTTCTCGGCACCCTTGCGCGCAAACAGCGGTGCATAGGAGGTCATGGTCACCACATCGGCGTTGCGCTCCACATGCAACAAGTACAAGGCCTCGGCCAATGCATCGATCAACTTCTTGTCCTTGGCAGCATATTCACCCAAGTAAACCTTCGTCTTGCGATCGCGCGGATAACTATCGTACTGCTTGCTGTTCAAGAAATAGTCACGGCGTTCGTAGTAGTGCTCATCCATAATCGGCAAACCAATCTCGTCTGCCAGCTTCCAACCGTTTTCATAGTCGGAGTTTCCCGCGTGAGAACCCGGACCGGCCGTACCCACTATGGTAATCTCGGGGTGAGCAGCCTGCACCTTATTGTATACATACTTGAAACGCTCCTCAAATTCCGGAGAGATGCGCTCCTCGTTGCCGATACCCAGATACTTAAGGTTGAAGGGTTTGGGATGACCCGCAGCGGCACGCAACTTGCCCCATTTGGTAGTAGCATCACCGTTTGCCCACTCAATCAGGTTCAGCGCCTCGTCCACCCATTCATCCATTTCGCTCATGGGAACCGCATCTTGTGCCTGGTCGCGCATGGACCAACCACCATTGGCACCCTGACAACTCACACCACACGGCAAGATAGGCAGCGGCTCCATGCCCATATCCTCGCAGAGTTGGAAGTACTCAAAATAGCCCAAAGCCATAGACTGATGATAGCCCCATGTGTTCTTCAACGCCTGACGCTCCTCCTTGGGACCGATGGTCTTCCACCAACGATAGGTGTTCCAGAAGCCATCGCCACCACCGTGAACCACACATCCACCCGGGAAGCGCAGGAACTTGGGATGCAGCGCCTCCAAAGCTTCGGCCAAATCCTTACGCAGACCATGTCCCTTATACGTATCCTCGGGCAGGAGCGAAATCATATCCACATCCACCTCTCCCAAGGTGAGAGAGAGCACACGCAGTACGGCATTCTTGCAATCCTCGTTAGGCGTCAGTACGGTAGATACTTTGGTCCAGCTATCAGAATTCACCGTCAGTGTATCCTCAGCCAGAATCTTATCCTCCTTCTTGCCCGGGAGAACCAATGCTACACGAATCTCCTTGCTCTTACCATCGGTATTGCGGAAGAAGGCAGAGAAATCGTACTTAGCCCCCTTCTTTACGGATATTCCATCGAAGCCACTGTTTTCCAGTCCGAAACCATTCCAGCCTTTGTAGTCGTAGTAGTGACCCACACGTTCCGTTTGCAGGTGCATATAGTTCGGGTTGTACTCATGAATCGGGTTCGCCTGACGCGTCTCGATGTAGCCCAAGGAGTGTCCCGGACGGATAACACGCCACGCGGTAGAAGGTCCCCAACCATCGCGCTCGTTCGCATTGAATTCAAAGGAACCATTCTGTATTAGTTCGGCATTCAAACCGCCGTCGGCCGAAGAGCTGATATCCTCAAAGAAGATACCGATAAGGTTGTCGCTGATTGCTTTGCCACCCTCCGGTGGAGTCATGCTTTTCTGTGCCGAGGCACCTAAGGTCGAAGCAAGCATGGTTGCTCCGAGAATTGCTTTAAATGTCATAACGTTCTATTGGTATATTATTATTCGAATCATGTTGCAAAGATAGCATATTGTCTCCATAGAAACTATCAAAGTTGATGCAAAAGTATAAAAAAATGATACATTGTGACTTTTTTAGGGTCCCAATGTATCATTTCCTTATAATCTGCGTTTTATAGTTGCTATTTCTTCGTAGCCGCTTCTACCTCGCTCCAGGTGGGCGGTACCACGTTGAGCAGATTCTTGACAAAGAAATCGAAACGCTTGTGTTCGCCGTAGCGCTCGCCCATGGTGTGGTGAACTCCGGGCAATACCACCAACTCGAAATCCTTGTTGTTTTTGATGAGTTCCGCTGCCACCTGCAGGGTGGAAGCCGGGTCTACGTTGTCGTCCAGTTCGCCCACCACCAACATAAGCGGTCGGGTCAACTTATGGGCATTGTACACATTGCTACACTCCATGTAGGAAGAGTCTATGGGGTATCCCATCCACTGCTCGTTCCACCATATCTTATCCATACGATTGTCGTGGCAACCGCAACTGCTGTAGGCAGCCTTGTAGAAATCGGGGTGGAGCAGTACCGCTGTAGTAGACTCCTGTCCGCCGGCAGAGGCTCCGAAGATACCCACACGGTCGGCGTCCATATAGGGATACTTGGCGGCAGCCGCCTTTATCCAGCACTCACGATCCGGGAAACCGGCATCCTTCAAGTTCTTATAACATACATCCTCGAACGCTTTGCCACGATAGGAGGTACCCATAGCATCCAGCTGAACCACAATGAAACCGAGGTCGGCCAGGGGAGTCATGTTCCAATTGTAGGTCATGAAACTCTTCGGAGTATAAGCATCGCCGGGTCCGGCATAGATGTATTCAATCACCGGATACTTCTTGTTCGGGTCGAAGTTGGAAGGACGTTGTATGATGCCCCACATCTCCGTTTTTCCGTCGCGTCCCGGAGCCGTGAATATCTCGGGAGCCGTCCAACCTGCCGCCTTCAACTTGCTGATATCGGCAGTTTCCAACGTCTTGATGAGCGCTCCGGTAGTAGCATCGCGCAGTTCGCATACAGGAGCCGCATCTACCTTGGAGTAGATGTCAACCAAGTATTTATAATCGCCGGAAAACTCGGCACGGTGTTCTCCGTCGGCAGGGGTCAAGGCAACCATATTCTTTCCATCGAACCCTATGCGGTAGTAATGTACCTGGTATGGATCCTCCTTAGGATTCACCCCACTCGCCGTGAAATAGACGGTTTGGTTCTCCTCGTCCACGTTCAGAACGCGGCGCACCACCCATGCGCCCTTGGTGATTTGTTTCTTCACCTTACCGCTCGGGCGATCTATCAAGTATAGATGGTTCCAATTGTCGCGTTCGCTCATCCATATAATCTGTTTTCCATCCTCCAAATCGTGGCGGAAGTAGCGGCTATAGTTTACAAAGGTCTTGGACGATTCCTCCACCACGGTACGCATGGCGCCGGTTTCGGCCGACATCTCCAAGATGCGGAATATCTTGTGTCCGCGCTGGTTGTACTCCAGTGTGATACCCTTGCTATCGCTGTTCCACTGCGGAGTGCGCAGTTCGTACTGTTGGTCGCACAATTGAGTATCGCCCACCAGAGTCTTTCCGGAGGTGACATCTATTATATAAGGTGTATGGAACGGCAGTTCATCGCCCGGTTTGCAGTACTCCTGTTTGTGCAGTATGGGTTGCAGTTGGGTAGACGGAGCCGCCTCCACATAGTACACATAGCGCTTCTCGCTCACCGGACGCACCTTTAAGAAACTTATCTTTTTACTATCCGGACTCCACTGTATGTAGCAACTATAGTAGTGCGCCAACGTGCCGTCCATGGTGAGAGCCTTCTCGTTGTTGCCATCCTTATCGCACACATAGATGTTGTAATCGCGCATGTATGCATACATCGTTCCATCGGGTGACAGCACCGGAGAACCCTCCAATTCGTCGTCGGTCTCCATCCAGTGACGCTCCTTGCGAGGTTTGCGCAGACGCGCCGGCAAGTTCTCCTCCCCGCGACCTCTGCGCCAATCGGGGCGCTCCGGGCGCTGTTCATCGCTCTTTCCGCTCAGCGAAGCAAGATACTTGTCCGCCTCCTCGCCCTTTTCGAACGTGCGTGTCTCCCCGTTTTCCGCATTCACCACCACGGTACGCGTACCCTCCTCCGTATTTATCGTATAGCGGAAAAGGTGACTCTCCGGAGTCCACTTCACGTTGCTTGCCGAGTGAAATACGGTCTTGTCCGCTCTGTATTTATCGTACAGTCCATAAGCACGAGTGTAATCCTCAAGGGTACCCTGTGCCGCCATCGGCAGACTGTGCATCAGCATACCCGAAGCACACGCCACCGTCAGGACCAGTGTCTTAACCTGCAGGTGCAGGGATGGATGGTTTGTTCTCATTGTCTTTTTCTTTTATAGTTCTTACTGTTATGGAATCACTTCTGTTTGTAGAGCGCCTGGCGAGCTTCCTGTTCGAAGGTCTTCACCAAGTCGCGCTTCTTCACGGTCACCGGACCGCTCATAAACTCCGGCAGATTGTAGCTGGAGAGGAACTGGCGGTGATAATCCGGATCCTCCTGCGGTAACTCAAAAGGTTTTCCCCATTTGCCGTTTTTGTCTACGTGCGCTATGAAGGGACGTGTATAGTTACCATCGTTGCGACGACTGCTAAAGATGACCCAACGGCTGTTGCTGCTCCAGGTGTGGTAACTCTCCACCTCGGGCGAGTTGATTTCTTGTACATTGCGATATTTTGATATAGCCTCCGCAGGATGTCCCACGGTGTCCGTCAACTCCATCACGTAGAGGTCGGCATCTTTGTGCCAGATATGGAAACAGCCGTATTCCGCCATGGCAAACATCAGTCGCTTACCGTCGGGAGAGATACGTGGCAGGGTAGCACTCTTGCCTATGGCTTCCGCATCCAGCACCAATTCTTTGTCGCCGAACGTCTTACTCTTCAGGTCGAACGGACGACGGTACAAGTTGTATTTAAACTCGCGATACCGTTTCATGTTCTCCAAGTCGGTGGTTGCCGTATCGTGCTTTTCGTAGTGGGCAGACGCATAGTAGATGTACTTACCATCCGGAGACCAGCACGGGTAGGTTTCCAGTTCGTTGGGTTCGGCAGCTATGGTACTCACCTCGTTCTTGTCCATGTCATAGAGAATCAAGTCGCTCGCTTTGTCCTGTACCTCAATCTTGTTGGGATTGGACGTATGGAAGGTCTGTCCGGTAGCGTTGGTAGAGTAAACGATGAGGCGCTCCGTGGGGTGCCATGCCGGGTAGACACCGGCCGACAGGGTGGAATCCGTCTTTAGATTTACCTTTGTTACCTTACCATCGTACACAATCATGGTACCACCCATACCCTGGCGTGCATGGAACTGCATGCGGTTGGGGTTGTAATTCTGGTAGTTGTGGCAGTTGATGCACTGTCCCTGCTCCTCGGTAGAGCAAGTCATGTTGCCGTATATCACCTGTTCGTCGAAGTTCGCAAGATTGCGCTGACGGATGGTCAGCTCCTCGTAGGCCACATAAGAGGGCGCTATGATACGGTAGGATATGTATGGGTCAATCTCATCCTCGGACACATAGATGTGGAACGGTTTGAATCGTTTCCACTTATCTCCTTTGCGTACGAACACTTCCACGGTCAGAGCCCCTTTGTCGGTGTGCGCTACCATGGTGCGCCACGTCTCTTCGTCGGGGGTAGCCGCCGTGCCGGAACCCACCCATTCGCCTCCATTGTAGGAGATGCGAGTCACGTATTCATCGCCGGCGTTATCTATTTCGAAGTGCAAGGGGGCTATGTTGATAGGCACCGTCACCTCCTTATAGTCGGGGTAGATGCGTGCCTCCTTGTTTACAGATTCGTAGGTAGCGGGAACGGTCGCTTTGTTGCACGCCGTTGCCAGCGCAAGTACCACCGCCAAAAACAGATATATCTTGATATGTTTCATTGTCTTGTTCTCTTTTTAGTAGGATTTTACATTGCGTACAAAGAAGTAGAAATAGTAGAATGTGTTGCCGAACTGCGGGTAGAAGAGACGCGCCATCTCCTCCTCGCTCATGTTGCGGTACTGCAAACTCATTCGCATGAACTGCTCGTAGCTCTCCTTTACCGAAGGATCGAAAGGCATTCTGCTGATATCAACTTTTTTCTCCAGATTTCCGTAGAGATATGCAGCCTCCTGATAGTGTATCGGCATGTGGTCTTTGGGGTGCAGCATGGCATACTTTGTGAAGCGTGGCCAGAACAGTGCAATATCCTTGGATTGCAGGGCTGCAATCAATGTAAGTTCCTGGTAGTGCGGTTCGTCGCCGTTGCCGTGTGCAAAAGCGTTGAGCAGATACATCTCTACCAATGCGTTGTCGCCGTCCAATTGGTCTTTGAACTTGGATATGTATAGAATCTCCTTCATCTCCGGATCCTCGGTCACTCGTTCCGGGTGGAGGAGGTAACCTTCGTACTTCTCGGCCCATTCGCGGTAGAAGAGGGTTCTCTTAAGACTGTTGATGTATTTCTGAGCCAATTCCTTCTCGTTGTTTAGAATGGAGGTCTTGACCAGGAACTTAAGATATTCTATTTTGTTGCCGAACTCCACGCCGTCTTCTATGCACCAACGGTAGCAGAAGTTCTCCTTGCCGTAGTGGTAATACAGTGTCTTGCCACCTACCTGCATCATGTGGATATGGAAGTTGGCTGCCGGCAGTTCGCTGCCGTCCAGGTAATGGTATAATTCATCTCCGGCGCGCCCCAGACGGAACAGTGCAAGTGTCTTGTACTGAATCATCATGCGGGTGGGGGTGTGCGTTTCGCTACGCGCTATCTCCAGCACCTTTTCCCAATCCAATTTTTCTACAGCGTGCGCCATCTCAATCTCCTTGTGGAAGTTGGCGTCGCGATACCAGTAGTAGTGTACCAATCCGGCCATCAGCGCTATCGGTAACAGTATGTTGCCTACAGCCAACCACTTGTTGGGTTGCTTGTTGACAAAGCGACTCGCCAACATGAGGAACACCGGCATGCCCATCAGCAGAACGTACGGAACGCACATCCTTTTGCGCAGCACGCCATCGTCCGGTCTAAAGGAGGGAAAACCCGCGGTATAGATATAGTCAAAGTTCAGATTGTCAAAATATTGATACCATATCATGGGGGTGAACAAGATGCACGCAACCCCCAGTAAGGTAATGAGCGATGCGTGGGTGCGACGCACCGGCAACAACCAAGTGAGCAGTATCATATAGGCACCGCCCAGCAGACTGAAGTATCCCAACGGATGATAAAGCGAAACGAAGAAAAACATCCATATCACCGCACCTATGCGCACTTGCTTATGTCGGTTGGCGATGAGCCAACGAAACAACCATACGGCTGCCGTAACAATAAGGAACCCTACAAATGTGCTGAAGAAGTATCCTTTCAGTTTCAGTGTATAAATCCAGTATCCCATCTGTAAGTTGCTGCACAAAAGCAGGATGGATGGAACCCACAACCACATGGACCACAGGCGTGGAACACGATATGCTCTGCGCACCAACCACACCAACAGAGCCGATAGCACCAGCCAAATGGCGATACCCACCCATGGATAGTAGAAGAACTGGGTGAGGAACGTTCCGGCGTACGTGGTAGCCCATGCCGGGTAAGTGGCCAACTGTTCCAAGAACAAATTGCCCTTCAACCACAAACTGTGTTCTTGTATGTGAAACAATAATTCCGATTCGCACGCCAAGACGTACCCTATGCTCACCAGCATGAGAAGACTGAGTGCGTAAAAGATTTTTCGGGTCATCGCCGCCGAGAGCGTCGATTTCTTTCCTTTTAGGCTTGAATTCATGGTATGGCTTGCGGCAGTTTTTGCTGTCTTTACATGAATATCCGTTTTCTTTTTACTCATTATTTTATAATCATCTTTTGTTATTCAATCCATTTTTGCCCCCAAAGTTACTATTAATTGACTAAACAAACCTCATAATTATAAAAAAAAGAATAAGAAAATGGGATAAAACAAACAAAAACACTATC
>CAZUTW010000025.1:0-22669 GCA_964623295.1 uncultured Bacteroidaceae bacterium | reverse complement strand
GAGTGAGCTCGTTCTTCGGATTGTTGAAAAGCTCCTTGGCATCGCCGGCCTCAATCACCTCACCCATATACATGAAGATAGCATAGTCTGCCAAACGCATAGCCTGACGCAGGGTGTGGGTAACCATTACTATGGAATAATCCTTCTTGAGTGAGAGGAACAACTCCTCTACCTTGCGGCTGGAGATGGGGTCCAAAGCACTGGTACTCTCGTCTGCCAAGAGGTAGCTGGGCTCCACGGCAAGACTACGAGCCAGGCACAAACGCTGCTGCTGACCTCCGCTCAGGCGAGAAGCCGGTGAGTGTAAACGATCCTTCACCTCGTCCCACAAGCCTACAGCCTTCAGGTAGTACTCTACCACCTCGTCCAACTTCTTGTGACCGGAAACACCATGAATGCGGCAACCGTAAGCCACATTGTCGTAGATGCTCATAGGCAGTGGGCACGGACGCTGAGGAACCAAACCGATATGACGACGCAGCTCGGACAACTTTCCGGCCTTGGCACCCAAGATGTCGTGGTCACCTATGTTTACGGAACCACTCATCTTAATACCGTCGACACTATCGTTCAAACGATTGAAGGTACGCAAGAGCGTAGACTTACCACAACCGGAAGGACCAATGATACAAGTAATCTTATTCTTAGGAATCTCAACACTGACGTTCTTCAGAATATGGTTACCATTGATGTGCACGTTCAAGCTCTCGGTAGCCAAGTGGGCGTCGGAAAGATGCGTAAACTTATCGTTTACGGAGAAGCTCTCCTCTGTTGCCTTGCTGCCAAAAATACCTGCGAGGTGCAGTGTAAATGGGTTCCGTTGTAATGTTATTGCATTCATATCGTTTGTTCTTTTGTTCTTATTTATCGTTTACGGATGCAAAGTTACGGCAAAAAACGTCCACCGGAAATACCCGTGTTGGGGTAATTGTACTACCATATATATGGTATATCAACAAAAAAAGGTCGCCCACAGGAATGTGGACGACCCTTTATATATAAAGCAACGTTGCTTATTTCACGAGCTTAGCACGTGTTTTAATCAAACGCTTTGCTACACCACCACGGCTTGCAGCGCGCTTGCTTGCGCCGGTCAAGCTGAAGGTTGCATCGTAAGCATAGCCTACATAGTTGCCGTCGGCATCGTAAGCCACAACGTAGATAAGGTAGTTCTTACCTGCCTCTGCAGGAATACTAACCTCACCACCCTCGGTTACGGTAGCAACGAGCTCACCATCGTAAGCACCGGTCAAGAAGTCATTAACCTGGCTCTCCTCAATCAGGTAGTACTCTACGGTAGCCACATCCTCACCCTTGGTCAGGTTGGTTACCAAGCTGTAAGAACCACCGACAGAAGCAAACGCACCTGAATAAGCTACATCTACGCTATAATCGTGAGAAACCACCTCGTAACCCGGAAGAACGAGAACGAAGGTTCCGGTAACTGCATAAGGACCCGGATACTTCTCGAAGGAGATACACAATGCGTCGTTCGGGAAAGTGATAACACCATTCTCCAACTTACCGTAATAAGCTTCTGCACGTTCCGGCTTTCCGTTATCAATAAAGTAAGCGGCAAGACTGTAAACGCTCATATTACCATAGCCCCAATCGGTACCGGTAGACTGTTTGTTAATGATTACCTTATTCGGATCGGTTGCGTCAATCTCGATATCGTAAGAATTGGTATCGTTTTCGTCGCGGTCTTCACCCGCACTGAAGTACGGATAAACAGGTCCGTAGGGATCAATCATGCGATAGAGACCCGGAGTTACCTCATTCTCTTGAATCTGTACCGGATATGTGAGCGGGCAACTATACCAATATCCATAGAAGGTCTCGGAATAAGAACCCCAACCCAAAGTTACCCAAGGAGCGGGAACACCTGCACTGAAGGTTACAGAGCTCAATCCGTAAGGAGTGCTCTGAGTAGAATCAACCGTTGCTGTGAAGGAGATGTATTCGTCGTACTCGAAAGCAGACGCATCGTAACCTACCTCAATGGTAGCAGAGTTGCTACCATCGGCAAACGTAACCGATGTCGGGAAGGTGAACTTGCCGGCCTCCTCACAAGAGAAAGTCACAGGCACCGTCAGGGCACCATCGGTATCAATACGAGACACAGGGATGCTGATGCTGCTACCCGTGCTACTCAGCTTATACGTAGTAGATATTGATTTAGGGAAGTACACCTGAGCATTGCCCGGAACCTCGGCCATATCGTAATCTACGCTGTCGTTACATGCCGTGAACCCCAGCAAAAGGCAGAGGCTCATCAGCAAACCGATAATTTTATTATATACTTTCATCATTATTAATCTTTAGATTCATACAAATCGGATGGATCCGGGTTCTCGAAACCGACAATAGCGGTGTTGTTCTGACGCTCGGTACGAACCATTACGACATTCATCCATGCCGGCCGACCGTCGGTCTGGAAACGTGTCTGAGCCTTCCAGTTATTGGTGTACTCTTCGGTATCCGGATAAGCACGGTCAACAGACTTGTTCAAACGCTTGTAATCGTACATGATAATACCCTCGCCGAAGAACTCGATACGCTTCTGCAAGAACACTGCATCCACTACATCTTCCTCGCTGGAAGCGTTGGTTGTGTACTTAGCATCGCGGTAGGTAGTCATGAAACTTTCCAACAGCTGCTTACCCTTTGCAGGATTCTGGTGTGCGGCAGCCTCTGCCTCAATCAGGTACATCTCCTCGATACGCATCAAAGGAATACCTACGGCACAAGCTACATCGTAGCTGGAAGTGTTACCATCGGCCGGGCGGAACTTCAAAGAAGCATAGTCGGGAAGAGATTCGAAGATATCCTCATCGATGTAAGGTTCCTGTCCGCTCAAAGCAGAACCCTCCGGAGCCTTGAAGGAGAGCTTACGGAAGTCGTTGTCGGAAATCTGAGAATACAACTTACCGTCGATATTCACATATACACCGGCGCTGCAATAGCTGAACTCGGTCTCGTTGGCCATCATGGAAACCCAGTTGATGATACCGGACTGAACGCAGTCGTCCTCCTTTACATTCTCGGCACCCCACATCCATGAAGAGGTACTCAAGGTATTGAAACCGGTAGAGGTATTCAACCACTGATCCTTGGTGAGCGGTGTGTGTGTACCCAAATCGATAGCCTTACGAGCATACTTCTCGGCGTTAGCATAGTCCTTGTTCCACATGTAAAGACGTGCGTACAGGCCATACACTGCCGAAAGGTCGGGCAGGGTCTTGGAGTTCAACGTCAACTTATCGATATATTTCTCTGCGATCTGCAAGTCGTTCAACAAGAAGTCGGACATCACCTCGTGGGTAACACGCGGGTTGTTGTGAGCCTCTTCCTCGGTGGTAGACTCCGTTACGATAGGTACAGTAAGACCTACGAGGTTGTTACCGGCCGTTGTAATAGAATCGGTTACATCGCAAGGCAAGTACTCATAGAGTTGAGCCTCGGTAAGGTAAACCATAGCACGGAATGCATGTGCAGCAGCCAGGAAGCCCAACTGAGTATCGCTGGCCGTCTCTTCGTCGATGTTACCAATCACCTTGTTGGCTGCCAGAATAGGCACACGAAGGTAGCTCCAAAGGAAGCCGGCGATCGTATAATCCGGTCCCTGGTACTTATTACGCTCCCAAGATGAGAAGTTGTCGTAGCTTGACTGTGAGATAGGCATATCCGCAGTAAAGAGGTCGGTAATACGCATGAGAGACGGATAACCGAAGTCAAAGTGAAGCTCATTTCCGGAGGTATATCCCAAGCTGTTAAACTTGGTCATAGTGGCAGGCATAGCCCACACCATAGACTCGAGCGCCTTAGAGGATGATGTAAGCGATTCATCGGTAGCTCTATCGGTAGGAGTTACCTCATCGATACACGACGTAGTGGTGCTCATGAGGATACCCGCAAGTCCGAGTAACAAAAAATATTTCTTTTTCATTATTTACGCTATTGTTAAGTTGTTAGAAAGTAAGAGTAACACCACCGGAAACCGTGCGGATGGGTGAGTAGTAAGAAGCGGTAGAACCACCACCGGAGATACTCTGGCGAGGATCCAATCCCTGACGCTTAGACCACAACCACAGGTTGTCGCCGGATACATATACACGGAGTTTCTGCAACTTCAGAGACTTAGCTACATGTACCGGGAGGGTATAACCCAAGTTTACATTCTGCAGGCTCAAGTAAGAAGCACTGGTAAGGAAGCGATCGCTGGTTGCACCGGCATAGCTGTCGCCATACTGCCAACGTGGAATGTTGGAACCGGTATTCTCGGGAGTCCAAGCCTTCAACATATCAGCGTGAATAGCGCCACCACCGGTGGTAGGACAGGACATAAGGGTTGCGTAGTCGTAATCGTAAACCTTACCACCCAACTGATAAACGAAGTCAACAGACAGGTCGAAGTCCTTGTAACGGAAGCTGGTTCCGAAACCACCATAGACATCGGGAAGAGCCGTACCACACAGGTAATCGGTTGCATTGGAATAGCTATTGGTAGTGGTCTTTACGGTTACCTCTTTGCCGTTCTCATCGGTCTCGGTGGCATCCATGTACCAGAGAGATACACCGGTCTCGGGATCTACACCGGCATACTGAGGCAGGTAGAAGGTATAGAGAGACAGGCCTTCACCATAGAAGTAGTTACCACTTGCGTAACCGCTATAACCCTCAACGGTAGTAGTCTTCTTCTCATCGGCCAGGTAAGTAATCTTATTTCTGTAATGAGTCAAGTTCAAGTTCAAGCTCCAAGTGAAGTTCTTGTTGCGAATAACATCACCGTTCAACTCAACCTCGATACCGGAGTTACGCATATCACCCACATTGGCGTAGTAGTAAGAGTAACCGGAAGAAAGAGGCAACGGGAAGGCGAAGAGCATATCGGTAGTCTTACGATAGAAGTACTCGATAGATCCGCTCAAGCGACCGTTCCAGAGTTCGAAGTCGATACCGGTGTTGAAGTTGTTCTGAGACTCCCAGGTGATGTCGCGGTTACCCTTGTAAGACTGAGAAACCACAGCCGGGTGACCGCTGGCATTCTCAATGGTGTAACCGTTGGTGTAACGATAGCTACCGATATCATCGTTACCCTGCTCTCCGTAAGAAATCTTGTACTTCAACATGTTGATAGGAGTATTGGTGGGGAACCAAGATTCCTTATTAACAATCCAGGCAGCACCCAGTGACCAGAAGTTACCCCAACGGTTCTCCGGTGCAAAGCGAGAAGATGCATCGCGACGATAAGATACGGATGCGAAGTAACGCTCGTCGTAGTCGTACATAGCACGGCCGAAGTAACCCTCGGTGTTGTACTTAGTGGTATAAGAGTTCTGTGAACCTGCGGTAACGGCACCTGCCAACTCTACGTTGTTCGGATCGAACATGTTGCTCTTGCTTCCGTAGAGGTAGTAATAGTTATACTTGTAGGCCTCGTGACCGAGCAATGCACTTACGTTGTTCTTGCCGTAAGAGTGCTTCCAGTCCAACAACTGCTGTACGTTGTAAGAGTAGCTACGAGTATGGAACTTGTAAACGATACCGTTTTGGGTAGCATACTGACCGTAATACGGGTTCGTAGTAGAAGTAGAGCGATTATCGCGAGCGAATACCGTATTGGAAGTAGTGAACTTAAAGTCCTTCAAGAAACGAACTTCGGCATAAACATTGGTGCTGAAGCTGTTTGCATTGCCACGGTCTACGTTCAAGAAACAGTCGGAATACGGGTTGTTCTGGCCGTACTTAGGACGAGAAAGACCGGCGTTCGTACCATCACCGTAGTCGAAACGGGTGTTGCCGTTTTCATCGACCATAATCTTTCCGTTTGCATCTCTCATATAAAGAGGATAGATAGGAGCCAACTGAGTAGCTACGGCAAATACGTTACCGGAAGACGAGGTAGAACCCTCGTCATCGGAACTTGCATAGCTTGTTTCAGAGTGTGAGAATGACATATTGGCACCCACCTTCAAGAACGGCTTCACCTGATAATCGGCCTTCAAACGGCTGGTGAGACGCTCAAGACCGGAGTTAGCAACGATACCCTTGTTGTTCAAGTAACCTACGGTAGCTAAGAAGTTGCTTCTGTCTGTAGCGGCATCCACCTGAACGTTGTACTCCTGACGGAGAGAGTTCTCATAGATTTCATCAATCCAGTCATCGGCCTTCAAGAGGTAACCGTTTACCAGGTTACCCATGGTAGCGTTCGGGTTCAACTTACCGTTGTCACCAATCAGGTACTGACCCTCGGGAACAGAGTAAACATTGTAACCCAGACCGTAAGCGTTGCTTGAAGTCAAGTTGGTGTTGGCAAAAACGTGTGCATCGGCATCGCTGTATCCCTTGCTTACTGCATAGTTCTTCAAAGCCTTGTAGTAGGTCTCATAGTACTGAGCCGGGTCGTTGATAGTGTTGTAACGACGACTGGCACGAGAGTTAGAACCCCACTTGGCATCGAGGGTTACGTTGGCAGTACCCGTTTTAGCCTTCTTGGTTGTAATCATGATGACACCGTTGGAACCGCGCGCACCGTAAAGAGCGTTGGACGCAGCATCCTTCAACACGGTCATAGACTCGATATCGGAAGAGTTGATATCGTTCAAGTTACCGTCGAAAGGAGCACCATCGACCACAATCAATGGAGAGTTACCCGCACTGATGGAGCTGATACCACGAATACGGATGGTAGGAGACACAGAACCCGGCTGACCGGAAGCGTTCACCATCTGCATACCGGTAACCTTACCGTTAAGTGCTTCCAAGGCATTAGAGGTCTGTACTTTCGCGATATCGTCTGCCTTTATCGTAGTAGCAGAACCGGTGAAAGACTCCTTGGTAGCGGTACCGAAGGCAACGACAACCACCTCATCGATGTTGCGTCCGTCGGACTCCAAGACAATCTTCATGTTCGGTTTGATATCCACCGTACGTGATTCCATTCCCACATAGGAAACAACTAAGTGCTTGCTGTCCTTAGGCAGGTTCGTGATGACGAAACGACCGTTCGCATCGGTCGTAACACCAACATTGGAACCCTGAACAAGAACGCCTGCACCCATCACAGGCTCACCATCCTCGGCAGAGACTACGACTCCCGTAATCTTGCTTTGTGCGGATGCCAAGCCAACCCCCACAAAAATGAGGGTAAGAAAGAGCATCAATTTTCTTTTCATAAACTCTCAAAAATCTAGTGTTAACTTATTATTTAAATTTTTATTTTATCATTTTACGACAATCCCGTTGCAAAGTTACGATTTTTATCGCAAACTAACATATTTTTTTCGACATAAACAACAAAAAGATAGAAAAAATGCCCCTTTCTATAGATTTTTGCGTAATTTTGCAGTGTTATGATAGACAGGAATACTATTGAACGTATATTAGAAGCCGCCCATATAGAAGATGTGGTAGGCGAATTTGTGTCGCTCCGACGTGCCGGAACGGTCATGAAAGGACTGTGTCCGTTTCACGACGAAAAAACCCCGTCGTTCGTGGTTTCGCCCACGCGCGGTATCTTTAAATGTTTCGGTTGCGGCAAGGGTGGCAACGCGGTGCATTTCATCATGGAGCACGAACAACTCTCCTACCCGGATGCCCTCCGTTGGCTGGCGCGCCGCTACAACATAGAGATTAAGGAGCGCGAACTAAGTGCCAAGGAGATAGAGGCCAACAATGCCCGCGAGAGCTTGTTCATCGCCAACGAATGGATGTGCCGATTCTACCAAGACACCCTGATGAATACCGACGAGGGACGCGCCTATGGACGGGCTTACTTCCGTAACCGTGGGGTGCGCGACGATATCATAGAGAAGTTTCGACTGGGTTTCTCCCCCGCCGATGCATCGGTGCTGCCCGCTCGGGCACTGCAGAGTGGCTATAGCAAGGAGAGTTTAAAAGGCACCGGCAACTGCTACGAACGGGAGGACGGTTCGCTGCGCGACCGCTTCCACGGACGTGTCATCTTCCCGTGGATGGGGGTGAGCGGTAAGGTCATCGGTTTCGGCGGCCGATTGCTGGACAGCCGCACCAAAGGCGTATCGCAAAAGTACGTCAACTCCCCGGAGTCCGACATCTTCTCCAAGCGTAAGGAGTTGTACGGATTCTACCAAGCCAAACGCGCCATTGCCAAGTACGAACTGGTGTATATGGTGGAGGGCTACACCGATGTCATAGCCATGCATCAGTGTGGTATAGAGAACGTTGTGGCCAACTCCGGTACGGCACTCAGCGAGAAGCAGGCGCGCATTTTGCACCGCTTCACCAACAACATCACCCTGCTCTACGACGGCGATAGCGCCGGCATCAAGGCGGCCATCCGAGGAATCGACATCCTCCTGGCAGAGGGCATGAACGTACGTGTGGTTCTGCTGCCGGACGGCGACGACCCCGACAGCTTTGCCAACAAGCACACCTCCGAGGAGTTCATCGCCTACATCAAGGAACAACAAGCCGACTTCATCACCTTCAAGACGCAGCTGTTGATGCAGGAAGCGCAGAAGGACCCCATACGCCGGGCCGAGTTCATCAACTCCATCGTGGAGAGCATAGCGGTGATACCGGATCGTATCACCCAAACGGTATACATAAAGGAGTGTAGTCAGATTATGCAGATTAGCGAACAAATATTGGTCGAATCGGTGGGAAAAATGGTACGCGAGGAGGTACTTCGCCGCATCAACCAGCGCCAACGACAGGAGGAGCAGGAGGCCATGCGTTCCATCTCTGCCGCCCTTCCGGGGGTAGACGATGTGCCGCCCCCCGTAGAGGGAGAGGTTCCGCCGCCCCCTGCCGAGGTAACCACACCGGTATCGCTGGAGCAGAAGCCTACCACCCAACAGACGATGCAAGCTTTCCAACAGAAACCGGAGAACACGGCACTGCTGCAGATGGAGGAGGACCTTATCCGTTTGGTAATCAAGTACGGCGAGGTGCCCGTTTGCGAATTGGAGATGGATGAAGGGCAGTTTGTGCAGGCTACGGTTCCCATGTACATAGACGCATCGCTGCAGGAACTGCAGTTGGAATTCATTTCGCCCCTACACCGCCAAATCTTGCAAGAGGCGATGGAGCATGGCAACGAAGAGGGATTCAAGTCGGAATTCTACTTCATGGCACACCCGATACCGGAGATCAGTCAGTTGACAGTGAAGTTGACCAACCCACGGTACACCCTGTCTCGCACCAACGCGATGAACATGTCCGACGAGTCGGCACAGCTACTGGATGT
Source organism: uncultured Bacteroidaceae bacterium (assembly GCA_964623295.1). GTDB lineage: Bacteria > Bacteroidota > Bacteroidia > Bacteroidales > Bacteroidaceae > CAZUTW01. The sequence continues at coordinate 13,437 of CAZUTW010000025.1, read as the reverse complement.
CACCATCCGCCTCACCAACAACTACAAGATTGCCGTCCTGAAGGACCGCCTCAAGAAAGCCGAAGAGGAATTGAAATCACCCGCCACCCTGGCAGACATGGCCAAAGCCGAAGCCATTCTCCGCAAACAGATGGAAATAAGAAACATCCTGTTGCCCCTACTCAAGGAAAACGGCGAACAAGTCATCCTATAAAAAGAACACATCCACGTGCCCATCCCCACACAGAGAATGGACACGTGGATGTCCCTATATATAATAAGGTGTAACCCTACTCCTTATGCGAAATAAGATTCAGGAACTCCTCACGCGTTTTCGCCTGTTGGAAAGCCCCCGTGAAGTCGCTCGTCGTTGTGATAGAATTCTGTTTCTCCACCCCACGCATCTGCATACACATGTGGCGCGCCTCCACCACCACCATCACACCCAGCGGCTGCAACGCATTCTGGATACACTCCTTAATCTGCAGCGTCATACGCTCCTGCACCTGCAAGCGATGCGAAAAGATATCCACCACACGCGCAATCTTGCTCAAGCCCGTGATGTAACCGTTCGGGATGTACGCCACATGCACCTTACCGTAGAACGGCAACATGTGATGCTCGCACATCGAGAAGAAATCTATATCCTTAACGATTACCATGTGGCGGTAATCCTCCTTAAACTTAGCCGACAAGAGCACCTCCTCCGGATTCATAAAGTATCCGCGCGTCAAGGTCTGCATGGCCTTCGCAACCCGCTCCGGCGTCTTCACCAGTCCTTCACGCTCGGCATCCTCGCCCAAGAGTGTAAGTATCTGCTTATAGTGTTCCTGCAATGCTTCGAGTCCCTCTCTGAATTCCTGCGGCTGTTCCATACTGTTTCACTAAACTTATTTATCTACGAGGCACCACCACCGTGCACTTCACTATGGTAGCTTCTCTAAAACTTTTCACCCCCATCATGCTTCTCTTCATGGCCTGCGCCTCGGCTATGGTACGATAGTTGCCCACCTGGCACACCCAACGGGAACGCACAAAAGAGCTGTACACATTTTCTCCCGGATACTGACTGCGCACCATGTCCGCCATACGTTCCGCCTCGCGCTTTCCGTTGCCGTCGCCGCTCCCCGCATACACCTGCACACGGTAGCCCTGCACCTTCACCAAGTCGCGTGCCGAGTAAACACGCACCGTATCGGTGGCATGCGTCGTTGTTGTAGAGGCAGTGGTCTTCGCCGGTCGCGCCGTAGGCTGCGTTGTGTTGCTACGAGCGTTCACCAGTTCGGTAATCTTATCGCTCTGGTGCAACCGCACGCTCCCCTCCCCCACACGTTCGCTCTGCAGATGCGTCGTAAACGTCTGTGCATGCAGTGCCAACGCACAGCACCAAAGGAGTAAACAAGATAGGATTCTCATACTGTTCTAATTAAAATAAAAAAGAGGGAGAAAGCGCAGGCTCCCGTAGAACCGCGCTCCCACCCGTTTTCTTTTATCAAGGATTAAGCCTTCCAAGCATCGATGATGCCCTTGAAGTCGGCTACCTTAAGAGCAGCACCACCAATCAAGCCACCGTCAACATCCGGCTTAGCGAAGATCTCCTTAGCGTTGCTCGGCTTGCAAGAACCACCGTACAAGATAGAAACATTCTCGGCAGCAGCAGCGCCAAACTTCTCGGCGATGGTCTGACGAATGAATGCGTGCATCTCCTCAGCCTGATCGGAAGTAGCGGTCTTACCGGTACCGATAGCCCAAACCGGCTCGTAAGCCAGGATGATGTTAGAGAACTGCTCGGCAGTAAGATCGAAGAGAGAACCCTCCAACTGAGCCTTTACCACCTCGTTCTGCTTGTTAGCCTCGCGCTCAGCCAAAACCTCGCCGATGCAGAAGATAACCTTCAAACCGTTCTCGAGAGCCAAGTTCACCTTCTCCTTCAGGATCTCGGCAGTCTCACCGTAGTAAGCACGACGCTCGGAGTGACCCAAGATAACGTACTGAGCACCGGTAGACTTAACCATCTCTGCAGACACCTCACCGGTGTAAGCACCCTTCACCTTGTCGGCGCAGTTCTCGGCACCCAGACCGATAACGGTACCCTCCACGATGCCGGCTACAGGAGCCAAGTGGATGAAAGGAGTACAGATTACTACGTCACACTGAGGCCGGTCAGCTGCCAAAGCCTCCTTCAATTCCGTTGCCAAGGCAACACCTTCTTGCAGGTTCATGTTCATTTTCCAGTTACCTGCTACAATTTTCTTTCTCATTTTTATTTGCTTTAAGCGTTTTAGTATTTTTGTTTTGTTTCTTGATTTCTTGTACAGGAAGCGCCCCAGCACCAGTCGGTCGGCCAGTATCAGGCAGAACAGCGGCAGTAAGTACCACAACAGTATGCGCGCCACCTTGCGCGAGGTCGAAGCCACCTCCAACTGTCCCATCGGGAGCGTCTCCAGCGGACCGCTCAGTGCATCCTCCTCCGGCAACTCCTTGGCACTCCACTTACCGTAGATGGTTCCCCCCTTAAGGAGTACCAACCCCGGATTGCTGCGCACCACCGTCTTCAGCATCACATCGTCGGCAAAGCAGAAGGGGTAATCGGCCCCCGTAGCATCCTTCCATGTCTCCAGCGCAGCGCCCTGCGTAGCGGTCACACAGTAGAAAGGATATCCATAATCGGCACAATACTCATAGAGCGTGTTGATGGCATCCGCCAATCCGTCATCCGCCTCCGCCAGATAAGGCGCTATCAGCAAGAAGGTATATCCGCTGTCCGCCAGCACCTCGTCGGTAATCTCCTCGCCCGTCTCCTCGAGCTGCAAGGAGAAATCCTGTATGGCAGGCACCTCCCCCTCCTTCACCAGCACCGTTTCGCTGTCCACAAAGTGCCAGGTGGTGTCCTCGGGATACTCATCGAGGGTAAAAGTCTGTTGCTTACCCTCCTTCTCCAGCGTAAACACGGTCTCAAACTCCGGCGCCTCCACCCCCTCGGGCAGCGTCATAGCCTCCGGTATGTTCACCCCCACCTTGTACGGACGGAAGTCGAAGTAGGGCAAGTACAACAAGTTGAGCGCCGAGAAGATAAGAATAAAGAACACCGAGTGCAGCGTCACAATCCACGCATGCCGAATCATCAGGAACCGGAACATCTTGCGGAAGTTACGGCGCAAGAACACCACCGCCGCCACCAGTGCCACATTCTTCCAGAACGTCTGCCAATTGCTTATCACCAACGCATCGCCGAAGCATCCGCAGTCCGATACCGGATTGAACAGCGCCAAGTAGAGCGTTAGGGGTGTCATCACCAGCAGCAACAATCCCGCCATGAGCAGCGACAACCGCCGGTGTATGCCCAGGAAGACAAATACACCGATGCAAAATTCCACTCCCGAAAGGAGCACCGCAAAGGCAATCAACAGGAATACAGGCACCTCCACCGGACTCCCGAACGCCGTCAGGTAATCCTGCAACTTGTACACCGTTCCCATGGGGTCCACCGCTTTGGCAAAACCGGAGAACAGGAAAACAAGTCCCACGATGAAACGAACCACCGTCACCGCGGACAAGAGGAACCTATATCGTAGTTTACTCTTCAAAACTCAATTTTATCAACCCGAACACGGAGTAGTTCATCATATCCATATAGTTGGCATCGATGCCCTCGCTCACCAACGTGTTACCGTGGAGAGTCTCTATCTCCTTCGTTCTATATATCTTCATAAGAATCAAGTCGGTATAGGAACTCACGCGCATGTTGCGCCACGCCTCGTCGTAGTCGTGGTTTTTGCGCAGCATCAGTTCCAGCGAAGCCTTCGCGTGCTTGTCGTAGAGCGCCAGCGCCTCCTCGGGCGTCATGTCGCAACAATCGGCATAGCCACGTTCCAACTGTATAAGCCCCACGATACTATAGTTGACAATCGCGATAAACTCCGAGCGAATGCCCTCGTCCACGAGCGCCACCCCCTTGGTTTCCAAGGAGCGGATACGTTTCGCCTTAATCAAGATTTGGTCGGTAAGGGAAGTAGGACGCATAATGCGCCACGCTGCTCCGTAGTCGTGCAGTTTCTTGGAGAACAGTTCGCGACACTCTTTCATCACCGCCTCGAATTGTCCTTTTGTATCTGTAACAGCTGTTTTCATATATATCTTTGAAATTGCCGACAAAGTTACAATTTTTCAACGACATAACAAAACCTATACAACAAAAAACGAGGCTTGTTTCACAACATGCCTCGTTCCCTTCATTCGTTTATCAAAAACCTGTTTGATTTCTAAACTTATGAAAACCTTTCTATTTTTATTAATTCAATTTAAGCACCTGTCCCGGACGCAGTTTTGAAGAGCCGGACAAGTGGTTGGCGCGCATAAGAGCATTCACACTCACACCCTTCTTGCGAGCAATAGAGTAGAGTGATTCACCCTTCTTCACCTTGTGGAAGCTACCGCCGCGACTACGACCGCGAGAGGCCGATGCGCTGCTACGCTCCGCAGATCTTGCCACCGTAACCTGCTGACGCTCACCGTTTCGAGTATTGATAGCCTGAGAGCCACCCTTGGAACGGAAGAGATACTCGTCGCACGTAACATCTTGGTTCGGGAAATCGAACAAGAGTGCAGGGTTGATAGCCTCGCCCAAGATTCGAGTTTCGAAGTGCAAGTGAGAACCCGTAGAACGACCGGTGTTACCACCCAGTCCGATAGGTTCACCCGCCTTCACCTCCTGGTTGGCGCGTACCAGATGTTTGGAGAGGTGACCGTAGATAGTCTCCAATCCGTTGTTATGGCGAATCACCACATAGTTACCGTAACCCTTTCCCTCGAAGTCCACAATACGGACACGACCGTCGAAAGCCGCCACGATGGTATCGCCTATATATACCTTAATATCCAATCCCTTATGCATACGACCGAAGCTGGCACGATAACCGAAGTTAGAGGTAACCACTCTGCTCGGAGTAGGCATGGCGAAATTGCGCATATCAATTCTAAAGGAGTCCGGAGCCGCTACACTGTACTTATGCGCATAACGATTGTTCCAATCCGGATATAAATTTGCCGCATAATTACGAGCTTCTACCTGAATAACACGTTGCAATGCAACGGAATCTACTGCTTTCATCCTACGATCCGTAGGAGCCTGACTTGCTATCAAGTCTTGTGCCGAGACCGAGGCGGAGAACATCAACCCTACCGCCAAGAGGGCACGCTTTACTGTTTTCAAATGCATCATTTATACTTCTTTTTATAGCAAGCTGACATTCGTTTGCGGCATTTACCAACAGACCCTCTGTCTGCCCCACACGAATACCCGCTCAAGCCTTTTTTATCTTAATAGATTAAGGGTTTAACATTAAATCAACATTGTCTCATCTTGAATAAGACACTGCAAATATAGAAAAAAGAAAGTAAATCTCCAAATAACAGAGCCGTTTTTTTATTATTTTGTGTACAATTTTCTACTATTAGAACCATTTCATGGACAAATCATACGCATTTTACACAAATTTGCTAAGAGATGGCCGACCAATTTATATTTGTCTTACGGAGCACTTGAAGCTGCTTCCAGAGCACCGCGTTAACAGAATTCTTGTGGTCGGGGTCGGCTTTCAGGATGGCACTCGCCGCATCGCGTGCTTGTTGCAGTATGGCTCCGTCGCGCGCCAGGTTGGCTATGCGGAACTCAAATGCCACACCGCTCTGCTGCGTTCCTTCCAGGTCGCCGGGGCCGCGGAGCTTCAAATCCTCCTCGGCTATCTCGAATCCGTCGGTACTGCACACCATTATATTAATACGCTTGCGCGTGGTTTCGCTCAGTTTAAATCCTGTCACCAGGATGCAGTAGGACTGGTCGGCACCGCGCCCCACACGTCCGCGCAACTGATGGAGCTGCGACAAGCCGAACCGGTCGGCGTTTTCTATGATCATCACCGAGGCATTGGGCACGTTTACCCCCACCTCTATCACCGTAGTAGCCACCAGTATCTTCGTCTCGCCCTTCACAAAGCGCTGCATCTCCGCATCCTTTTCGGCCGGTTTCATCTTGCCGTGTACTTTGCTCACGGCATACTCCGGGAAGGCCTCGCACACCTGTTGATATCCCATCTCCAGGTTCTTCAGGTCTATCTTCTCGCTCTCCTGTATCAACGGATAGACGATGTACACCTGTCGCCCCTGTTCTATCTGTTGACGGATGGAGCTGTTGAGTCCCGCCCGTTTGTTTTCGTAGCAATGGAGCGTTTTGATGGGTTTGCGGCCGGGAGGGAGTTCGTCGATAACCGATACATCCAGATCGCCGTAGAGGGTCATGGCGAGGGTACGGGGGATGGGGGTCGCCGTCATCACCAGCACATGGGGCGGCACGGCACTTTTGTTCCAAAGTTTCGCACGTTGTGCCACACCGAAGCGGTGCTGTTCGTCCACCACCACGAAACCGAGGTTCAGGAAGTGTACCGTATCCTCGAACACGGCGTGGGTTCCCACGAGTATCTGCACGGAACCGTCCGCCAACCCCTCGAGCACGGCTGCGCGGCGTTTGCCTTTCACCTGTCCTGTAAGGAGTTGCACGTTTATGTTCATCCCCTCCAGAAACTTCTCTATGGTGGCTACATGCTGCTCCGCCAGTATCTCGGTGGGAGCCACCAAGCACGCCTGGCAGCCGTTGTCCAGCGCCAGGAGCATGCACATGAGTGCCACCAACGTCTTACCGCTACCCACGTCGCCCTGCAGCAAACGGTTCATCTGTTTGCCGCTGCCCATATCGGTACGAATCTCCTTGATAACCCGTTTTTGCGCGTTGGTCAAGGGGAAGGGAAGATTATTATTGTAAAAATTCAGGAAGTTCTCCCCCACCCTGCGGAAGGGGATGCCGCAGTACTTCATCATGCGGTCGTGCACATAGCGCAGTATGTTGAGTTGCGCAAAGAACAGCTCCTCGAATTTCAGTCGGTACTGAGCCCGCTGCAACGTAGCCATATCGCCGGGGTGATGTACCGTGCGCATGGCTTCGCCGAGCGGCATCAGCTTATAGGTTTGGAGCAGTTGGGGGGTGAGGGTCTCCTCTATCTTGTCGCCCACTATCTCCAGGAGTTTCTGTATCAGTTTGTAGAGTGCATTGGAACTCAGTCCGTTGCGTTTCATTTTATCGGTAGTGTTGTAGTAGGGTTGCAGCCCCATGCCACCGAGCTGTATGAAGGATACCTCGTCGATATCCGGGTGGGCTATGTTGAACCTACTATTAAATAAGGTGGGTTTGCCAAAGACGATGTACTCGGTATTCTCCTTGTAGCGCCCCCGCACAAAGCGGGCACCCTGGAACCACACCAAGTCCACCACCGACGTACCGTCCGAGAAGTGCGCCACCAAACGTTTCTTGTAGCCGTCGCCCTCCTCCACAAAACCCAGTATGCGTCCGCGCAACTGCACATAAGGCATATCCGGGTTCAACTCTATCGCCCTGTAGATGCGACTACGGTCTATGTACTTATAAGGAAAGTAATAGAGCAAGTCGCGGTAGGTAGACACCGATATCTCCGTACCCAACATTTTGGCACGGTTCGGTCCCACGCCCGGCAGGTACTGTAGGTCGGTAGATAAGATATCGGCTACGTCCATCTATTTACAGAGTATTTCCGCCACCTTCAGGTCGAAGGGGGTGGTTATTTTTATATTTTCACGATTGCCCGGTACCAGCGCAACCGGCACACCGAGGTGCTCCACCACAGAGGCATCGTCGGTAAAAGCCTCTATATAGGGCTGGCGATAAGCACGTTTCAGGAGTTCCACCGTAAAGGTTTGCGGTGTCTGCACCAAGCGATAGGCGGCGCGATCTACCGTTTCGCTTGCCTCCCCCTCGAGCAGGTGGCGTACAGTTTCCACTACGGGAACCACGGGAACCACGGCTCCCTTGTTGCGCGCTTCCGCAAAGCAAGTGCGTAGCACCTCGTCCGACACAAAGGGGCGCACCCCGTCGTGTACCGCCACCACGGCACCCGCCGGAGCCTCATCGGGCACCCGCGCAAGACCGTTGCGTACGGAGTGAAAACGGGTTTCTCCACCGTTAGCTATTATATAAGGTACGCGAAAGGCATATTTTTCGCACAGCTCCGCCCAGTAAGGTTGATGGTCCTTGGGCAGCACCAGGATGATTTGCAGCGCAGCATCGAAGCGATGAAAACGCTCCAACGTATGCATCAAGATGGGTTTGCCTCCCACCTCCAAGAACTGCTTGGGGCAGTCCGCCCCCATGCGCAGTCCCTTTCCGCCGGCTACCACAATCACATAGTTCGTTGCGTTCTGCATCCCCCTTCTTATTGTGGCAACAGCAACATACCTTGAGCAACCGTGCGTGCTGTTTCTTCGCCGCGCAAACGTCCCAACAGGAACACGCCGAAGGCATTGGCAGCTGCGGGTCCCTTTCCGGTGATGAAGGGTCCATCTACCTGCACCATCTCGCCGGTGGCCTCGGCACCCTTCAGCTCCGGTTCTATGCCCGGGTAGCAGGTCGCCTTGCGTCCTTGCAGCAGTCCCATGCGGCCAAACACCAGGGGTGCGGCGCAGATGGCAGCCAGCATACCGCCGTTGTCGTACTGTTTTTGTATCACCTCGCGCAGTCCCGCATGGTCGGCCAGGTTGGTAGCACCGGGCAGTCCGCCGGGCAGTATCAGCAGGTCGGCACCGGTTGCGTCCAGTGCTTCAAACTGCAGGTCGGCTGTCACGGGTATACCGTGTGCGCCCGTCACCACGCTCTTGCCGTTCACGGAGACAGTCTTCACGTCCACCTGTCCACGGCGCAGGATATCGATCACCGCCAACGCCTCTATCTCTTCGAAGCCATCGGCCAAAAAAGAATATACCTTCATAGTTTTTTCTATTTATTTTATTGCAAACAAGCCAAATAGCGATGTATGGTTTCGTCGAGTCCGTAGTAGAGGGCATCGCAGATGAGCGCATGACCTATGCTCACCTCGGCCAACCAAGGAATCTGTTGCTTCAGGTAGGCCAGGTTCTCCAGACTCAAATCGTGACCGGCGTTCACGCCCAGTCCCAGGTTACGTGCCACGGTAGCGGCCTGCACAAAGGGAGCCACGGCATCGGCGGGCGATTGGGAGTAGTTGGAGGCGTAGGGCTCGGTGTAGAGTTCCACGCGGTCGGCTCCGGCCTTAGCGGCGTACTCCACCATCTCGGGGTCGGTTCCCACAAAGATGGAGGTGCGTATGCCGGCTTCGCGGAAGCGGCTCACCACGTCGGTCAGGAACTCCAGGTTGGTCTTGGTGTCCCATCCGCTGTTGGAGGTTATCTGTCCGGGTTTATCGGGAACGAGTGTCACCTGTGCCGGTCGCACGGAGATGACCAGGTCTATGAAGGAGTCGCAGGGATATCCTTCTATGTTGAATTCCGTAGTGAGTTGCGGTTTCAGGTCCAGCACATCCTGATAGCGTATGTGTCGTTCATCGGGTCTGGGATGAACGGTGATGCCTTGAGCGCCAAAGCGTTCGCAGTCCAGTGCCACCTTGAGCACATTGGGGTTATCCCCTCCACGCGCGTTGCGGAGAGTAGCAATCTTATTGATATTTACACTTAATTTTGTCATCTTTGCTTATATTTTTTCTTCTTTGAACGCAAAGTTACGGAAAAAGAAGTAAATTTGCTCCCGAAATGGGTATAAAAAGATACAAAAACCCATTTTTCTTTAAAAGGAGGAAACGAATGGACAGGAAGAAAATGAAATTTGCCGTCTTTGGGAACCATTATCAGGCGCGTAAGTCGGTTTCCATCATGAAGCTGCTCAACCTCTTGAAGGAGATGGAGGCGGAGGTATATATAGATAAGGAGTTCTACGAGTACCTGGTGGAGGAGTTCAAGTTGAACATACCTCATTCGGGATTGATTGTGGACAACAACTTCGAGGCGGACTTCGTGCTGAGCATGGGGGGCGACGGTACGTTTCTGAAGGCTGCGGGTCGTGTGGGCGACAAGCACATCCCCATCTTGGGTATCAACATGGGGCGTCTGGGTTTCCTGGCAGATGTTTCGGCGAGCGAGATTGAATCGGCCATTCATGCCATCTACCGGGGGGACTATGCGGTAGAGGAGCGCAGTGTGTTGCAGATTGAGAGCGAGGGCATGAACTTGAACAGTTATCCCTTTGCGCTCAACGAGATTGCGGTGCTCAAGCGCGACAACTCTTCCATGATTAGCATCCATGCGTGGATCAACGGTGAGTTCCTTACGGTCTATCAGGCGGATGGTCTCATCATCTGTACGCCTACGGGTAGTACGGGTTATTCTCTGAGTGTGGGTGGTCCCATCATTGTGCCTACATCGCACAGCATCGGTATCACGCCGATTGCGCCGCACAGCCTCAACATGCGTCCACTGATTATGAGCGACGATACGGTGATTACGCTCAAGGTAGCGAGCCGGAGTCACAACTATCTCTTGGCGATAGACGGTCGCAACAACACGTGCCGGGAGGATACCACGCTAACCATTCGTCGTGCCAACTACAGCATAGCTGTGGTGAAGCGCAAGCAGCAGAGTTTCTTTGCCACACTCCGCCAAAAACTCATGTGGGGTGCCGATGCGAGGGAATAAGGCACAGAAGGAAAGACGAAACGAGGGGTGGTACTTTGTAGATACCACCCCTCATTTCTCTTGTCAACTTAAGCGTCTACATCCCGGTTCCGCGGAACCGGAGGCTTGCAGAGCTTACCACAGGCTGCCCCAGCGACGTACGTTGGAACCAACTTCGCTGTCGTCTGCTGGAACGTCCTTTGATATTCCTAAAGACGTAGTACCGGTGGATTCAGCAATCATGTTCTGCAGTTCTACCTCGTAGACTTCGGTTGCAGGTTTTACATATATTTTTTTCATAACTAATTTGCTTTTTAATTATTTGACAATCACCTTAACGCCGTTCACTATGTTGATGCCCTTACGGAGGGTATTCAACTTGCGACCGCTCAGGTCATAAATCTCTGCCTTACCTTCGGTCAATGCCTTAACAGCCTCAACACCGGTAGTGGTTTCGTTGCCGAAGGAGATACGCAATGCTGCGGACGTCGTACTCGGCACGGTTAAGTAAGCACGGTTAGCCGCAATGGTGGGCTTGATATCGCCTACTAAGTAGAAGGCTTGAACCTCGCTCTGAGTTTGGAGAACATATGTTCCTGCTGTAGCAGTTGTTGCTACCAAGACACCGGTCAAGTAGCCATTAGCATCTGCATAAGATGAGTTATATCCAAGTGGCCAACCGCTGAATTTGTATGTACCCTCACCTATAATATAAGGTACGCATGCATCTATAGATTCTACCTCTGTCAAAGTAAGAGCATCATCGCCTATGCTTTCTACGCTATAAACCTTTGCTCCCTCCGGAACATCTGCTGCATACGGAAGTATAATGGTTCCGAACTTACTCTCGGCAACGGTACGTTCAACAGCAAACTCTTCTGCCGGAACGAGGTTTAATTCGTAATTGACATTTGAACAATAGAAACCATTATTATTTTCTGATCCTACATGAGTTCCGGTATTTGTATTAAACAGCTCGTAGATATCTTGGCTAGAGTAAGAGGGTACAACAGATATTACCATAGCGTCCTCTGCTTTACTCGTACAACGCAATTGATCACTAGCCCAGCTATCGGTACTGCCAACGGCTTTACCATCACAAATATACTGTTTATTTCCGCTTTGATCGATAATATACAAGTTGAAGGTATTAGCCTCTACCGGAACAAAGTGAATAGACTGAACATAGTTGCTCTCGCCCACTTTAGCACTATACGCAATAGCATAACCACCTCGTTCTTCATTACCGAAATTGAAAGTGGCAGCCATACCTGTCCAATCCAAACCGGCTTTTGCCATAACGATGCTGTAAGCATCCTCCTCGTTCGGAAGGTTGATAGTAGTAACCGTCTTATAGGTTGTTATTGCAGTATTCAGCGCTGTTGCGGCGTTTTGGATATCTGTCTTCGTTTGGCTTTCAGCGTTATAAACATCTTGTGCGCTCTTCAATGCAGCCTTCAATGTTGTCAAATCGGCTCCGTCCGGACGTTGGAATACCTCTGTACCAATATTGATTGTTGTGACAGGAGTAGCAGCGTCAATGGTTGGCTTCAAGTAAAGATCCTTATAGAGTTGTATGATATCTACCGTTCCACGAAGTACAGGATTAGCTATACTTACCCAATTTTTCTGGGCACTTGCTTTTGAAGCAAGACTAATTGTCACATCTTGAGGATCTCCTTCCGGAACTTCAAAGTCTATCACGGAATACTTCCATCCACGACCGGCTCCACTGTTGGCAAAATCACCTTCGTATGCATAGGATGCCGTACCATCTTTAGTAATGCCCTTTCCGACGCCATCCACAGCTGTGAGCGTTACCGTTGTTGCTGTACTACTACCCACCTTTACAGACATGGTTGATACAACCGATGTTGATGCACGTGCAGTAATGGTCATAAGATACTTACCACTAGGCAACGTAACGGTTTTACTACCATCACGAGTCCAACTACTACTACCCCAGTCATCACTTTCGTAATAAGGACTGCTTTCATCCCAGTGCTGAGATCCATTATTAACTACGTATGGTTTCGTACCACTCCACGTGGAAATATCGATATTCAGAAGTTCGTCGTACGTATATGAGTATTCCGTCTTTAAGGCTTCAACTTTTGCAGCCTCAGCTATTTCTGCTGCGTTTTCTATACCATAGTTGAACTTTGCTTCAAGAGTTTGCAGCTCTGTTACATCGTCATCCGTAGCGTCAGTAGCTGTTGTTATGGAGGCTATCTTAGCTTTTATCTCTGCACGCTCTGAGTCTGCACCTTCAGGAATTCTTGCAATAAGAGAATTAGCGACTGCGCATTCAGCTTCCCATTGCGTACCGCACTTCTCCAACTTTACATAGTCTACGAAGAGACGAGGCGTATCACCACTACCGACATTGACGCCATTAAATCCAAGACGAATCTTTCCCGATGTTTCTTCTGTAAGAGTAAAAGAAACCTTATCTGTTGTCCACTGATTATAGGCGAAAGCAACAGTGCTAGAAACAACAGCTGTTCCCTCATCCGGAACAAAGCCTGTATAGTTGCTACCGAAATCAGTCTTCGTACCAGAGTTTGCATTGAATGACACATAACTCAATACATAAATACCGGCAGGCAATTTCACGTCCTGAGTATAGTAGGCTTTTGAGTTCCACGCCACATTAAAACCCAAGACTCCACCTTCTGTTTTCCCTTCGGAATTAGTACTTGGTGCAGACATTCCATTTAGCTGATAACTTCCACCGACTTCAAAAACGGCCGCGGACGCCCAAGTTACACCTGTAACTCCCGTCCAACCATCTACACTCTGCACACCATTAGAGGCTCCAATAGAAACAGCCGCTTTTACGAAGTCACTCTCCACATCGAACCCGGCATTTTGAATGTAGGTATCCGTGACATC
>CAZUTW010000024.1:0-23052 GCA_964623295.1 uncultured Bacteroidaceae bacterium | reverse complement strand
GGCAAGGTAATCTCCACCGGGAAGGTGTGAGAGTTGCCGTCTACGGTAGGAGATACAATGGTAACTTTACCCTCGAAGGTCTCATCGCCATAGGTCTCCAACTGTACCTGTACCGGCATGCCCACCTTCATCTTCGGATAATATTTCTCGCTTACATTGATATTCATCTTACAAGGGCTCAGCTTCTCAATGGTGAGGATAGGATTGGAACCTGTCATATCACCGTTATCGTAGTTACGCGCAGTAACCACGCCGCTTACCGGGCTCTTCAGCTGAGTGTTGATTCTGAGGTTGTTCAACTGAGTCTTGTTTACATCCAACTGAGTTTTTGCATTGTCCCATTCAGACTTGCTGGCGCCACCCACCTTATATAATTGATCTATACGGTTGAATTCAACCTCCAGGTTCTTAATCTGTAAATCCAATTGCTTCAAGTTGCTGGCATCCATTTGCACCAACACCTGACCGGCACTCACCACGTCGCCCACTTCTACGTAGATCTTCTCGATACGCAACTGAGCGTTGGAAGAGATGTTGTTCTTAACATCGCTCTCCACGGTAGCCGTATACTCCTCAATCTGCTCCACATCGCGGCTCTCTACCTGAGCCACTTTCACCTCAGGTTTTTCACTCTGCGCTGCGTCATCTTTCTTCTCGCCGGAACATGCTGCCAAGGTCCAAGCAGTAGCGGCAAACATAGACATCAATAGAAATTTTCCTTTCATATCTTTCTTACTTATTGTTTTTTCTCCTACTTAATTATTCTTTTCCCAAAACGTAATCCAAGTCAGCCTTCGCAGAGAGGAAGTCGTAGATGGACTGGTGATACGTAAGCTGTGCCTGAGTAAGGGCAACCTCGCTGCTGTTCAGCTCGAGTACGGTACCCTTACCTACTTCGTAGCGCTTCTCTGCAATCTGCAGTGCCTTTTCGGCTTGGCTGATGGAGGCTTTCGTGCTCTCCATCTGCTCGGCACCGGAAGTCATGTTGTTGAGGTAGCTTTGTGCCTGCATGCGCAACTGACGCTCGGTATTGGCACGGGTCTCCTGCAACTGATTAATCTGTATGCGAGTACTCTTAAGCTTGGTGAAGTTGCTTGCGTGGTACAATGGGATGCTCAATGCCAAAGAAACGCTAGAGCTCGGTGACCACTGATAGTGCCAAATCTCAAAGTTGCTGTTGTACAGAGACTGGTACTGGAAGGAGTACGAAGCAGACAACGTAGGCAGGAAGTTGGCCTTCTGCATGGAAAGAGTCTGGTTCAACATCTTCTCGTTCAAGTCCAATTGCTTTATATTGGTGTTGTTTTCTACGTTGGTCTCGGTCAACCAATCGCGGGCAGCTACTACAGATTCGTAGTTCTGCAAGTTATCGTCTATCTCCACGTCAATCTCCTCAGAGCCGATACCCAGGAGCACCTTTAGTTGGAGCTTCGCCAGAGCGATAGCGTTAGCTGCACTTACTACGTTTGGCTTGATGTTATCCATCTGTACCTCGGCAGAAATCTTATCGAACTCGCTTACGCTACCTACCTTATATTTATCTTCCACCATTTTAAAGTTGCGCTCACTATAGCTATAGCTCTCCTGCAACACCTTGTAGCTATCCTGAGCCAAGAGCAATTGATAGTAAGCCTTTGTCACCTGGTCTATCAGATCCAGACGGCTGCCACGGCTCTTCTCTATTGCCAGCTCCACATCGGTCTTGGAAAGGCTCATCGCCTTGTATACAGACGGAGCGTAAATCGGCAGTGCAACAGACAAAGCACCGGCCCATGTGCTGGTACCATCGCTACCCATCTTAAAGGAGTTGCCACCCAGTTTCATTGTAGCAGCCTTGATAGTGTACTGCATGCTACCCGTAAGGTCAACGGTCGGCAGTAAGTTCTGCCATGCTTCCGTACGACTTACCTTTTTAAGCTCAATATCCTGATCTGCTACCTTGATCGTAGGATTTTCATCAACTGCAATTTCGATTGCTTTCGGGAGGGTCAACCGTAGTGTTGTTGCCTCTTCCGATGCGGCAAAGGCACTCATGGAACCCAATAGTGTCAATGCCATCAACATTCTTTTTGCCTTCTTCATCATACTTATTATTATCATCTATCCTAATTTATTATCGTCGTTTTTTGCCTCTACATATCCGTCTATCACCTTGAGTCCTTCCTCGGTTGAGATGCCACGCAGGCTCACCAATATGACGGAATTATGAATGTCGGCGGGACTTGCTTCGCAACTCATTTGGCTATGGAATACCACTTCGCGCATCTGTAATTGCATAAGCTCGAGAAATATCTTGAAATTTATATCCTTGCGAAACAGCCCTTGTTTCACTCCGCGGAGGAAGAATCTGTTCGCATCTTCCATGCTTTGCTCGTTCTCCTCTCTCATGGCCTCCAAAACCGTTGGGTAGCCTATCAAGTCGGTAAGGAAACGTGGGTTTACGTTGCGCATCTGCTCCACTCTGCGGTGCAGGGTGTAGAGTATTACTTCGAGGACATTGTCGTTGGTCAGGCTGAACTCGTCTATGGCTTCGTGTTCTATTTTCCGTATGTAATTTAGCGTCTCTATGAGTAGGCTTTCCTTATCGCGAAAGATTTCGTACAAGGTCCTTTTCGAAATTTTCATGGACTTTGCAATCATATCCATCGTAATAGGTTTAATTCCATGCTTCTCAAAGAGTGCTCGGGAAACATTAATAATTTCTTGTCGTTGCTGCGTCTTTTCAGTCGCTTCGCGAATTTTTGCCATACTGAGTCTTCTTACCTTTTATTTATCGGCTGCAAAGGTACAATGAAAACTTTGAATAGCCAAACAGTTTTCGTGATTATCCGCCCTTTTTTGCATCTTTTAGGCAAAACGGAACACAGAGTTGACGAAATGAGATGGTTTTCCCTTAGTAAACAAGGGGTCTTCCATCGGAAGTGATGCCTTCGGCGGAGATGAGAATCTGGGTACATGAAGAGTTGTTCCAGAACTCGATATGGGCGTTCCCGTTGTCGTCTGTTTGAACATCGGGTTCCCAGAAGAGGGTACGTCGGTAATCTGCTTCGGGGGGTAGGAGATCGTAGTCGTTCATCTCGAATGTTTCTACGGTGTTGTATCCTTGGAAGGTGGTACGACGCAAACCTTTCACATTCTTCCACATGCTGCGAAGCGGGTACACGAATACCGTGATGGGGTGGGAATCCCCCAAATCGGAGCTTTGAACGTACGGCTTCCACGCATTCTCGTTGGTAGAGATGTACACCGATTTTACTTCATCGAGATCCATGGGCATATCCTCGTTGGAGTATTGTATACCGGGCATGAAGGTCATGGAACCACGGGTGGTACCGGTTACCATTTTGTAGACATTGGCCAGGATCCATACTACGGGGCGATTGTTGAAACGCAATCCATCGTTGTATACACCGGCATTCGTTATGAGGTCTCCGTTGGTATCGGTCACCTTCACGGAACTGGCATCCAATTGTATATCGTCCACACTTGTTCCTTCCAAGAGTTGTGTTTCCACGTTTGTGTTGTTGGCCACATCGTTGCCTCCGCCATGGGAATCGCCCCCCGCACTAAAGAGAGGACTGCGATTAGCTAACCAAGTCATGAAGGTAGGCATGCGTTCTCCCAAGTCGGCTATGCGGTCGGCTTCTTTCTGGCAATCGTAGTATATAGATGCGCGATATTGTCCTCGTTTCTCGCTTTCCCAAGCTGATCGGGCATTTTCGAAGATGCGTCGTCTCTTTACCGTAACGGTGGGGATGAGCATGGACTTATCCTCCAACTTAACAATCTTTTCTTGTGGACGTTGTGCTTCCGGAATTTCCACCTCTTGCAGGGTGTCGCGAGGGTTCTCGGGGGGTAGAAGCTGCGATTCGTAGTAAGAATACCCACGAGTGGTGGGAGAGAAGTTGCGGTCTATTCCTACATAGTATTTGGTATCTTTTTCCTCCTTTTGGGTTTTCATGAGCAGGGTGAACTCACCATTGCAGTCGGGCAGGTTGAAGGCGTAGTAGCCTTCCTTGTCGGTCAGCGTGCTACCGCTGTAGTGCTCTCCTCCTTTGTTATAGAGGTACGCTTTGAGGTTCACATCGGCCACCGTATTTTTCTTGCGAGCCTCGTGCAGTTGTCCATCTATATAGAGTCCATCCTCTATCGGTTGTTTCTTTTGGAATGCCTCCACGCCGGAGAGCTGTTTCCAAAGATAGCGTCTCCAACCCTGCACCATCATCAGCAAGTCGGCTGCCCGGCGGTGCGATAGGTCGTCTTTCTCAAAATAGTAAGAAGGATGTGCTATGAATCCCTTTAAGTCGGAGGTAAGCAACAACCATGTAAGCGCATTCTGACCATAGCCGTTGGTGGTGGTCTCGGCATCCATCACCGAGAGCGAGAAGGTGGTGTTCGGTAGAGTGTGCGCCGTCATTGTCACCTTTTTGCAAGGAGCAAGATAAGTGTTACCCAAGTCGATATGGATGCTATCTTGTTCCTCCGGATGATAGATGAAAAACATGCGGTCGGCAAAGACACGCCCGGTTTCATCAAACACGGTTATCTGGTTTACGCCATTCGGAATCTCTTCACGCGGATATTCTACCGTCACCGGATTGTCCTTGTCGGTCCGGATGGTATCAAATGCCATCACCACGCCATTGCGGTAGAGCACTACGCCCCATTTGCGGTTATCCAGGTTCGGGGAAACGGCAAACTGTGCCGTAACGTTTTGTCCGGTTATCGCATTCACTTGCATGGCACATCCTTCCGGTTGGGCGGTAGGCATCGGAACTCTACGGGTGGTTCCTTTTGTCCCGTTTACTTCGAAGAAGAGCGGTTCGTCGGTTGGTACGTAGACAAAAGCACCTCGTCCGTCTTGCAACGTACGTATGCTCTCGAGGATACGATTCCCGTTGGCATCCACGAGATTACAAGATACATCTTCGAGGCGTTTCCCATTGTTGTCCGTTATCTCGAACGCGGTGCGGCACTCCAAACCTTGTACCACCGTACCGCCTTCGGGAAAGAACCGGACGTTTATCTTCTTCGCCTTTACGGAATCCATCACCTGTTTGTCGGGCTGTGCATATCGACCCAGCTCCGGGTTTATTTCACAATCGGTATAATCGCCCTCCGTTTTCGGTTTTCCAAAAATAGGGAACACCCTGCTAAAGATGCCGTTTGCATCCCAATTGGTCATGTAGCGTGTATAGGCACGCACCTCGTAGAATCCATTGTCTAAAAGATCGGTAAGGTGTATGCATCCGGCTCCTTGACCATTTTCCAGTTTTATTTTTTTTGTTTGTATTACATCGCCCACCGGAGTAAGCAGTTCCACGTATAGCACCTTACTGATATCGCTCAGTGCCGATTTGTCGGTACGCATCACATATGCCTTAAAATAGATGGTCTCCTCCTTAAAATACCCTGTATTGTCGAAGTGAAGATACACCTTTTCTTGCGGGAACACCTTATTGAAGGCTATAGCCGTACGTACATAGTCCGTGAGACTCTTCTGCACAGCGGTTGAATCCTGTGCTTCTACTTGAGAGAAGCACAGGATTATAACCCCTATAACTGATATTAATCGTCTTACGGATACCATTTTTACAAAACACGTTTTGTGGGCAGGTGGAATACATCCTTTATCTCCTGCATATCCTTTTCCGTCATACCCTCAGGAACGAATCCCATGTTGCGGGCAGACATATAGATGGTGGCAGCCTTGTTGAGCACATCGGTCTGGTCGAAGGCATCCATGATATCGGTACCGACGGCGCATGTTCCGTGTTTCTCCCACAGGATGACATCGTAGTCACGCAATTGTTCCATCGTAGCATCGGCCAATAGTACGCTTCCCGGCAGGCCATAAGGACAAATACCCAGACCCAGCGGTGCAAAAGCCAACGTCTCGGGAATCATACTACCCAAGAGTTTCGTGAGTACATCCTTCTTTAGGAACTCCGGATTGTGGCTCATAGCAACCAACTCAATAGGGTGGGTGTGCAGTGATGCCTTGTAGCTACTTCCGCAACCAATCAAGTAATTGTGCATGGTGAGGTGCGATGGCAACTCGCTCGTAGGCAACACCGGCTCATCGGCTATAATCACGTAGCTGGCACAATCGTCGAGAATACGTATGATGGAACCGTTCTGCATAGGTGCTTTTGCTAAATCGCGCATGCGCTTCTGGGTACCCTTGCAGTAAAAGTAGCATCCCTTAAGGTTCGGAAGTACCGTACCTATTTGTTTCACCTCGCTGATAGCCGGTAGGGCACGAATTTCATCGTCCACCAAATCGGTTACATTTACGGTGATGTTACCACCATTGCGTTCCGCCCAACCTTTTTGCCAAAGGTATCCGGCCACTTCGGCCACTTTCTCTACCTCTTGACGCAGAGCGGGTCTCCCTTCCAAAATTGATTTCATAATCTTTTATTTAATTGTTATTTTAATAGCTCCGGTAAGAATGTAGAGAGAATCAGTATCACCAATCCCACTACAAGAGTGACAATGGTGTTCTGCTTGCAACCCTTCCACTCCTTGAGGACGATGCCCCATAAATTGGAGAATACCACATTGCACGCCATGAGAATACACCATGAGAAGGTGAGCAGTGTAGCGGAACTCTGCAAGAAAGACTTGCCGAGGCTCAGTCCGAAGAACTGGCTGTACCATAGTATTCCCGCCAAAGCACAGAACACAATGTTGTTCACGTACAAACTCTTCTTGCCGTAATCGCTCCACGTGCGGTTTGTGTGGTTCTGATACAGACAGTATGCCAAGTTCGTGAGGAAACCACCGGAGGTGATGATGAGCGTAGCCGGGAGCGTACGGAAGATGCCCGCCGTTTCCGGATAGCAGATGTTCTTACCCAACTCCAATCCAAGATTGAAGCAGGCGCTGGTGATACCGCAAAGCAACGCTACCACGATGCCCTTGCCCAAGTTGAATTCCTTGACACCGTTTTCGGTGTCATCGCCTTTTTGGTTCAGTTGTTTGTTCTTCATCATACCCGCTTTGCCGATAACACCGATACCAATCAGTGTAGCTACGACACCTGCTATCAACGGACCGTTGAGCTGATCAAACTGTCCCAACAGCAGTGGAGCCAAAACCGTTCCGAGTGCAGCGCAAGTTCCCAAAGCGATAGATTGTCCCAGTGCAACCCCCAAATAACGCATAGAAAGTCCCATGGACAAACCACCAATGCCCCACAAAATACCGCAGACAAACGTCAGCAATACATCCTCCGAATGCAGGGAGAATAACTCGCAAAGCGATCCCTCCTCCGGAACTGCCAAATTGGCACCTATCAACGGAAAGAGTAGGAAGGCGAAGATGGACTGCACCAGCCAGTAACTCTCCCAACTCCAAGACTTAATCTTGTTGATGGGAACGTAGCTACTGCTCTGGCACAATGCACCTATGGCAATAATAAGAAGACCTATTATAATCGCCATATTCTATTATCTTTTTGAAGTAATTTCAGCCTCGTACTGCTCTATGTTGCCTATGTAGCTCTCGCCTACGGGAACATTGTTGCGCAAACAGAACATATCCCAAACAGCACCGAACGGCAGAGACTTGCACTCCTCCATGAGAGCGAGCTTCTGGAAACCACGGTTGCTTACCTCGTATTCACGCAACGTCTCGGTAGGTTCGAGTAACGCCTGCAGGAAACACTTCTGAGTAGCGCGAGAACCGATGACATATGCACCGATACGGTTGATGCTGGCATCGAAATAGTCCAAACCGATGTGTACACGATTGAGCGCATTGCTGCGAACTACCTCTTTGGCAAGCTCCAAGGTATCGTCGTTCATGATGGTTACGTGGTCGGAATCCCAACGAACCGGACGAGATACGTGCAACATAATCTCCGGAGTGAAGAGCAACAAAGAGGAAATCTTGTCGGCTACCACCTCTGTAGGGTGGAAGTGACCGGTATCCAAGGTAACCATCTTGCCGTGGCTGGCACCGTAACCTATGTAGAAGTCGTTGGAACCCACGGTGTAAGACTCCAGTCCGATACCGAATACCTTACTCTCTATGCAGTCCTTCATGTTCTTATACTCGGTTGCAAAGATTTGGTCGAGTGAGTCCTTCAGCAACTCGCGATACAGCAGACGATTAACGGTCTGCTCCTTCTGGCCGTCGTGTACCCACAGGTTCATGATACAGGGGTCTCCCTGAGCCTTACCCATCTCCTCGGCTACCGCACGGCAACGCTTGGTGTGCTCAATCCAGAAATCGCGAATCTCCTTGTTGGGGTTGGACAGAGACAAGTCCCCGCTCTTGGGGTGAGAGAAGGAGGTGGAATTGAAATCCAACTTCATATCGTTCTCCTTTGCCCAATCAATCCAACTCTGGAAATGCTTCGGCTCCACCTGGTCGCGGTCTACGAATACACCCTTGAAGTCGCCGTAAATTTCGTGCAGGTTCAAACGGTGCTTACCCGGGATGAGGCTTGCTGCCTTCTTGATATCGGCACGCAGTTCATCTATGTTGCGTGCTTTGCCCGGATAGTTACCCGTAGCTTGGATACCACCTGTAAGCGAACCTCCGGATTCAAAGCCCTGTACATCATCGGCCTGCCAGCAGTGCAGGGAGAGATGAATATCTTGCAACGCCTTTAATGCTTTCTCTGTGTCTACGCCGATAGCGGCATATCTTTCTTTGGCTATTTCATAAGCCTGTTGAATAGATGAATCTTTCATTGATTAGTTCTTTATGTTAGTTATTTTTTTGTATTTCTCGTATCCTGCCTCCCACAAAGCTTCGTCGGAGGGTTGGAATTGTTTCAGGTCGATGCTGTCGGCAATCACTCGGCGCATTTCGTGGATGTCCTTTACGCAACCTATCGCTTTGGCCTGCAACATGATGTTGCCGAGTGCCGTACCCTCTACAGGACCACATACTACCGGACTCTTGGTGGCGTTGGCGGTTAATTGGCTTAGGTAAGTGTTCTGGCTTCCGCCGCCTATTATATGTAAGGTGTCTATATGCATAGGCGCCATTGCTTTGAGTAACTCGAACACTTCGCGGTAGCGTAGTGCCAGAGAATCGAAGATGCAGCGGGTTATCTCACCATAGCTCTCGGGCACGGGTTGCTCGGTTTGCTTACAATAGGCCTGTATTGCCTCAATCATGTGTGCCGGGGCGGCAAACATGGGGTCGTCCGGGTTGATGACGCTGCGGAACGGCTCCACCTTCTTCGCGGCACGCGTCAATTCTTTGTAATCATCCGGTGCATCCCACTCCTGGCGACAGCGTTCCAAAAGCCACATACCGCAGATGTTTTTAAGGAAACGGGTAGTTCCCTCTATGCCGCCCTCGTTGGTAAAGTTGGCGGCAAAGCTCTCCTCGGAGATAATAGCTTCTCGTGTTTCTATACCCATCAAGCTCCAGGTACCGCTGCTCAAGTAGGCAAAGTGCTCGTCCTTGGCAGGAACGGCGGCTACGGCACTGGCGGTGTCGTGTCCTGCTACGGCTACTACCGGTATTGCTCCCAACCTGGTCATCTTCTGCACTTCGGGGGTAAGGGTGCCTATCACCTGTGAGGGCTGGATGGGGCGACCGAACTGTTCTTCGGTGAGTCCTACGAGCGACAAGAGTTCCGGGTCTATCTTACCGGTCTTTGGATTCAACAATTGACCGGTGGAGAGAATGGTATATTCGCACACTTTCTCTCCCGTAAGCAGATAGCTCAGAGCATCGGGCACGAACAGAATTTTGTCTGCAGCCTCCAATTGCGAAGAACCGTTTTTGCGGAGTGCTTCCAGTTGGAACAGTGTGTTGAAGTTCATAAACTGGATGCCCGTTTTTCCATAGATTTCTTTGCGGGGCATACGCAGGAAGAGCTCCTCCATGATGCCTTCGGTGTGTGGGTCGCGGTAACTATAGGGATTGCCCAAAAGTTGACCGTCCCGTCCTACGCATACAAAGTCGACTCCCCAAGTGTCGATTCCGATGCTTTCGATGCGGATACCCTCTTTGGCAATTTGCTTCAGACTCTTGATGATTTCTTCGTAGAGTGCGAAGATGTCCCAGAAGAAGTGCCCGTTCATCTCTATAATAGGGTTGGCAAAACGCGACCGCTCGGTGAGCGTTACATGTCCGTTTGCCATTTCGCCCAGAATGGTTCGTCCGCTGGTGGCTCCCAAGTCTACGGCGAAAAAGTAGTTTTTATCTTTTGCTTCCATCTTGTATCAGATTTGTAACATTCCGTGGGCAAAGTTAAGAAAAAAAGTGATATTATTCCCTTTTTTACCTTGCTTTTTTACTATTTTAGTGGCTCCGGGAAGGTAACAAACGGTAGGACCCCTTGTAATTCGGCCAAAACGATACCGTAATTGGTGATGGGGACGCCTTGCCCTTGGGCTTGGGAGATACGGGAGAGAACGTGTTGACGGTTGAACATGCAGGCACCGCAATGAATAATGAGGTCGTATCCGCTCAATTCCTTGGGAAAGTCATCACCGCGAACAAAATGGATGTTTATACCTTGACCGATACGTTTGCGCAGCAGAGCCGGAATCTTCACCCTACCTATGTCCTCACCGGTGGGTACATGGGTGCAGGCTTCGGCAATGAGTACGTGCGATTGTTCGGTGAGGTGCCTCAGTACTTGTGCTCCCCTGATGAAGGCAGATAGGTCGCCTTTGGCGTGTGCCATGAGAATGGAGAACGAGGTCAACAGGGTTCCTTTGGGGCACAAGTCGTTTGCTACCTTGAAAACCTGTGAGTCTGTGATGATGAGTTGTGGGGCTTTTTGCAGGGATGCGAGTGTCTGCTCCAGACGGTCGGCGGTGCAGCATACGGGGATGCAACCTTTGTCCAAAAGGTGGCGGATGGTTTGCACCTGGGGAAGAATCAACCGCCCTTTGGGAGCTTGTATATCCTGTGGCATCACCAGTACCACCACATCACCGGGGTGGGTGAGGGAACCGGTTAGGTCCTGTACTTCGGCACGCTCCGCAAGTACTGCCGCTATCTTGCGTCGCAAGGCATCGGGAGAAGCTTCGGGACTGTTGCGCTCTATGCTTATGACCGGAATTCGACGATTGCGGAAAAGCGCCTCCCATTCTTTGTCGAGCGCATCGGGGGCATCGCGATAAAGAATCACCGCCACCTCCACCTTCTCGGCAGTCTTACGGGTGCTCTCCACACGGAGCTCTCCCAGAGCCCCTTCATCATCGTAGCCGGCAGTATCGAGCAGTACGCAGGCACCCACTTGTGGCAGCTCCATGTTCTTGGCAACGGCATCGGTGGTAGTGCCGGCCACATCGGAAACAATCGCTACTTGTTGTCCGGTCAGTCGGTTGATAAGAGTAGATTTACCTACGTTTCGTTTCCCGAATATGCCAATATGTGGTCGCAAAGCACGGGGCGTTTCTTCCTTTGTACTCATATTAATATAATGTGTTCTTTAGAATCTAAAATCGCGTTTACCTTCTTCTATCTCCTTTAGATTTCGCAACGCCCGTTCGCGAATCTTTTCGTTGGGGACGTGCTGCATCTCCTCTAGAATAAGTTTCTCACCCTTCTCTCGAGTAGAAGGAGCTGCATAGTCCATGAGATATTCCTTGAGAGTCATGAGCGCATTCGGTTGGCAGCAGTTCACTATTTGACCGCTCTTGCAGAGACTCATGAAACGATCGCCCGTACGTCCTTCGCGGTAACAAGCCGTGCAGAAACTCGGTATGTAGTGTAGGTCTATCAACCACGATACTACTTCGTCCAGTGTGCGTCGGTCGGTTACGTCGAATTGTGCCGTGGTCTCCTCTTCTTCCGGCTCCGGGTCTGCATAGCCTCCCACGGTGGTCTTGCTACCTCCGCTCACTTGCGAAACGCCCAACTCCAAAAGTTTACGACGGTTCTCCTTGCTCTCGCGTGTGGATACAATCATACCCGTATAGGGTACAGCAATACGAATCAGTGCCACCAACTTGTGGAAGATTTCGTCCGGTAGGCTATTGCTGAAGTCTGCGGTGTCAATGTCGTCCGCTTTGCACAAACGAGGTACGCTTATGGTATGCGGTCCTACGCCAAACTTTGCTTCCAGATGCTCGGCGTGCATCAGCAGTGCAACAAAGTCGTATCGATAGGTAGTCAGTCCGTAGAGTACTCCTATGCCCACATCGTCTATACCTCCTTGCATGGCACGATCCATTGCTTCGGTGTGGTAGGCGTAATCGTGCTTCGGCCCGGTGGGGTGCAAGGCCTCGTAATTCTCCTTATTGTAGGTCTCCTGGAACAATATGTATGTACCGATACCGGCCTCTTTGAGTCGACGGTAATTCTCTACGGAGGTAGCTGCGATGTTCACGTTTACACGTCGGATGCTTCCGTTCTTGTGGTGGATAGAGTAGATGGTCCGGATACTCTCCAAGATATACTCCATGGTGTTCAGCGTGGGATGCTCTCCCGCCTCGATGGCCAGGCGCTTGTGCCCCATGTCCTGCAGCGCAATCACCTCTCGGCGAATCTCCTCTTGTGTGAGCTTTCTGCGTCGTATGTGTTTGTTCTTACCATGGTACGGACAGTACACGCAACCGTTTACGCAATAGTTGGAAAGGTATAACGGCGCAAATATCACGATTCGGTTGCCGTAAAAACGCTGTTTAATCTCACGTGCCAAGTGGAATACTTCTTCCCATATCTCCGGCACGTCACACTCCAACAGCGTGATGGCTTCGCGGTGAGATATACCCTTGTGTAATCGAGCCTTTTCCAGTATGCGATTCAACTCCTCTCCGTTGTCCTTATGTCCTTGTGCATAGGCGATACTCTCCAACACCTCCTCGTGGGAGATAAATTCCTCCGCCTTGTCCGATAATACATTGTACATACGCTAGTTCATTTTAATCTCGACAAAAGTAGATAAAAAGTTTCTAAAAGCGGTATCGTTCCTTAAAAAATCTCTCTTCTCGTATAAGTTTTTATTAAAAGTGCGTCTGTTTTGTTCCTTTTTCCCTATCTTTGCACATAGTAAAACTATGTACAAGCAATTCAAAACATAATTAAGAAAAAACTATGGCTGCAGGACACAACATTTTACTTATCCGCTACCAGCTACTAGCCAAGATGGTAACCATGTGGAAACAACATCGTTTGGTGAAGGACATAGACCGTCTACCATTGGAACTGAATCCGCGCAAAGGGGCGGTTCGCGGGCGATGCTGTATCTATAAGGAGCGCGCTGTGACCAAATACAAGTGCATGGCGATGATGGGCTTCGATATGGACGACGAACACGATGAGCTGGACACGCTCAGTACGTACGCCACCCGTATGCTGGAGCGTACAGAGAACGAGAATAAGAAACGTATTCTCTTTGTGATGGATGAGGCTTGCTCTTCCTGTATCAAGGTGAACTACGAGGTTTCCAACCTTTGCCGCGGCTGTGTAGCGCAGGCTTGTAAGAATGCCTGCAAGAAGAAATCTATCTTCTTCGACAAACACGGTAAGGCAAACATAGACCACGACACTTGTGTGAGTTGCGGACTCTGCCATGCGGCATGTCCTTATCACGCCATTATCTACATGCCGGTACCTTGCGAGGAAGCGTGTCCGGTGAAGGCTATCAGCAAGGATGAGTATGGTGTGGAGCATATTGACCCTTACACTTGCATCTACTGCGGTAAGTGCTTGCAGGCTTGCCCGTTTGGTGCTATCTTTGAGAAAACCGATGTTTTCGATGTCCTCAAGTTGATAGACAGTCGTCAGCCGGTGGTGGCGATGGTGGCTCCTTCTATTCTGTCGCAGTTCGACCAACCGATGGAGAAGGTGTATGGCGCTATTCGCCAGTTGGGCTTTAGCGATGTGTTGGAGGTGGCCTATGGTGCCGATGAGACCACGCGCCGCGAGACCGAAGAATTTAAGGAACGAATGGAGGAGGGACAACCCTTTATGACCACCAGTTGCTGTTCGGCATATAAGGAGTTGGTGAAGAAGCATATTCCGGAGATGGCTCCCTTCATGTCGGATACCGGTTCTCCTATGTATTATATTGCGGAGTATGCACGAAAGAAACATCCGGAGGCTAAAACGGTGTTCATAGCTCCTTGTGCCAGCAAACGTAAGGAGGGTATCGACAATCCGAATGTAGATTTTGTATGGACCTTCAGCGAGCTCGATGCTGTGCTCGAGGGATACGACATCCATATAGCCGATAGTGAACCGTTTGTTCCCGAGGAACGTGCTTCTCGCGATGGACACGGATTTGCAAAGACGGGCGGTGTGTTCCAATCTGTCAAGAACCTTTGTGGCGATGCTTCACTCGAGGCGACGGTGATTCAGGGACTCGATAAGAAGAGTATTGCTCTCTTGCGCAGCTACGCCAAGACGAAGAAGTGCCCGACGAAGTTTATCGAGATTATGAGCTGCGAGGGTGGCTGTATCGGAGGCCCATGTAACATCGTTCAGAAGGCTGCCGCTACTCGTAAGTTCGACGCGGAGATGAAGAAAAAAGAATAACTCGAAAGAGTACGATTAAAAGTTATTGCACCCACCGTGTCAGTGGAATGAAATCCTCTGCACAGTGGGTGTTTTTTTTGTATGAATGCCATAGAAAAAAACGTACAATATTACAGAAGAAGACTTGCCCCTTTTGCCCTTGGAAATTCAAAATTTTACTCGGAAAATCTGTCGATGAACACGAAGAAGCAGGTTGAAAAATAGGTAAAATTCCCACTCGAAGACGGTGAAAAAGTAGGTTGAAAAAAGAAATTTCTACGTGTGTTTCGATAACTTTCTTTCGTGGAAATTTTCAGAACCGCGTATGTTTCGTTTATGAGCGCGTTTCTGTTGAATATTA
This sequence comes from uncultured Bacteroidaceae bacterium, assembly GCA_964623295.1. GTDB lineage: Bacteria > Bacteroidota > Bacteroidia > Bacteroidales > Bacteroidaceae > CAZUTW01. The sequence continues at coordinate 8,246 of CAZUTW010000024.1, read as the reverse complement.
TTACTGTAAAAATGTGATTTCTTGGTGACAGATGCCTCAAATAACGGTGACAGATGAGGCTTTTTCCCCCTTCACGATTATGTGTCACGCACGTTGTGTATGAACTCTTTAAATACTACCTGTCACCGAATGCAGGGGGCTGTTTTTCGTGAATTATCGAAAATGGTGTCAACCTGTCACCATTACATCTAATTACGTGAATGATAGAAAGATAATGGTGACACATACCCCTGTTTATCTGTCACCGGGATGTCACGGCTTTTATGTAAAGATTTTGTCGCGCAAACATGTGCGTATGTTTGCGCGACAACCATTACTTTTTCTTTGTGCAGATATTGGCAAAATCGCAGTAGGTGCAATGCTCCTCCTCTTCGGTTGGCTCAAAGGGAATCGTCGGGTCAAAAATCTCCTCCAAGAGTTGTTTGAGATAGGTCATGTACTCATCGTATAGCTCCATGAAATCTTGAATGGGCTTTTTCCCCATTTTTATTACAGATTCAAACTCCGGATTCGACAATTCTTGAGTGTAGAAAAGGTGCGGCTCTATGTGATAAGGGATGCCATCGGGATACTTCTTGATGAGATCGTTTATCTTGATACAAGCGTAGAGGAAGGTCTGGAAGACGTGCTTTGAACCTCCCTTACCCTCTTGGCTAAAGAGTTCCTCTATGCTGTTGAAACTAGAAGCCTTCTTACCCGTCTTATAATCTATAATTCGATAGGCCGCCGGTTGGGTGGGGTCGCCTTTCTCGCCTACTATGTCTTGGCGGTCAATCACACCGCCTATGCGAACCTCCTTGCCGTTTGCCAGTTTCACGCCAAAGTGTACCTCCTCTTCGGTATGGGTACAGCGGAGCCCCTGCTCTTCTGCCGTATTACGATCCAATTCCAGGAGTCGACAAATGTAGTGGATGATGGCCTGACGATTGAGCAGCTGAAGTCCATTATAGGTAAGCGACTCCTGTTTCTCCAAGTGGAAAAACTCCTCCCTAAAAGATTGGTCCACCCACTGCGTGATGCGTAAGTGAACAGGGTCCTTCAGTAGCTTGCTAAGCTGAAATTCGGTAGGAAGTTCGGGGTGTGCCATTACCTCCTTGTATATAAGTTCTGCCGTCTTGTGGAACATTGTTCCGAAATCGTTCGACTCTATGTCTTCGCTTACCTCATCTACAACCGTCAATCCCGCTATATATTTAAAGTAGAATTGTAATGGACAACTTAAGTAACTGTTAAGTGCCGTGGGAGATAGAAAACTCTTACCGCTGCATCGCCGCCAAAGCTGAGCCATCATCTTCTCCGTTTTCACTACTGCCTCTGTATCCTCTGCTGCATCCATATCGGCAAAAAGTTCGCCCTGTTCCGGCGTATCGCTACCGGCACGCAGGTAGTACTGCTCTATGCGGTGGGGCGATTCCACCAAGTATTGCAACATAAAACGAGACATCTCTCCGGTATTCATGCCGGATGTGGAACTGTTGTACACCAAGGTGATATCCTCGGCACGCTGCATAAGTCTGTAGAAGTAGTAGGCGTAGACGGCATTCTTCTTCTCCAGAGTGGTGAGCCCGAATGCTTTGCGCAGGTGATAGGGGATAAAAGAGGTATCACTGCTGCTCTTTGGCAACTGCTTCTCGTTGACAGAGAGCAGAATGAGGTGACTAAAGTCGAGATTACGGGTTTCGAGCACTCCCATTACCTGGAGTCCTATGGCCGGTTCGCCATGGAAGGGGATGGAGATACCGGAGAGCACCTTCTCCAACAGACGTCCCAGCATATAGTTGTTTACCTCCAGCAGGTTGTTCTCCACCAATTCGCGAATACGGCTCACGGTCTGGTGCCCCTTAAAGAGTGCCTCGGCATAAAGTTGTTCGTTGAAATCCTCCCCCTTGTTGGCTTGCGGGAGTTGAGCTGTTTTGCCGATAAGTTTAAGAATGTATTGCAGTATGTTGAGTTGTAACTCGTGTACATCCCCCTTGCTCTCCCCCAAGTCTTGGAACAGATAGGCTAGGTTTATCGTGTCCGGTGTCAGTACCTCTCCGCAGCTCAGCTCCTTGTAACTCGGCAGAAACCGGTTCTTGGAGATGAGTTCCTCCAAGAGAGCATCCGCTTGTTCGGGGAACAATGTACGTATGTAAGGATGACGTAGTACGGCGCTTACCTGCTTAAAATAGTAACGTCCGCCGTTGGGCGTGTACCCTCCGGTGTGCAACTCGTAAAGAGCCGTTATGAAACTGAACGCAGGCGTTTGCGTTAGCGGATAACCCATGGTCACGTTCACCTTGAGTCGGGGATATTTGTTGCAATGTAGGGAGTGGATAACAGAGCCCAGAAGCAGTTCGTTGCAAAGGACAATGGCATTCTCACGCCCATATCCGTTGTCCTCGGTAGGAGGGACGGTGTGGCGTTCAATCCACGAAGGCAACATGCGAGCTTGCCCGTTTTCGGTAACGGAAGAGACAAAGCGTATCTTTTTGGGCTTCTGTGCGTTGGTGTATGCCCCCTCGCTCTCTGCCGTGTTGCGGGAGAGTTCGTTGCCAAAGCGTAGTATGTTGCTGCGCAAGAAGGTTCCTGCTTCGTGCTCCTCGGTAAGGTAACTTTCGTCGTAATCAAAGTAGAAGTGTGCTTTTCCTGCGTTCTTCATCTTGCGGAATAGAGTACTCTCCACGGTGTTCAATACGTTGAAACCTACAAAGATATAATGAGATAGGGGGAGCTCCTCGGGTTGTAACTCCTCTACGACAATGCGCTCCAACATACCTTCGTAGGCCACCCCTTTGTTGTAGAGTGTTGCGCGCAGTCTAAGGTAGATGCTCGCGAGGTTGTCCCACACGCGGTTGAAACGTTTCTTTATGAGTGTCTCGCTCTTGTCACGTTTAAAGTTCTTGAAGAACTGCTCCAACGCCACCTTCTGTTCATCGGTCAGGAAGTCGGTTTCTATCTCCTTCAGGTCCTGGAGGTTCTGAAAGAGTAGCTTGGCTTTTCCCAAATTCTTCTCGTTGGGTGGCAATGGCTGATTTTCGGCATCCGTATCGAAAGCAAGGTTCTTGTCCACATCGTCGAAGTCGGCAAGAAGCGTCTCTCCCCAGAAGAAGAATTCATCGAGTGTCTCCTCTGTACCGGGTGATTCTTGGTAAATCTTGTACAGATCGCACACCAACTCTATGTTGTCCGTCACCTGCAGCCCTTTGGCCTCGCTGCGAAATAGGTCACTGATGGTGAGGTAACGCGGCGACCACAAATCACCCTCACAACAGCGCGAAAGGTATTCTTCGAAGAAAAGTCCGGCTCGTTTGTTGGGAAATATTATGGCTGTATCTTTCAGGTCGTGCCCCCACTTACCGTATACGTCTTGTGCTACTATCTCTAGGAAACTCTTTACCATACAATTGTTTGTTTAGGATTCGAGAATGGGTACAATCTCGTTGATGCGATCGTTGAGGTACCATAGATATCCGCTTACCGGCTTTTGTTCCAGTGCGGCCATCTTTTTCATATATCGTTTCACTTGCTCTATGTGTTTCTTGTCCTTGCGCTCACCGAACTTGTAGTCCACCACAATTATCTCGTCGTCGTTCATCATGACACGGTCCATGCGAAGGTGCTTTTCAGCCTCGCCCTTTACAAGAATAGAACGCTCGTTGTACACACGCCAACTTCCGTCGAACCATCTGCGGGCAAGAGGCTCCTGGAAGATGTGACGTAGTTTCCTGCGAATATCCTCTATGCTCACCGTGGTGCTAAAGAAACCGTTTATCTCAAGGTCGTGCAGTACTCCCGGTATATCCTCTAACTTCTCCACACGACTGAATATGTGGTGCAGAAGGTTACCCTGTTGGATGTATGCCTCACGATCGTTGTCCTCTTCGCTCAACTTAACAAACTCCTTGGACTGGTTACTCTGACGGAATTCGTAGTCGGCCTGCTTGCTGCTCATGGGTACAAGCAGCATGTCCCCCTTGTAGGAGAGCGGATTGGAATCCGATTTTACCTCCTTGTCTGTTTGGAAAGTGCTAAACGTACCATACGTAAAAGTGCGGTCGCCCGTTTCGGCATCGGGCTCACCGAAATCGAGAGCTGCAAGGAGCATGTCGGTAGCGGTGTTGAAACTATCCTCTATACCGCTTTTTGTCGGCTTCTTCTCTCCGATAACGAAGAGATGGTTTTTTGCTCGTGTGAAGGCCACATAGAGCATGTTCAGGCTGTCCACCACTTGCTCCATATACACTTTTTGGTAATCGTGCGTGTAGATAGAATCCTTCATCTTACGCCCCGAACTGATGCTGAGAAGTTCGAATTGGTTCCATGGAGCCTGCTGAGGACTGCACCATATATCCTCGGACATAGAGATTTTCCAATCACAGAAGGGAACGATGACCGTAGGAAACTCCAACCCCTTGGATTTGTGGATGGAGAGCAACTTGACACCATTGAGCCGTCCGGCGGGAATGGCCTGGGAGGACATGCGGTCGTCCCAGTACTTAAGGAATTGCTCTATATCCGACGACGACTCACTAAGGTACTCGGTGACACCATCGAGGAACGCAAACATGTATTCATCCTCGCGTGTGTCTAGCTGAACGAGTATCACGTAGAGGTGCTCCACAAGATCGTAGAGCGGCATGCGACGCAGCGATTCTCGAGCCTCGTCGTACGGGGCAGGCAGCGGATAACGCTCCGGGTGCTCTATGATATCGGATACCCCCCGGAAGGGTAGTCGGTTGAGCGTATAATATAATAAGGTGAGCTCTACACGATAGAGTGAAAGTTTCTCATCGCTCCTCTCGCAGAGTACGCGCAAGGCGCTGATGAGGAGTTGGACGGTTTTACTGCTCTTGAGTAAAAAGGCCTCGTCGGATACCAAACTGATTCCGTGAGCCTTCATCTCCTCGCGCAAAGAGTCTGCCGTAAGAGCGATATCTTTGTTGCTACGGAAAAGTATTGCGATATCGTTTTGGGGGATGTGCTGCTCTTCTATTAACCGGAGGAGTCGGTTACGCAGCGTCTCAAGCATACGCCCATCTTTCTCCTCGTCGCCCGGGTGGATGACGGTCACATCCACGAAACCGCCCTTTTCGCGTTTGCTCCACAGTTGTTCCACATCGCTGTATGCGGCTTTTATCTTTCCAATGTATTCGGGAGCGAGATCGTCGGCTTGTCGATTCTCGATGGCCGCAATCAACCGATCGAAGAAGAGATTGTTGAACCCTATGATGTCTTCGGTAGAACGCCAGTTGGTCTTCATTTCTTTGGTCCGGATACGTCCTTCGCCGAAGGTGTCGTTTTGGGGAGTGAGTGAGGCCAAAAGGCTCCAGTCTCCGTTGCGCCAACGGTAGATACTCTGTTTTACATCGCCCACAATCAAACTGTTGTAACCATTGGCAAGTCCCTCTCTCAGAAGTATTTTGAAGTTGCTAAACTGCATACCACTGGTATCTTGGAACTCATCTATCATGAGATAGTGAATGTTGGCGCCTATGCGTTCAAAGATAAAACTGGAATCGTCGTCGCTTATAATGCTTTGTAGTAACCGATTGGTGGCTGCCAAAAGAAAGGTGTTGTGCGATTTGTTGAGTTGTGTCAGCGAGGTATCTATGCTGTCGAGCAGCCGCATACGATTCAAATACTTGGAACTTAGCTGACAACTGTTTATGAGAATGCATACCTTCTCTCGGAGTTCGTTGGCCTCTTTGAGCTGTTGACGGAGCCCGTTGGGCGCTTCGGCCGCTTGGAGGATGGTGTTGTAAAGTTGTGCATTGCTTTTCTTTAAGGCCTTTGTTGCCCATTCCTCGCTGTTGTCGGCAGCAGCCGCAACGCTTTTCCCCCATATAGGGTTGCTCTTGCTCCGATCACTGAGTTCGCCCCTTTGGAGTTTCCGGAAGAAACTAACAGTGGTGCATTTAGCTCCACCCTTCAAGTCGGTGGGGGAGATGTCGTATTGTTCCAACGTGGCAAAAAAAGTGTCGCAGCATTTCTGAATCTGTTCCATGGCATCTTGTTCGAGCGCCTTCATCTCTTTCTTATAGGCGGTAACGCACTCCGGATTCTCACGTATCTTCTTCTGCGTAGTTGCACCATGGAGCATGTAAGGTTCCTCGAAGAGTTTCTTGCCAAAATTCTTGATTTCTCCCATCACGTTCCATTTACCATCGGCCTCTATCTTCTCCTCCATGTATTCCAGCATCCACAGCATCTCGGGCGAGGTAGGGGTGAGGTTGTTGATAAGCGTATCGACAGCCTCGTCGAGAGCGTTGTCCGTGTCGAGACTGATGTTCATGCGGGCACCCAAATCCAGCTCTTTGGCCATGTTGCGCATGACGCTCTGGAAGAAACTGTCAATGGTCACTACCCACAGATTGCTATAATCGTGAGCCAATTTACCGAGAGCTATGTTCGCCTGTGTACGTACATGCTCGGGGGCGACATGGAGTTCATCGCATATGAGTTTAAGGTACGAATCACTCTCCCTTAACCCCTTGGCTATGCCATAGAGCTGACTTAGAATTCGTTCTTTCATCTCGGCGGTAGCCTTATTGGTGAAGGTTACGGCAAGGATATGCTTGTAATCGTCGGGGTTGAGAATGAGCAATTTTATGTACTCCTTGGCGAGCGTAAATGTCTTGCCGGAACCGGCCGAAGCCTTGTATACAACAAGGTGGGAAGGAACGTTTTCCATATTCTCCGGACATTATTTCATGAGTTCATCCAACTTTTTGTAGAAGTCGTCGGATTCCCCCTCGTACTGAGCCACTATATACCCATGGCTATCAACGATTACTTTGGTTGGAAAGCCCTCTATCCCATACAGCGCTGTCAGGTCTTTTTCGGGTGTATTCTCATCGTTTAGGATGTGTTTCCAAGGCATGTCCATAGCCAGCACAAGTTTGCGCACCTGTGCTTCCTCATCGAAACATGCAACACCCAAAAATGCCACTTTTGAGCCATACTTCTCGTAGTATTTCTTCATCTCCGGTATACCCTTTATGCACCATTTGCACCATGTACCCCAGAAATCGAGCACCACGTATTTGTTTTCTTTGCACAATTCGGATAGAGAAACCTTTGAGCCATCGAGACCGCTATATTCAAAATCGGCAGCTTTGGGAAGAGCATTGCCCTCTTCGTCGGTACTATCGATCTCTTCGTCTCCCAATATACCGGAGAATAGGGTAGACGAATCCTCGGTGTTTCCACCGTTTTTCTTGTTTTGTCCGCAGGCGGTGAGCATGCAGGTTGCAATAACCAGTGCGATGGTCGTTGCGAAGGAAGCGAGTTGTTTCATTTTTCTTCTATGAATATTATTTCGCAAATATAGCTCAAAAAGACGAATCGACCAAATGGGAACAAACAAACTTTCTTTTTGGGTGCTAAGTATGCCTTTATCTATCGCTCAGGTGCTGTGTTTTTAGGTGGGTGCGATTTTGTACACCTTATTATATATAGAGTAAATTTCTATCGAAGGTGTTCTCGTTTGTCGGGGGTATTGTCTGCCGAAACCATCCTTTTCTGTTTTTGAATCGGTTCTCTTGTTTCGCTCCGAAAGAGCCTCGTTGCACAAACTTTCGTTGGAAAGCCGGTGTAAAAAGATAAAATAGTAGTTAATAAAACTAAAAAACCTAACGTTTTTCGACTATTTTTAGGGTAGGAAGTGAATTTAACCTATTGAGCGTATTGCTGTTCCGAAAATATTTCGTACCTTTGCAGTCCGAAAGGCGTAGTATGCCTTGTCAGGACAAATTTGAATTCAAAAAATAATAAATATATAAACTTAAAAATTAGAACAAAATGCCTACTATTCAACAATTAGTACGTAAAGGTAGAGCGGTATTGGCAGACAAGAGTAAGTCTCCGGCTTTGGACAATTGTCCTCAGCGTCGCGGAGTATGTATTCGTGTCTACACCACTACTCCGAAAAAGCCTAATTCTGCGATGCGTAAGGTCGCTCGTGTCCGTCTGACCAACTCTAAGGAGGTTAACTCCTACATTCCGGGAGAGGGTCACAACTTGCAGGAGCACTCAATCGTGTTGGTACGCGGTGGTCGTGTTAAGGACCTCCCGGGTGTACGTTATCACATCGTTCGTGGTACTCTTGATACCGCAGGTGTAGCAAACCGTACCCAGCGTCGCTCTAAGTATGGAGCAAAGCGCCCAAAGGCTGCTAAGAAGTAATAAACTCTAGCTCAGGCGTTTAACAAAACAAATTTTATTTACTTTTGGTTTGTTGGTGAGCGAAGGTTGAGTAAATACTC
>CAZUTW010000023.1:0-23325 GCA_964623295.1 uncultured Bacteroidaceae bacterium | reverse complement strand
AAAAAAAGGAAATGACAGAAATCAGTGATTCTATCGCCCCTTGGGCAAGTAAGAAACTCCGATGACGCTAACGATATCACCTTCTTTCATGGTCGGTTCATTGTTACGTCATCCCTAAAAAAGAAAACGATTATGAAAAAGATGATTCTTAGCCTCGTCACTGTCATGACAGTGCTTGGCACTAGTGTAAGCTACGGTAGAACCGTAAACAAGGACAACGGTAAGAACACCGTTAAGGTTGAAAATGTGCAGAAGGTAGACAACAAGTCCGATAAGCACAAGGGCAACACCAAGCAGATTCAGGACTGCAACTGCACCACTTGCGTGGAACTCCGCAAACAGGAAAGCAAGAAGCAGGACAAGAAGGATACGACCTACCGCTTCGGCAACGAGCAGCAGAACTCAAACAAAGGTAGAACCGTAGTGGGTGTTCGCAAATAGATGGAGCATACATATAATTTTTATTTTCATCAAAAATCCATAGCAAAAAGTGTAAATGAGTAGGAGATTGTGAATCGTAGAGGATTCGCAATCTCCTTTTTTCTACCTATGCACTACTATATTTCACCTGAATAATTTTGCCGAGAAAGGAAAAGCATGTACCTTTGCAGGTAGAAATTATTAATCTACAAAGGAAACCCTTAATCGGAAGAATACGTATGGATACCTCAAACAACGCTGTCGGTCATGAGCATAGCCATGAACACGACCATGAACATGGTGGCAAGTCCACATGGTTGCTACCCACTATCTCGGCCATTCTGCTCATAGGCGGACTTATTTTAGAGCACACCACTACCCTATCGGAAACGTCCTATTACGGACTCATCTACTATATTGTAGCCTTTCTACCCGTCGGTATACCCGTCTTTAAAGAGGCTATCGAAGAGATGAAAGAGGGGGAATTCTTTAGCGAATTTACCCTAATGGCCATTGCCGCTGTAGGCGCCTTCTGCATAGGAGAATATCCCGAAGCGGTAGCCGTGATGCTGTTCTACACCATAGGCGAAACCCTGCAAGACGGAGCCGTAGACCGTGCTACACGCAACATCAGCAATCTGCTCGATGTACGCCCCGAACGTACTACCGTGATTCGCCAAAATGGCCTTGTACAAGTGGCGCCACAAGAGGTGACGGTAGGCGAAGTGATAGAACTGAAACCCGGAGAACGTGTTCCTCTGGATGGCGAACTCACCGACGGCGAAGCCTCTTTTGATACCTCGGCCCTCACCGGCGAAAGCATGCCAAGAACCATATCGCAAGGAGGTAGTGTCCTCGCCGGAATGATTGTCAGCAATCGTAGCGTCCGCGTAAAAGTAACACAACCGTACGAACAAAGTACTCTGGCGCGCATCCTCTCGCTTGTGAAGGATGCTACCGAACGCAAAGCGCCTACCGAACTGTTCATCCGCAAGTTTGCCCACATATACACCCCCATAGTTATTGCCTTGGCAGCTGCCATCGTTGTACTCCCTGCACTCGTACTGCGCGACTACACCTTCGACGATTGGCTCTACCGTGGATTGGTATTCTTGGTTATCTCCTGCCCCTGCGCACTGGTCATCAGCGTGCCGTTGGGATACTTTGCGGGCATAGGAGCAGCCTCTAAGCTGGGCATTCTCTTTAAAGGAAGCAACTATCTGGATGCCATCACCAAGATTGATGCCGTTGCTTTTGATAAGACGGGTACGCTCACCAAAGGAAAATTCGAGGTTTACAAATCGGAAATAGAAGACGATGTGAATCGCAACGATTTTCTAAGTCTGGTGATGAGTGTAGAGGAAAAAAGTACGCACCCCATAGCACAAGCTGTGGTTGCTTATGCGGCTGCTTGCAACGTGCCCACAATGCCCATCTCCGAGATGAACGAGATATCCGGCCATGGTGTGGCTGCTACAATACAAGGGCACAAAGTGCTGGTGGGTAATGCCCGCCTGATGGCGAGGGAAAACATCCCCTTGTCGCGTTCGTTCGATGATAGCATAGCCACCATTGTTCTCTGTGCCATTGACGGGAAATACGCCGGTGCACTCCTGCTGGCCGATACGCTAAAAGACGATGCAAAAGCGGCTATTGCGGGACTGAAGGAGGAAGGAATAATGGACATACACCTGCTCTCCGGCGATAAGCGCAATATCGTGGAATACTACGCTTCGGAACTGGGTATAGGCTCTGCTCAAGCGGAACTTCTCCCCGAGGACAAGGCGGCGTACATCCACAAGTTGATGCAGGAAGAGCAGAAGAGCGTTGCTTTTGTGGGCGATGGCATGAACGATGCTCCCGTATTGGCTATGAGCAGCGTGGGCGTGGCCATGGGCAACTTGGGCAGCGATGCAGCCATAGAGAGTGCCGATGTGGTGATTCAGAACGATATGCCGTCTCGTGTCGCTACGGCCGTGCGGATAGGTAAATACACCTCTGTGATTGTTCGCCAGAACATTGTTGGTGCAATTGGCGTAAAGATTGTCATACTTGTGGCCGGAGCCTTGGGATTCGCGTCCTTGTGGGGTGCTGTATTTGCCGACGTGGGCGTGGCTCTCCTTGCCGTGAGCAACTCCATGCGCGTACTGTACAAGAAATACTAAGGTCCGAAAGGAGAAAAAGGACGATAGCACAATCGGTCGGGATATACTACTACGTTATCCCGACCGATTGTATTATATAGACAAATAAAAAAAGATAAATAGACTCATAAATGCTGTTTTTTGACTAACTTTGCCCCAAAGAAAATAAGAACAGAATGGAATTTCATTACGACGTACTTATAATAGGTGGCGGACACGCCGGATGCGAAGCGGCTGCGGCTGCGGCCAATATGGGGGCAAAGACGTGCCTCATAACGATGGACATGAACAAGATTGCACAAATGAGCTGCAATCCTGCCGTGGGAGGTATAGCCAAGGGACAAATCGTGCGCGAAATAGACGCCTTGGGCGGTAGCATGGGACTGGTAACCGACCGTACATCCATACAATTCCGCATGCTGAATCGCTCCAAAGGGCCTGCCATGTGGAGTCCTCGCGCACAGTGCGACCGGGCAAAATTCATTACAGAATGGCGTGCTGTGCTCGAAAATACGCCCAACCTGAATATATGGCAGGACCAAGTGAAAGAGTTGCTGGTTGAAAAGGGAGTGGCTGTGGGTGTACGTACGGTGTGGGATGTGGTATTCTACGCTAAAAGCATCGTAATAACCGCAGGAACCTTCTTGAACGGACTGATGCACATAGGGCGCAACAAACTGCCCGGTGGACGCATGGCAGAACCGGCGGCTTATCACCTTACCGAATCCATCACCCGACATGGCATACGTGCGCAGCGCATGAAGACCGGTACTCCGGTACGAATAGATGCTCGCAGTGTACACTTCGAGGATATGGAAGAACAGCCCGGAGATGAGGGCCGTGGTTGTTTCTCCTATATGAGTATAGAAAAGAAACTGAAGCAACTCCCCTGCTGGATTTGCTACACCAATGAGGAGGTTCACGATACCCTACGCAACGGATTGGTGGATTCACCGCTCTACAACGGACAGATTCAAAGCATAGGACCTCGTTACTGCCCCAGCATAGAAACCAAACTGGTAACCTTTCCCGATCGTGATCGTCACCAACTCTTTCTGGAGCCCGAAGGCGAAAGCACACAGGAGATGTATTTGAACGGTTTTTCCTCCAGTCTTCCCATGGATGTACAGCTGGATGCCCTCCGCAAGATAAAAGCCTTCCGGGACTTGGTGGTATACCGCCCGGGATACGCCATAGAATACGATTTCTTCGACCCTACCCAACTAAACCACTCTCTGGAATCGAAGGTGGTTCCCGGACTCTTCTTTGCCGGACAGGTGAACGGTACTACCGGATATGAGGAGGCAGGCGGACAAGGTACCGTAGCCGGTATTAACGCTGCGCTGAAGGCCGGCGGTGGCGAGCCCTTTGTGATGGGACGAGACGAGTCCTACATAGGTGTTTTGATAGACGATCTCGTAACGAAGGGAGTGGACGAACCATACCGTATGTTTACATCCCGCGCCGAGTACCGCATACTTTTGCGCCAGGACGATGCCGATGCCCGACTCACCGAACGCTCCTATCGTATGGGACTCGCTACACGCGAACGATACGACGCATGGATGCAAAAGAAGGAAGAGATGCAGCGACTCCTCTCCTTCTGCGAAAAGTTCTCCGTGAAGCCGGCTCTTATCAACGCTGCATTGGAGCAGATGGGCACTACCCCACTCGAACGCGGCTGTAAGTTGGTAGACTTGGTGGGACGTCCACAGCTCAACCTGCAAATGCTCTCCGATGCTATCCCCGCCCTCAAGGAGGAGATAGCCAAGACCCCCAATCGCGTAGAGGAGATTGTAGAGGCTACCGAGATTGCCATAAAGTACAAAGGTTACATAGAGCGCGAGCGACAGAATGCGGAGAAGATGCAACGTCTGGAGCGCATACGCATAAAGGGGCACTTCGACTACCCTTCGATGAACTCCCTCTCTACCGAAGCTCGCCAGAAGCTCGCCAAGATAGACCCCGAAACGTTGGCACAGGCCAGCAGAATCCCCGGTGTATCTCCCAGCGATATCAACGTTCTTTTGGTGCTCATGGGTAGATAGAGCCGAATCACCCGTTTGTGTGTTCCACGTGAAACATCTGTTCATATAAAGTAACATAAAAGGCTATAATATAATGAATAAGGAATTATTATTAAAGAATTTGAGAAATGTTCCGGACTTTCCTATTCCGGGAATACAGTTTAAGGATGTAAGTACGCTGTTTAAGAACGATGCGTGCTTTGCGGAGATGGTAAACGAGTTGTACGAGCGCTACAAGGATAAGGGCATCACAAAGGTGGTGGGCATAGAATCGCGTGGTTTTGTTCTGGGCGGTGCGCTGGCGTATCGCCTGGGTGCCGGTTTCGTGATGTGCCGCAAACCGGGCAAACTCCCGGCAGAGACGCTTAAGGAGAGTTACCAGAAGGAATATGGTGTCGATACTATCGAGATTCATAAGGATGCCATAGACGAGAACGATGTGGTTTTACTGCACGACGATCTCCTGGCTACGGGTGGCTCCATGAAGGCTGCGTACAATCTGGTTCAGCACTTCCATCCCAAGAAGACATACGTCAACTTTATCATCGAACTGAAGATTGAGGGGCTTGACGGAAGAGCGGTATTCGACGATTCTACCGAGGTGGATACCCTTCTTACTATTGATTAAATCGTAAACATTACCTATATGTCGAGTGCCATTGATAATCCAAAATTGGAGTACTTGCTGGGGATTGTTCGGAACCTTCCGGAGTCCCCGGGGTGCTACCAGTATCTCGATGATACGGGAAAAATCATCTATGTGGGCAAGGCGAAGAACTTGCGAAATAGGGTGAGTTCGTATTTTAATCGGGATAGCCAGCAGACGTACAAGACTTCGCTTTTGGTTCGGAAAATTCGCGATATAAAGTACATTGTGGTTAACACGGAAACGGATGCTCTACTGCTGGAGAACAATCTTATCAAAAAGCACAAGCCGCACTATAATATCCTACTGAAGGACGATAAAACCTACCCTTCTATCGTGGTAACAAACGAATATTTCCCGCGAATTTTCAAGACGCGGCACATAGTAAAGGGGGCGGGTACGTACTTCGGGCCATACAGCCATGTCCCCACTTTACACGCGTTGTTGGACCTAATTAAGCAATTGTATCCGCTACGTACGTGCCGCACGGTATTATCGGAGGAGGGTATACGTGCCAAAAAGTACGAACCGTGCTTGGAATACCATATTAAGAATTGCAAGGCTCCGTGCATAGCGAAACAATCGCGCGAGGAGTATATGGAGAATATCCGCGAGGCTATGGAGATTCTTAGGGGAAATACGGGCGATTTGGAACGTAAATTACAGCAGGAGATGGCGCATCTGGCCGAGGAGATGCGCTTTGAGGAGGCTCAACAGATTAAAGAGCGGTATACATTGCTCAGGGAGTATAAGAACCGGAGTGAGGTGGTGAGTTCTGTAATCCACAATGTGGATGTTTTTGCGATAGAAACGGAGGAGAAGGCGGCGTACGTAAACTTCCTGCATGTGACGGAGGGCTGCATAACTCAGGCGTATACTTTTGAGTATAGGAAGCGTCTGGATGAGTCGGATGCCGACCTCTTGGTGGCGGGTATTCTTGATATGCGGGAGCGTTACAAGAGTGAATCGCGCGAGGTTATCGTACCTTTTGAGGTGGAATTGCCGTGGGAGAATGTAAGTGTCACGGTGCCGCAAAAGGGCGAAAAGAGAAAGCTTCTGGGGTTGTCCATGTTGAACGTAAAGCAGTACAAGGCGGACCGCATGAAACAGGCGGACAAACTGAACCCGGAACAGCGCAGCGTACGACTGCTAAAACAGATTCAGGAGGAGTTGCATCTGCCGAATTTACCGATGCATATTGAGTGTTTCGATAACTCCAACATCAGCGGTACGGATGCTGTGGCGGCGTGCGTGGTGTTTAAGGGGGGCAAACCGGAGAAGAAAGAGTATCGTAAGTTCAACATTAAAACCGTGGAGGGACCGGACGATTATGCGTCCATGCGCGAGGTGGTGTATCGCCGATATCATCGTTTGAAAGAGGAAGGTTCTCCCCTGCCCGATTTGATTATCACGGATGGTGGTAAGGGACAAATGGAGGTGGTTCGCGAAGTGGTGGAGGATGCTTTGCATCTAAACATCCCTATTGCGGGTTTGGCGAAGGACAATAAGCATCGTACCAACGAACTGCTTTATGGTTTTCCACCGGTAGTCATCGGGGTGAAACTGGATTCTCCGTTGTTCCATTTGCTTACGAGAATACAGGATGAGGTGCATCGTTTTGCGATTACATTTCACAAGGATAAGCGTAGCAAACGCCAGATTGCATCGGAACTGGACACAATAAAGGGCATAGGACCTACGACCAAAACGGCGCTTCTGACGCATTTTAAGAGTGTAAAACGTATTCGAGAGGCAAGCTTCGAGGAGGTGGTATCCGTAGTAGGACAGGCTAAAGCAAAGATTCTGACGGAACACTGGAAAAACGAGGGTTGATTCTATTTTTTATGTGCAAACACTGTCTTGTTTGGAAGATTTTTCGTAAGTTTGCAGTAGTTTGAAGGTTTAATAAGGAAGTAAGATACAGATATGAGAATCGTAATACAACGTGTTAGCAGGGCGTCCGTAACCATCGAAGGTGCGGTGAAATCGGCTATTGGACGCGGTTTTCTCATCCTTTTGGGGATTGAGGAGGCCGATACCTTGGAGGATGTAGAATGGCTCTGCCATAAGGTGGCGGGCATTCGTCTGTTTGAGGATGAGAACGGGGTGATGAATCGTTCTATCCTGGAGGTGGACGGGGAGCTGCTGGTGGTGAGTCAGTTTACCTTGATGGCGAGCTACAAGAAGGGAAATCGTCCGTCTTACATACGCGCTGCCAAGCACGAGATTTCTATTCCGCTCTACGAGGCGTTCTGTAAGGAGCTGAGCAGGGTGTGCGAACGCCCCGTGGGTACGGGAGAGTTCGGTGCCGACATGAAGGTGGAGTTGCTCAACGATGGCCCCGTGACCATCTGTATGGATAGTAAAAACAAAGAATAATCGATTAAACGGAGGATAAAATATGGAGGATAAGAACGCACCATCGGAGCACCGACAACTCACCATACGCGAGGGACAGCAGGCGGTAGACCACTGGATTCGAACCTATGGCATCCGCTATTTTAGCGAACTGTCCAATCTGGCTTGCCTTACCGAGGAGGTGGGAGAACTGGCAAAGGTGATGGTTCGCAAGTATGGCGACCAGAGCTTTAAACCGACCGACGAGGACAACCTTGAGGAGGAGATGGGCGACGTGCTTTGGGTGCTCATGTGTTTGGCCAATCAAACCGGCATAGACCTGAACGAGGCGCTGCAAAATAGCTTGGACAAAAAGACAAAAAGAGATATAGAACGAAATAAGAACAACGAAAAATTAAGGCAATAATGGCAGAGAATAAGTCTACGGAAAACAAAGCGGAGAACAAAGAGTATGTGAACCGCTACGAACAGGTGCTGAAGGAGCACGCCCAACGCGAAAGCGATGAGCAGGTAAAGGAAATTTGCGCTAAGATTCTGGAGAAAAGCGCTGAAAATAACACCGAGGAGGTGAAGCGTTTCTTGCTTTCAAGCGTGGAGCTTACATCGCTCAAAACGGAGGATAGCGAGGAGTCTATCTTGCGCTTGGTGGAGAAGGTAAATGCCTTCGACGACCAATATCCGCAGTTGCCCAACTTCGCTACCATCTGTGTGTATCCGTGCTATGCGGCTACGGTTGCAGACAACTTGGAGGCCGATGGCGTGGAGATTGCGGTGGTTTCGGCCGGTTTCCCGTCTTCTCAGACGTTTATAGAGATTAAGACGACCGAGACTGCACTGGCACTAAAAGACGGCGCTACAGAGGTCGATATCGTGCAGAGCGTGGGTAAACTCCTGGCTGGCGACTACGAGGGTGTAGCCGATGAGATTATCGAGATTAAGGAGATGTGTGGCGAGCGTAAGTTGAAGGTTATCTTGGAGACGGGTGTGCTAAAGACGGCAGATGCCATCAAGAAGTCGAGTGTAATTGCGCTTTATTCCGGTGCCGATTTCATCAAGACGTCTACGGGTAAAGTGGCTATTTCGGCTACTCCGGAAGCGGTGTACGTTATGTGTTGTGCACTGAAGGAGTACTACAACAAGACGGGTGAGATGCGTGGTATTAAGGTTGCTGGTGGCTTGAACACCATAGAGGATGCTGTAAATTATTACACCATTGTGAAGGAGGTGTTGGGCGAAAAGTGGCTCTGCAAGGATGGTTTCCGCCTGGGTACCAGCCGACTGGCCAACTTGCTCGTCAACGATCTGTTGGGCGAACAGGCCAACGTGATCTAAAGCATCCGTTCGCAGGACAAAACAAAAGCTCCGTTTTCAGCCGATGCAGAAGGCCGAAAACGGAGCTTTTGTATTTTAATTCTTCCGTGTAGAATTATCTATTCAACTTATTTATTGCGCTTTACGACCACTTCCACAAATGTTTGGAGAGAAGCTTTCACATCGGCATCGGGCGCAAAATCTTCTATCAGATTCATCGCCTTTTCCTTGTATTTCATCATAGCATCGAGGGCATATTTCATACCTCCATTTGCTTTGGTATAGGCCACGAGGGAGGCTATTTCGTCGGGGGTGGCCTCTCCCCTTCTTACCTTCAGTGCCGTGGCGTGTTGCTCTTCGCTTGGATGCAGCTTAAGTGCTCCTATCACCGGGAGAGTCAGTTTGCCTTCTGCCATATCGTTTCCGGTGGGTTTACCTATGGAAGCATCGTCAAAATAGTCGAAAATATCGTCGCGAATCTGGAAACAAATACCGATGTATTCGCCGAATAAACGGGCTTTTT
Organism: uncultured Bacteroidaceae bacterium; assembly: GCA_964623295.1. GTDB lineage: Bacteria > Bacteroidota > Bacteroidia > Bacteroidales > Bacteroidaceae > CAZUTW01. The sequence continues at coordinate 13,896 of CAZUTW010000023.1, read as the reverse complement.
CTACGGAGATGAGGTCAGTTTCGGCTGTCTGAACACCCAGCGCACAGCAGGCGGAGAAGAGCGATGAGGTCTTTTGTCTTACCACATCGAAATACACCTGCTCGTCTATCTCCTTCGCATCGAGCGTATCCAACTGCAGGAGTTCACCTTCGGAGAGGACACGTCCCAACTGAGCCACCTCACTCACCACATCTATGTGGCGCGTAAGGGCTGAGTGATACAGTGCTTGAGAGAGCAAATAGTCGCCTACAAGAACAGCTACCTTATTGTCCATCAAGCTGTTCAGCGAAGGTTGTCCGCGTCGTTCATCGCTTTCGTCCACCACATCGTCGTGTACCAAACTGGCTGTGTGCAGGAGTTCCATAGCCACGGCTGCATGTAACGATGCCGGGCGTATTCCACCTGCGAGCTTCGAAAAGAGCAAAAGGAGTTGCGGACGCATCATCTTACCTCTACTCTTGGAGATGTGTTGAAGCGCCTGGTTCAGGAGATGATTGGACCCTTTTAGTGACTCCAAAAAGAGTTTTTCGTACTCTCTCAACTCTCCCAAAATCGGTTTTTGTATGATATCTAACGTTGATTTCATAATTTCAGTGCAAAGTTAGACAAATAATTGGAGATTTCTCCGTATCTTTACAGCAAAATAACAAAATATATGGATAAACTTATCTTATTGGACGCTTATGCGATGATTTATCGCATGTATTATGCGTTTATTCGTAACCCTAGATTTAACTCAAAGGGTGAGAATACATCGGCCATCTTTGGTTTTATGATGGCACTGAAGGATGTTATAGAGAAGGAACGACCTACGCATGTGGGGGTGGCTTTCGATGTTTCGTCCAAGACTTTTCGTCACGAGGCGTACCCGGAATATAAAGCTACACGAGAGGAAACACCGGAGGCTATCCGCTTTGCTATACCTTATATTAAAAGCATCTTGCGTGCGTACAACATCCCTGTTTTGGAGAAATCGGGCTTCGAGGCGGACGATATAATCGGCACTTTAGCGACGAAAGCGGCGGAAAAGAACATTCTCACACTGATGGTTACACCGGATAAGGACTATTTCCAATTGGTGCGCAACAACGTGGTGGTGTACCGTCCGCGTAACAAGGAGACGGGTTACGATACGTTGGGCGTAAAGGAGGTGAACGAGAAGTATGGCATAGAGTCTCCGCTACAGGTAATCGACCTTTTGGGACTGATGGGCGACGCGGCCGACAATGTGCCGGGCTGTCCGGGTGTGGGCGAAAAGACGGCAGTAAAACTGATCAATGAGTTCGGTTCTATCGAGGGTATGTTCGATGGAATCGGCAAATTGAAGGGTAAACTGAAGGAAAATGTGATTGCGAACCGAGAGAAAATTCTCTTCTCAAAATGGTTGGTGACCATAAAAACAGATGTGCCTATGGACCTGGATATGGAATTGCTGAAACGCAAACCGGGAAACTACGAGGAGATGAAGAAGGTGCTGGAGGAGGTGGAACTGTTGAAGTCTTCCGATTTCTTATTGCTTTCCGACATGTTGAATCAACGTGCGGAGTTGGCTACAAAAACGAATCAACCGGAAACACTCCAAACGGACAACGAAAAAACGAAACAGACACCAACAGCAACGTTGGGGCATAAAACTACAAAAACGGCCGAAGATGACCTTTTTGCAGGCGATTTGTTTGCCGAAAACTCGACCAACGGGCAGAATTTCTTCGAAAATCAAAATCTCGCAACGTACAAAACGGTACCTCACGAGTACAAACTCATTGAAAATGAGGCGTCAGCGAAAGAATTAGTTGAATATTTATTTACATTTGACATTCTCAGTCTAGATACGGAGACCACAAATGTAGAGGCAATGCGCGCAAAATTGGTAGGATTGAGCTTTGCGGTGAAGGAACACGAGGCTTTTTACGTGGCTGTTCCCCAAGACCAAGAAAAAGCACAAAGAATTGTTAATATCTTTAAACCACTTTACGAGGACCCCAAAATCACCAAGATTGGGCAAAACATAAAATACGACATGTTGGTGTTGTGCAAATATGGTGTGGAGGTAAAAGGTGACATCTTCGACACAATGATTGCGCACTACATACTAAAACCGGAGTTGTATCACAACATGGACTACTTGGCGGAAACATACCTCAAGTACAAAACCATCCACATAGAGGAGTTGATAGGTGAACGCGGCAAGAAGCAAAAAAACATGGCCGACCTCCTACCCTCTCAGGTCTACGAATACGCAAGCGAAGATGCGGACATAACGCTCCAGTTGAAAAACATATTACAAAAAGAGCTGAAGGATGCAGGTATGGAAGACTTGGCATACAACATAGAGATGCCGCTTATCCCTGTATTGGTATCCATGGAGAAGACAGGTGTTCGCATAGATACCAATGGGCTGAACGAGGTTGCGAAACAGTACAAAGAGAAGCTCCACAACCTGGAGGTTGAGGTGAGCGAACTGGCGGGCGAGAGCTTCAATATAGCATCGCCCAAACAGGTGGGACACATCTTGTTCGAGAAGCTGAAACTCTCTACCAAACAGAAGAAAACAAAGAGCGGTTCGTATAGCACTTCCGAATCTGTATTGGAAGAAATAAAGAGCAAACACCCCATTGTTGAAAAGATTCTTACTTTCCGCAAACTCAGTAAGTTGCTCGGAACCTACATAACGGCTCTCCCCGAACTTATCAACCCGGAGACCGGACATATACACACCTCATTCAACCAGGCTGTAACGGCCACCGGGCGACTGAGTAGCAGCAACCCGAACCTGCAAAATATCCCCATACGCGAGGACGAAGGAAAAGAAATACGCAAAGCCTTCATCCCCGACGAAGGCTGCCTCTTCTTCTCGGCCGACTATTCACAAATAGAACTGCGCGTCATGGCGCACCTGAGCGAAGACGAAAACATGGTCGAAGCCTTCCGCTCCGACAGCGATATCCATGCAGCAACAGCAGCAAAGGTGTTTAAGAAAAATATTGACGAAGTAACTCGTAGCGAACGTAGCAAAGCGAAAACAGCCAACTTCGGTATCATCTATGGCATCAGTGCCTTTGGACTGGCAGAGCGCATGGATGTGAAACGAAGCGAGGCCAAGGAGCTTATCGATGAATACTTCGTCACCTACCCCAAGGTAAAGGCGTACATGGACAAGAGCATCGCTCTAGCGCGTGAAAAAGGATACACCGAAACCATCTTTAAGCGACGTTGTTACCTGCCCGATATTCTCTCGCACAACGCAACCGTACGCGGCTATGCGGAACGCAACGCCATCAACTCCCCTATTCAGGGAAGTGCAGCCGATTTGGTGAAGATAGCCATGATTCGCATCTACCGCCGTTTCCGGGAGGAAGGGTTGCGCTCGCAGATGATTATACAGGTGCACGATGAGTTGAATTTCAACGTCTACCCGGAGGAGAAAGAGCGTGTACAACAGATTGTTATCGAGGAGATGGAGCATGCCTGCGAGATGCACGTTCCCCTGAAAGCGGACTACGGATGGGGTGCAAACTGGTTGGAGGCACACTAAAATAAGTACCCGCGCGCGAGCAAAAAAAGGGGTAAACATTTGATTATTCAATCTCTTTGAACTAATTTTGCAGCAGAATAACAAAAACAAACAAGAAATATGGCTTTAAAAGCAGGTATAGTAGGACTGCCAAACGTGGGCAAGTCTACCCTATTCAACTGCCTTTCAAGTGCAAAAGCACAGGCAGCAAACTTTCCGTTTTGTACCATCGATGCCCAACTGGGACAGGTGTCGGTACCCGATAATCGCCTTACCAAATTGGCGGAGTTGATCCATCCGGGACGCATCGTTCCGGCTACGTGCGAGATTGTGGACATTGCCGGATTGGTGAAGGGTGCAAGCAAGGGAGAAGGATTGGGCAACCAGTTCCTGGGTAATATTCGCGAGACGGATGCTATTATCCATGTGCTCCGTTGCTTTGACGATGGCAATATTGTTCACGTTGACGGTAGTGTTAACCCGGTGAGAGACAAGGAGATTATTGATGCCGAATTGCAGTTGAAGGACTTGGATACCATCGATGCCAAGATGCAGAAGGTGAAGAAACAGGCACAAGTGGGCGGCGATAAGTTGGCCAAGATTGAGTACAACGTATTGCAGGCGTACCAGGAGGCTCTGTTGCAGGGAAAATCGGCTCGTACCGTCACCTTCGAAACCGAGGATGAGAACACCGTAGCCAAGAATCTCTTCTTGCTGACCTCCAAGCCGGTACTCTATGTGTGCAACGTAGACGAGGCTTCTGCTGCTACCGGCAACGCATACGTAGATGCCGTTCGCGAAGCTATCAAAGACGAAAATGCTGAACTCCTGGTGGTTGCAGCACAGACAGAAGCAGACATTGCCGAACTGGAAACCTACGAAGAGAAGCAGATGTTCTTGGAAGATTTGGGACTGCAGGAGTCCGGTTGTAACCGACTCATCAAGGCTATTTATCACCTGTTGAACTTGCGCACCTTCATCACCGCAGGCGAAATGGAGGTAAAGGCATGGACCTACCGCGACGGTTGGAAAGCTCCGCAGTGCGCAGGTGTTATCCATACCGATTTCGAAAAAGGTTTCATCCGTGCCGAGGTGATTAAGTACGACGATTACATAAAATACGGCTCCGAGAGTGCTGTCCGCGAGGCAGGTAAACTGGGGGTCGAGGGTAAAGAATATGTGGTGCAGGATGGCGATATCATGCACTTCCGTTTTAACGTATAGTGTACACCATGCTTACCTCTCTCCTATTCATTAACTGGAACCCGTCGCTCGGTCCTTTCGGCTCCATCCGTTGGTACTCCATCTGTTGGGCTCTCGGACTGCTCGCGGGATACTTTATCATGCAACGTCTGTACAAACAGCAGAAAATCAAGCAGGAACTGTTTGAGCCGCTGTTCTTGTACTGTTTCATCGGCATCTTTGTGGGCGCACGTTTGGGACACTGTTTGTTCTACGAGCCCAACTACTTTTTGAGTGGCGTAAAGCCCTTTATCGAGATGTTTGTGCCCATTCGTTTCCTGCCGGACGGCGGTTGGAAGTATATAGGATACGAAGGATTGGCAAGTCACGGAGGCACCTTAGGCCTCATGATTGCGCTCTATCTGTATGTTCGCAAGACGCATCTACCGCTGCGTATGGTGCTGGACAACATAGCCATCACCACCCCTATCGTGGCGTGTTTGATTCGTATTGGCAACTTGATGAATTCGGAGATTATAGGTAAGCCGACAGATGTGCCTTGGGCCTTTGTTTTTGAGCGTGTAGACGCACTTCCAAGACACCCCGGACAGTTGTACGAGGCAATCGTATATCTCGTTATATTTATCGTGGGATTTCAACTGTATAAGCGTTTTCCTAAGAAGGTGGGAACCGGTTTTTACTTCGGATTTTGCCTTACAACCATCTTTACGGCGCGCTTCTTTATAGAGTATACCAAGGAGATTCAGTCGGCCTTCGAGGCGGCACTGCCCATCGATATGGGACAAATCCTTAGCATCCCCTTCATCTTATTGGGCATATATTGCATGCGTAAAGGGTGGAAGAAAGAGGCGTAGCGAGTATTCAGAGAATAAAAGCACAAAAAATAGTGAAGGAGACTACTTCCCCTTCACTATTTTTTTTATGTCGTTCAACTTGTTGAGTGCCTCCAAGGGTGTCAAATTGTTTACATCCAAGTTGAGTATTTCATCGCGAATCTGACAGAGCACCGGGTCATCCAACTGGAAGAAATTCAGTTGCATACCACCTTGAACACTCCCCTGCCCCGACGACTTTATGTTCTCTACATTCACCGAGGAACCGTTCTTTGCATTGTTGCGCTCCAACTCCACCAAAATATCGTTGGCTCGATCCACAATATCTCTCGGCATACCCGCCAAACGCGCCACATGGATACCAAAAGAGTGTTCGCTTCCCCCCTTCTCCAACTTACGTAAGAAGATGACACGACCATTACGCTCCTTGACGGACACATTATAATTCTGTATACGCGGGAAAAGTTTCTCCATCTCGTTCAATTCGTGATAGTGGGTAGCAAACAAGGTACGTGCCCTACCCTTCTTGCTCTCGTGCAAATGCTCCACAATGGCCCACGCTATGCTGATACCATCGTAGGTAGAAGTTCCGCGTCCCAACTCATCGAACAGCACCAAACTCCTATCCGTCACATTGTTCAGGATATTGGACGCCTCGCTCATCTCCACCATAAAGGTAGACTCACCCATGGAGATGTTGTCGCTGGCTCCCACGCGTGTGAATATCTTATCTACCATGCCGATGCGAGCACTCTCGGCCGGCACAAAAGACCCCATCTGTGCCATCAACGTAATCAGTGCCGTTTGACGCAGCAAAGCAGACTTACCCGCCATGTTCGGACCCGTGATAATGATGATTTGCTGTTTTTCGTTGTCCAAATAGACATCGTTTGCCACGTACTCCTCTCCCACCGGCATGCGTCGTTCTATCACCGGATGACGACCTTTCTTTATATCAATCACATCCGATTCGTCTACCACCGGACGTATATAACGATTTTCCTCTGCCACTTGCGCCAGCGAAAGCAGGCAGTCCAAACGAGCCAACATGGTGGCATTCACCTGTATAGCAGGAATATATTCCATAATAGAAGTCACCAAATCGTTGTAGAGTTTGTTCTCGAGCGTCAGAATCTTTTCCTCGGCTCCCAGAATCTTCTCCTCATAGTCCTTCAGCTCCTGAGTGATGTAGCGTTCGGCAGATACCAACGTCTGCTTACGTATCCACTCCGGTGGAACCAACTCCTTATAGGTATTGCGCACCTCCATGTAGTAACCAAACACATTGTTAAAGCCTATTTTCAGGCTCTGTATGCCCGTTTTTTCCACTTCACGTGCCTGCATCTGTAAGAGATAGTCCTTGCCCTTGTAAGCTATATTTCGCAATTCATCCAGTTCTGCATCTACCCCATCGGCTATCACACCGCCCTTGGCAAGCAAAGCGGGTGGATCGGGGCGTACCTCCTTCTCTATTCTATCGCGTATGGTTGCACATAGGTTGAGCTGCTCCCCTATTTGTTTCAGTGTATCGTCTTTTGCCTTTTCGCATGCCTTCTTGATAATCTCCACTGCTTGCAGTGCCACCTTAAGCTGTACTACTTCGCGCGGACTCACACGTCCTACGGCCACTTTGGAGATGATACGTTCCAAATCGCCCACAAACTGCAACTGTTCATGTATCAATTCTTTGAATTCCGGTTCGCGAAAGAAATACTCCACCACATCTTGACGGGCATTGATGGCCTTTATCTCCTTGAGCGGAAAGAGCATCCAGCGCTTCAGTAGACGGGCTCCCATGGGCGATATGGTGCGATCCATAACGCCCAACAACGAGTCGCCACCTTCGTTCATGGTGCCCAGAAGTTCCAGGCTGTGCACGGTAAACTTATCGAGACGCACATAGCGCTCCTCTTCTATTCGGGAGATGCCTGTGATGTGGCCTATGTGTGAGTGTTGCGTCATCTCCAGATACTGCAAGATGGCTCCGGCCGCGGTTATGGCACACTTGAGATTCTCTATTCCGAAACCTTTAAGATTCTTTACTTCAAAGTGTTTCAGCAACTTATTGCGCGATGTTTGCTCTTGGAAACACCAATCTTCCAATTCAAAGGTGAAGTGTTTAGAACCGAAATTACCCTCGAACATCAGTTTCTTTCCGCGTTCGTAAAGAATCTCCTTGGGACCGAAATTGGAGATTAATTTGTCTACATACTCCAGTTCCCCTTCGGATACAAGGAACTCTCCGGTAGATATATCGAGGAAAGCCACACCGCACATACCCTTACCGAAATGTACGGCAGCCAAGAAGTTGTTTTCTTTGTATGTAAGAACGTTGTCGCTCAGTGCTACACCGGGTGTAACCAACTCGGTGATACCACGTTTCACCAGTTTCTTGGTGAGTTTAGGATCTTCCAACTGGTCGCAGATAGCCACACGCTTTCCGGCACGTATCAGTTTCGGTAGATAGGTATCCAGTGCGTGATAAGGGAATCCCGCCATATCGATGGGTTCACCGCATTTGCCGCCATTGTTGCGTCGAGTCAGGGTGATGCCGAGTATCTCGGATGCTACCACGGCATCTTCGCAGTAGGTTTCGTAAAAGTCCCCGCATCGAAAAAGCATCACGGCATCCGGGTTCTTGGCCTTGAGGTCGTAGAACTGCTGCATCATGGGGGTTAATTCCTTTTTTGCCATTCTTTTGTATTTATTTTGTACAAAGATACAACTTTTTCGCCAATCAACCGCATCGAAAAGTAGAAAAGATGATTCCTTTTTTACTTCTTCCGCGCAGTTCTACCCATTTCTATCGGGTGGCCGCAGTGACAGCAGTAGCGTGCTTCGGCAGAGTGTTTGCGGTATCCGCACTGAGGACATACATAGCGTTTGCGGCGTTCGTTTTCTTTTATCATGGTGGCGGAAACAATGCCGGTAGGAACTGCTATTATGGTGTATCCCAACAACATAACAGCAGCCGACAGAAACTTACCGATAGGGGTAGATGGAGTGATATCTCCGTAACCCACCGTACTCATGGTGACGATACTCCAGTAGATGCCGTTGGGAATATTGGTGAAGGGAGTATCGGGTTGTTTTCCTTCTATCACATACATAAGGGTTCCTATGCAGATGTTGAGTATCAACACAAAACAGAAGAACACAAATATCTTGGAGAAACTGCGCTTCAAGGAGAGAAGCAGAAGATTTCCTTCTTCCAGGAAGTTGAAAAGTTTAAATACACGAAACACGCGTATCAGGCGGAAGGAGCGTATGATGAGCAGAAAACGTGCCCCGGAGAATACAAACGCCAAATAGAAGGGTAGGATGGAGAGGAAATCTACGATACCGAAGAAACTCAATACATAACGTTTTGGCTTGGGAGAACAGTAGATACGCACGATATACTCTATGGTGAAAAAGATATTGAAGGCGTACTCCAGGACAATTAAACTCTTATGTGTCATCTCCTTAAGTCCGGAATCGTGACTGTGCATCAAATCGGCAACGGAGAGGACGGCATCGTCTATGGAGCTCTCGAAGATGGTGATAAGTACACTCAGGATAATGCATACTATCAGTATTACATCGAAGGTCTTTCCCCAGAACGTGTCGGTCCCGAAGATGATGGTGTAAAGTTGCTCCTTCAACTGCTTGGTATCTATCTGCTTTCTCATACGTCAATTTTTGTTTCTTGCTACAAAGATAAACAAAAAAGAAGGAATAGGGGAGTTGTTTGCGATTTTTTTACTACTTTTGGCGCAAAGAAAAGGAATTATCTCTATGAACAAGAACACTATATCTCTCATAAACAAGGGCTTATTATATCTCTCTATCTGCCTTGCTTCCGTAAACACATCGGCTCAAAAGGCGCACAGACGTCACCACGTGGATGCATCAACGTTTGCACCGTATCGCTACAACATACGTTCCGACCGACAGGAACAAACCGTACTGCACTTTGGCGCATCGGATGCGTGGAGCATGCAGTATCTGGGATTGTGGCCGCAGGAGCAACAAGAACAGATTGCGGACTGGCTGTTTAGCACGGAAACAGATGCTTCCGGACAACCCAAAGGTATCGGTTTGTCGCTGTGGCGCATGAACTTGGGGGCGGGGAGTGCCGAACAGGGGGATTCTTCGCAGATAAACCGCGATACACGAACGGAGTGTTTGCTGCGAGCGGATGGTACATGGGATATGTCGCGGCAGGCGGGACAACGCCGATTCCTGCAACTGGCTCAGCAACGGGGTGTCCCGTATCTGCTTCTGTTCTGCAATTCGGCTCCGGTACAGTTCACCCAAAACGGATGGGCAACCAACACGGGCAGGGGAGGGGATATCAACCTTAAGAAGGATTGTTACGACGATTTCGCTCGTTTTCTTTCCTCGGCAGTACAGAAAATTGAAACAACCGATGGGGTGAAAATCAACTACATAAGTCCCGTAAACGAACCGGACGGGCATTGGAACTGGCTTGGCCCCAAACAGGAGGGTTCTCCTGCCACCAACCGAGAGATTGCGCGACTGGCAAAGGAGGTGAACAAGTCGTTTAAATCCAAGAAGATGGATACACAGATTCTGCTCAATGAAAGTTCGGATCTTCGTTGCTTACTGGGCATCTACGAAGCCGGGTGGGAGCGGGGCAACACCGTCCATACACTCTTTGGCAAGGATAGTACCAAGACATGTATCAAGGGACTTTCCAACATCCCCAACGTGGTTTTGGGACACGCTTACTGGACCAACACTCCCGTGGAGCAGATGCGTCAAACTCGTATGGCGCTGCGAGATACACTTCGCAACTACGGATTGGATTACTGGCAGAGCGAAGTCTGCATCATGAGCAACGACGAAGAGATTGGTGGGGGAGGAGGTTTCGATTTCTCCATGAAGACGGCCCTTTACGTGGCTCGTATGATTCACTACGATATGGTCTACGGCAACGCCTGCAGTTGGTCGTGGTGGCGTGCAGCCGGAGGGAATTATAAGGACGGACTGATACGCATCTACTCGCACGACGGCATGCATTCCGGCTATGCGGTAGACTCCAAACAGATGTGGACCATGGGTAATTACAGCCGTTTCGTCCGCCCCGGAGCCAAGCGTCTGGCTGTAGAGGTTGCGGACACCGCAGGAACCGTCATCCCGGAAGGGGATACGCAACCCTATGGTGTCATGCTATCGGCATACATGAATAAGGATGGTAAGCACGTGGTAGTAGCGCTCAATTACGCGGAGCGTTCCTGTCCTCTTGCACTCCAGATAGACGGGCAAACAAGCACGTGGAACTTGTATCGCACCTCCGACCGTAGCAACGAGAATCTCTCTCCCGTAGGGACAGTTCAAGGGGAGGCGATTCTCCCTCCACGCAGTGCCACCACCTTTGTGGAGGAGTAGGAAGATGACACAAAAAAAGGCAGGATTTGTAATAGGATGAGTTTCTCATTCTTTTACAAATCTTCGCTGAAAGATTCTGAAAGGTGTTCCTTCATAGCTAAGTACACTGATTATAAGATGTTTCGTAGCAATCCTGAAACATTGAAAGCAAGCATAGGAAAACGCGTTACGAGTGTAATGGAGGCTGAAAGCAATACATGCGATTACTTACATGTACCTGATATACAACAACATTGAAAGGAACGTTTTTCGTTCGCATCTAGGTTCAAATTCTTGAAACCAAGCATCCTGAAGGATATAAAACGGCGTTTTCGCTCTTCCTATTGCGAAATATATCAACAAAAGCACATCTGTAGAGAAAGAATCTGCACGGAGAAAATTATTTTTCTTACCCGGTTTTACATCAAAACCGGGCGAGTTTTGGTATAAAACTCCGCGCATTTTTCAGTGATTCCTAAGGGTATTTATTGTGGATTTTTTCGATGCTCCGGATAGATACAGGGGCTCGCAGGTGAGCATAAAAAGACCCACCACAAAGCGTCCTTGTGGTGGGTCTTGATAGCTTTTATTCTTTTTATGAATAATATTCCTTCTTACCGGCAGCCAGGGTGTTCACCATAAGCATGCAGATGGTCATAGGACCAACGCCGCCCGGAACCGGAGTGATATAAGAACAACGCGGAGCTACCTCGTCGAACTTCACATCACCGTTCAAACGGAAACCGCTCTTACGCGTAGCATCCGGTACGCGAGTGGTACCTACATCGATAACGGTAGCACCCTCCTTTACCATATCTGCCGTTACAAAGTCGGGACGACCAATAGCTGCAATAATGATATCTGCCTCGCGGCACTCCTGTTTCAGGTTCGCACTGTGGCTGTGACATACCGTTACGGTAGCATCGCCATACTGCTTCTGCATCATGAGTTGAGCCATAGGCTTACCCACAATGTTGCTGCGGCCCAAAACCACACATTTCTTTCCGGAAGTTTCTATGTTATAGCGGCGCAGAAGCTCCAAGATACCCTTCGGGGTAGCTGAGATGTAGCAAGGGAGTCCAATAGCCATTCTACCCACGTTAATCGGATGGAAACCATCCACATCCTTACGATAGTCAATTGCCTCAATCACCTTCTGCTCGGAGATGTGCTTGGGCAACGGCAACTGTACGATGAATCCGTCTACATCGGGATTCTCGTTCAACTTGCGAACCTCATCCAAGAGAGCTTCCTCGGACAAATCGTCCTCGAAGCGCAGTAGGGTAGAGGTGAAGCCACAGGCTTCGCACGCCAGTACTTTGTTCTTTACATAGGTTTCGCTACCGCCATCGTGGCCTACCAATATGGCAGCCAGGTGCGGACGTTTTCCACCATTCTTTACTATGGCCTCCACCTCGGCGGCAATCTCCGCCTTAATCTGTGCAGCCGTAGCTTTTCCATCAATTAATTGCATAATACTTTATTTTTTAAGGTTTCCCAAACCGGGCATACCCGGCATATTCTTCATTCGGCCCATGAGCTGACTCATCTTGTTTCCGGTCATCATTCGCATCATCTTGCGCGTCTGCTCAAACTGCTTCAACAAACGATTCACCTCTTGTATGTTGGTACCCGAACCTTTGGCAATACGGTTGCGACGAGAGGTGTTCAAAATCTCCGGATGGGTACGTTCCTTCTCGGTCATACTGTAGATGATAGCCTCAACGCTCTTGAAGGCATTATCGTCTATATCTATGTCCTTTATGGCCTTGCCCACGCCCGGAATCATACCGGCCAAATCCTTGATGTTTCCCATCTTCTTGATCTGCTGTATCTGAGCAAGGAAATCGTTGAAATCGAACTTATTTTGTGCTATCTTCTTCTGCAACTTCTTGGCTTCGGCCTCATCGTATTGCTCTTGAGCTTTCTCTACCAAAGATACAATATCGCCCATACCCAAGATACGATCGGCCATACGCTCGGGATGGAACACATCGAGTGCATCCATCTTCTCGCCGGTACCCACCAACTTAATCGGTTTGTTTACGACGGTACGTATAGAGAGAGCGGCACCACCACGAGTGTCACCATCGAGCTTGGTGAGTACTACTCCATCGTAATCCAAACGTTCGTTGAATTCCTTGGCCGTGTTTACGGCATCCTGACCGGTCATGGCATCTACCACGAAGAGTGTCTCGTTGGGAGTGATGGCATTCTTTATGGCAGTAATCTCGCGCATGAGTTCCTCGTCAATCGCCAAACGACCGGCGGTATCTACAATTACCACATCGTATCCCTTGGCTTTTGCTTCCTGGATACCACGCTGTGCTATGGCTACGGCGTCCTTGCAATCGGGTTCACTATAGACGGGAACACCTATCTGTTCTCCGAGCACTTTCAACTGGTCGATGGCAGCAGGACGATACACGTCGCAAGCCACCAACAGCGGATTCTTCTGTTTTTTAGACTTCAGGAAGAGACCCAGTTTACCGGACAAAGTGGTTTTACCGGCACCGTTCAAACCTGCCATAAGGATTACAGCGGGATGGCCTTTGGTATCGAGTTCCACCGCCTCGCCGCCCATCAGGGTTGCCAATTCGTCGTGTACAATCTTTACCAACAACTGACCGGGTTTAACGGCTGTAAGCACGTTTTGTCCCAGCGCTTTAGCCTTCACTTGGTCGGTAAATCCCTTAGCCACCTTATAGTTGACGTCGGCATCAAGCAGTGCGCGACGCACATCCTTGAGGGTCTCCGCCACATTGATTTCCGTGATCTTTCCCTCACCCTTCAGTATTTTGAACGAGCGTTCAAGTCTTTCGCTTAAATTATCAAACATCTATTTTATCCGATTTACGTATTCTTATTTTTTTAGTTTTCTATATCCACAAGACACATTTAGGCTGCAAAAATACGATTTTTTCTGCATATAACGAATAGTTTGGAATAAAAAATGACCATTATTGAACGGGG
>CAZUTW010000022.1:0-23883 GCA_964623295.1 uncultured Bacteroidaceae bacterium | reverse complement strand
CGTACCTTTGCAGCAAAGAAAGATTAAGAAATAGAAAGAAACCACAAATGGCGAAGACAAGAAATCATGCGTTTGATTTGTTGTGCGGGGTTTGTATACTCCGCATGATAGCACTCCACACCATTCAGAATGTTGGACGAGACCAAGAGGAATGGTGGCAAACCATTATGTTTTGGACTTACTTCTTTATGTCCTTCTTCTTTTTTAAGGCGGGATTCTTCAACAAGACGGTGGCAGGTGATTCCCGCCAATTCTGCCTGGACAAGGCAAAACACTTGATGGTACCTTATCTTACATGGGGTGCCATAGGTAGCGCTGTCTATGCGGTGTACTACATTGTGCTGACAGCGAAGTACAAGAGTCCCATAGATCCGCTCTCGGTGGAGCACATCTGGCACAGCAGTTCCTTCTACGGTAACCCGCCGTTGTGGTTCCTCTTCTCCTTCTTTATGGCTTACGTGGCCATACACTTTATGGAGAAGGTGAAGAAGTTGCACTGGATAGTGCTGGCCTTTCCGCTTGTGTCCTATGCACTCTACAGAGCGGATAACCCGTTGTGGTTCAGTTGCAACAACCTGTTCTGCGGTATCTTCTTCTTCTTCCTGGGACATATATGGCACTGGTTGTTGCTCAAGTTGCGTAGGCGCAACACGCTGATTATCTCGGTGGTGCTCACAGCACTGTTCTGTTACCTCAACGTGCGTTACCACGGTGAGTACACCATGTCGCAGAACCGATGGAGCGGTGTGGCGGATATGGCGGTGCCGCTAGGACAAGGATTTGGCGGTGCGTTTGTCACAACCCTCGCCACTTCTCTCGCGCTGTGCGGACTCTCCGGCATACTGCTGAGCCTCAACCTGAAGCGTATTCCGATGGTGAACTACATAGGTGAGCACTCCATGGTCTACTTTGTGAGTCATGCTCCCATCATTTTGATATACAAAGGCATACACTTGTACTACGGGCGCAGCGTGTGGCACCACGGCGAGGAGGGTATCATCTTGTTCATGATTCTTATCTTTATGAGCACTTGGTTGGTGCCCTACGTGGAGGCAAACCCGTGGCTTTCGGGACGTTTTCCCAAGACGCCCAACCCGCGTAAGGCTAAAAAAGTGTAAGGAACGGCACTTTTTTGCCACTTTTTTCGCCAATGTATTCGGTTTTTGTATATATTTGCAACGTCGTATTGACACTTATAGGACAACGATTTAAAATACACTGCATTGCAACAAAAAGGAACGAACAACACAACTGCCGAGGTGCCCATCATCTCGGTGGAACATATCACCAAGGCGTTTGGCGACAAGGTGGTATTGAATGATGTGAGTCTTCACATCAAAAGAGGAGAATTTATCACCATTCTGGGTCCTTCGGGATGTGGCAAAACAACACTTTTGCGCATGTTGGCGGGTTTTGAACAACCTACTCGGGGCGCGGTTTTGCTGGAGGGAAAGGACATAACCGATGTGCCGCCCTACCGCCGACCTATGAACACGGTGTTCCAACGATATGCTCTTTTTCCACATCTCGATGTGTACGAGAATATTGCTTTCGGCTTGAAACTGAAGAAGATTCCGGAGAAACAAATAGGTAACTTGGTGGCGAAGGCACTCAAAACGGTGGGTATGACGGACTACGAGGATCGCGATGTGAACTCCTTGAGTGGCGGACAACAACAGCGTGTGGCGATTGCACGGGCTATTGTGAACCAACCGATGGTGCTGCTGCTGGATGAACCGCTGGCGGCACTCGACTTGAAGATGCGTCACGACATGCAGATGGAGCTGAAGGAGATGCACAAACAGTTGGGCATAACCTTCGTGTATGTGACGCACGACCAGGAGGAGGCGCTGACGCTGAGCGATACCATTGTGGTGATGAACGATGGTATCATACAGCAGATAGGTACGCCGATGGATATCTATAACGAACCGAAAAATCCGTTTGTGGCGGATTTCATTGGGGAGAGCAACATAATAACGGGACACATGGTGCAGGATTTCGAGGTGAACTTCATGAACCGTGCGTTCCAATGTGTGGACAAGGGCTTTGAGCCGAACGAGCCGGTGGATGTGGTGATTCGTCCGGAGGATATCTATTTGTTGCCGAACCCTGAGAAGGGACAGTTCCGCGGTACGGTGAAGAGTTGTACGTTCAAGGGTGTCCACTACGAGATGTTTATCAACACGCCGGATGGCTACGAGATACAGGTGCAGGACTACAATGCGTTTGCTCCGGGTACCGAGGTGGGTATGATGATAAAGCCTGCCGACTTGCACGTGATGCGTATGGAGTACACGGACAACACGTTGACGGTGGAGGGTATGGATGCTACGCACGTGAGCTTGCTGGGTAGTTTCTTTGAGGTGACGCCCGGCGAGGAGGTGCCGCAGCGCGGACACAAGGCGAAGGTGCACGTGGCGTTCGACCGCATAGAACTGACGGACAACGAGGAGGATGGTACCGCTGCGGGCACCATACACTCCATACTCTGGAAGGGACATCACTACCACTTGACCATTGTGACCGATTCGAAGGAGGTGCTCCACGTGGAGACGGACGACGTGTGGGAGCAGTGGGATGTTGTGGGTATAAACATAAAGCCCGAAGATATTCTCTTTGAGCCGAACCATAAATAAGGAGATACGACCGTGAGTAACAAGCTCTATACTGTATTGGGGAAGCGCTCTAACTGGGCGGCGCCCTACATATTGTTCATGGCATTTCTTGTAGTGCTGCCTTTGCTGTTGGTGGTGTACTATGCCTTTACCGATGCCGAGGGGGCGTTTACGCTGCACAATGTGGAAAAATTCTTTCTGCAGACCATAGCGGTGAACACCTTTATTTATAGTATGGGTATCGCCATTATCACTACCTTGCTGTGTCTGTTGCTGGGCTACCCGGCGGCTTACTTCATGAGTCAACGGGAGTTTAGTGTGACGGGTATCATGGCGATGCTCTTTATCTTGCCGATGTGGATCAATGTGCTGCTGCGTACGTTGGCTACGGTGGCGCTGTTCGATTTCATCCATGTGCCGCTGGGCGAGGGGGCGCTTATCTTCGGTATGGTGTACAACTTCCTGCCGTTTATGATTTATCCTATCTACAACACGTTGCAGAAGATGGACCACCACTTAATAGAGGCTGCCGAGGACTTGGGGGCCAACCGCCGGCATGTGTTCGGGCGGGTGATTCTGCCGCTCTCGCTGCCGGGTATCTATAGTGGTGTGGTGATGGTGTTTATGCCTACCATATCGACGTTTGCCATTAGTGAATTGCTCACAATGAACAACATAAAGCTGTTCGGTACCACCATACAGGAGAGTATCAACAGTGGTGTATTGCTGAACTATGGTGCGGCGCTGTCGCTCATTATGCTGGTGATTATAGGTATGACGAGCTTCTTCGGCACGGACGATTCGCAGGGCGATGGACGGGAAGGAGGTTTGCTATGACGAAGAAACAGCTCTTTGCCCGCATCTACTTGTGGACGCTCTTGGTGGTGCTCTATGCGCCGATTCTCATTATCGTGATTTTCTCCTTTACCGAGGCGAAGGTGCTGGGTAACTGGAGTGGGTTCTCTACCCGACTCTACACGTCGCTCTTTACGGGTGGAGCCAAGGAGTCGCTGAACCATGCGATTGCGAACACGGCGATTATTGCGCTGATTGCGGCAACGCTGTCTACCCTGCTGGGTACGGTGGCGGCAATCGGCATATACAACATGCGGAACCGTTCGCGGAGGATTGTGAACTTCCTGAACAGCATCCCCATGATCAATCCCGACATCATAACGGGTATTTCTATCTTCTTGCTCTTTGTCTTCCTGGGCATCAGCAGGGGTATGTTTACCATAGTGGCGGCGCACATCTCTTTCTGTACGCCCTATGTGGTGCTGAGTGTGATGCCGCGACTGACGCGCATGAACCCGAACATCTACGAGGCGGCGCTCGATTTGGGGGCAACGCCGGCACAGGCACTGCGCAAGGTGCTGTTCCCGGAACTGATTCCGGGTATGATTAGCGGGTTCTTGCTTTCGGTGACGCTTTCTATCGATGACTTTGCCGTGACGCTCTTTACCAAGGGTAGCAGCGGTATAGATACGCTTTCTACATACATCTATGCGGATGCGCGCAAGGGTGGTCTTACGCCGGAGTTGCGTCCGTTGTCGGCGATTATTTTTATAGCGATTCTCGCACTGTTGCTGGTGATTAACTACCGGGAGAACAAGCGAAACCGCAGAGTATCCAACCATTGATATTGAGGAGTATGAGACATATATTGATAACCTTCGTGTTGTCTTTCTGCATGCTGCTTCCGCTGCACGCGGAGCGTAATCGTAGCGAGATACTGAAGGTGTACAACTGGGCCGATTACATAGACGAGGATTTGATTCCGGAGTTTGAGGCTTGGTACAAGGAACAGACGGGAAAGACCATTCACGTACAGTATGAGACGTTCGATATCAACGAGAACATGCTTACGGAGATAGAGATGGGGCACGAGGACTACGATTGTGTGTGTCCGTCGGAGTATATCATAGAGCGTATGTTGCGCAAGATGTTGCTGCAACCTATAGACCGCGACTTCGGTAAGACGCCGGATTATATAGGCAATGTGTCGCCTTACTTCACCAACTTGCTGTCGCAGATGGGGCACGAGGCGGTGAAGGCTACGGACTATGCGGTGGGCTACATGTGGGGTACCACGGGGTGGCTCTACAACACGGAGTTTGTGAAGGCGGAGGATATGGAGTCGTGGGAGGCGCTGCTGGACCCGAAGTTTTCTCAACGTATCTTCATGAAGGATGCGGTGCGCGATGTGTACTCTACGTTGGTGCTCTATGCGCGCTATCAGGATATACTGGAGGGAAAGGTGACGCGCGACGAACTGGTGGCGCGTGTTACGCCCGAGAACTTGCAGGCGGTGGAGAAGGTGCTGCGCGAGGCGAAACCCAACATAGCGGGTTGGGAGGTGGACTTCGGCAAGGAGATGATGACCAAGGGCAAGGCGTGGGTGAACCTTACGTGGAGCGGTGATGCTATGTGGTCCATAGAGGAGGCTGCGGTAAACGGAGTTACACTGGATTACCGGGTGCCCAAGGAGGGTAGCAATGTGTGGTTTGACGGTTGGGTGATTCCTATCTATGCGCGCAACCCGAAGGCGGCGAGTTACTTTATCAACTTCTTGTGCATGTCGGAGAATGCTATCCGCAACATGGATGAGATAGGTTATGTGAGCGTGATTGCTACGCCCGAGGTGATGAATGCTATGGTGGATGAAGAGATAGAGGAGACGTACGATCTTTCTTATTTCTTCGAGGGAATACCGGGTGCGGACCATCTACACATAAACCCTATTCAGTACCCGGACCGTAGTGTGATAGCACGTTGTGCCTTGATGCACGATGCGGGCGGCGAGATGGAGGAGATGATGGAGATGTGGTCGCGCGTGAAGGGCGATAGCTTGAATCGCGGTTGGCTGACGTTTGTGTGTGTGTCACTGGGCTTGCTGTTGGCGGGTATTATATATTATAAGGTGAAGCGCAGGAAGAGCCATCGTCGCAGGTCGAATATAACGGTGTAACTCATATAGGTTCTTATAATAGGAGGTTCGGCCCTTCGTGATAAAAACACCGGCCTTACTTTTTTGCAAAAACGATGATCCCCCCCGAATCACTTCGGAGGGGATTGCTATGTTCTTTAAAAAAGAGAGGGAATAAAAGAACCGGTAATTTTCGTACTACGTGCAGTACGAAAGCCCCAATTCTAAAATCCAACGTATTGTCTAAGAATCACGATTTGCGCGTTTACGCTCCAGGTGATCCAATAACACCTTACGCATACGCATGCTCTTCGGTGTCACTTCGACATATTCATCTTCCTTAATGTACTCCAGTGCCTCCTCGAGTGAGAAGATAACAGGGGGTACAATACGTGCTTTTTCATCGGAACCGGATGCACGCATGTTGGTGAGCTGCTTTGCTTTGGTGACGTTGACCACAAGGTCGTTGTCGTGAACATGCTCACCGACTACCTGTCCGGCATATACTTCGTCCTGCGGAGAGATAAAGAACTTACCGCGATCCTGCAGGTTGTTGATGGCGTAAGCATAGGCGGTACCGGACTCCAAGGCAATCATGGAACCGTTGGTACGGCGTGCTATGTCGCCCTTGTAGGGCTGATACTCCTTGAAGCGGTGTGCCATGATGGCTTCGCCCTGGCTGGCGGTAAGCACATTGGTACGCAGACCTATGATACCGCGGCTCGGGATATCGAACTCTATGTTGACGCGCTCGCCCTGGCTCTCCATGCTGACCATCTCGCCCTTGCGACGGGTTACCATATCGATCATCTTGCTGGAGAACTCCTCGGGAACATTGATGGTGAGTTCCTCGATGGGCTCGTTCTTAACGCCGTCTATCTCCTTATAAATAACTTGTGGCTGACCTACCTGCAACTCGTATCCCTCGCGACGCATGGTCTCGATGAGTACGGAGAGGTGGAGGACACCACGTCCGGATACAATCCAACGGTCGGTGTAGCCCTCGGCAAAGCGTACGCGCAGTGCCAGGTTCTTCTCCAACTCCTTCTGCAAACGGTCGTTGATGTGGCGGCTGGTGCAGAACTTACCCTCCTTACCGAAGAAGGGGGAGTCGTTGATGGCGAAGAGCATACTCATGGTAGGCTCGTCGATATCGATGGGAGGCAGTGGCTCCGGGTTGGCAAAGTCGCAGATGGTATCGCCAATCTCGAAGTTCTCCAGACCTACGATGGCGCAGATGTCTCCGGCCTCGACGCCGGAAGTCTTCTGGCGACCCATACCCGTGAAGGTGTGCAATTCCTTAATCTTGGTCTTCTCCTGGGTACCGTCGCGGTGTGCGATGGTGACGTTCATACCCTCCTCGATGGTGCCGCGATGTACACGACCTACGGCGATTCTACCGGTGTAGTTGGAGTAGTCGAGAGAGGTTACCAACATCTGGAGTGAACCCTCCTCCGGCTGCGGTGCCGGAATATTTGCTATAATCGTATCCAACAGATACGTGATATCTTCGGTTTGATTCTTCCAGTCGGCACTCATCCAACCGTTCTTGGCGGAACCGTACACAACCGGGAAGTCCAATTGTTCCTCTGTTGCGTTCAGACTGAACATCAAGTCGAACACCATTTCATATACTTCCTCCGGGCGGCAGTTGGGCTTGTCTACCTTGTTTACCACCACGATGGGCTTCAATCCTATCTGCAATGCTTTTTGCAGCACGAAACGTGTCTGGGGCATGGGGCCCTCGAAGGCGTCGACCAACAGCAGACAGCCGTCGGCCATATTGAGTACACGCTCTACCTCGCCACCAAAGTCGGAGTGTCCCGGAGTATCAATGATGTTGATCTTTACTCCTTTGTATTGAATAGATACGTTCTTGGAAAGGATGGTTATACCACGTTCTCTCTCCAAGTCATTGTTATCCAACATCAAATCACCCGTCTGTTGGTTCTCACGGAACAAGTTACCTGCCAGCAACATCTTATCTACCAGCGTGGTCTTTCCGTGGTCCACGTGCGCAATAATTGCAATATTTCTAATTTCCTGCATAATACCTATAAAAAATCGGATGCAAAGTTACAATAAAAAACTCATCCTTCAAACGCATTTGCCCAAAAACTTTGCAGTCAAAAAGTTAATCTACTATAACCGAGCCTCACGGGATTAAATTTCGGCCTTGTAAATCGGTAAAAAAGTTGTACCTTTGCAGCCAAAACGAATAGAAAAGGAATGAAAATTGGAGATATTGACTTGGGAGAAAGACCGCTGTTGCTGGCTCCTATGGAGGATGTGACGGACATAGGGTTCCGACTTCTGTGCCGACGTATGGGGGCGGCTATGGTGTACTCGGAGTTTGTGGCGAGCGATGCGCTGGTGCGTATGGTGAACAAGAGTCTGCAGAAACTGACGGTGTGCGAGGAGGAGCGTCCGGTGGCTATCCAGATTTATGGCAAGAACTTGGATGCAATGGTGGAGGCTGCGCGCATAGTGGTGGACCAGGCGCATCCGGATATCCTGGACTTGAACTTTGGCTGCCCGGTGAAGAAGGTGGCGGGCAAGGGTGCCGGTGCGGGTATGTTGCAGACGCCGGACGAGATGGTGCGCATCACCGAGGCGGTGGTGAAGGCGGTGAACATACCGGTGACGGCGAAGACGCGCTTGGGGTGGAACGAGGAGCAGAAGATTATCGTTTCACTGGCGGAGCGTATGCAGGATACGGGTATCGCGGCGCTGACCATTCACGGTAGAACGCGGGCTCAGATGTACACGGGGGAGGCGGACTGGTCGCTGATTGGCGAGGTGAAGGCGAACCCGAGGATGCGTATTCCGATTATCGGTAATGGTGACGTGACGACGCCGGAGCGGGCGAAGGAGTGTTTCGAGCGCTATGGCGTGGATGCGGTAATGGTGGGGCGTGCTACGTTCGGATGTCCGTGGATCTTTAAGGAGATGCGGGATTATCTGGATGGTACGGAGCATACGTGTACGGGCATAGTGAGCGACTATCCGGTGCTGAGTACGGACTGGAAACTGGATGTGCTGAAGGCGGAGATTCTGGAGAGTGTGCAACGTATAGATGAGTATCGGGGTATATTGCATGTGCGCCGTCACCTGGCGGCTTCGCCTATCTTCAAGGGGATTCCGGATTTTCGCAGAACGCGTATCGAGATGCTGCGGGCGGAAAAGGTGGAGGACCTTTTCAAGATTATCGAGGATGTTCGCGTGTTGCTGCGTGGTGAATAAAAAAAGTTCCGGTGGTGTTCCGGAACTTTTCTACTGTATATTATGCGTTTTGCTGGCTCTTGAGTACGAGGGCGGTGAGACGCATTTGTTTTACCATAGCGAGGAGTCCGTTGCTACGGGTGGGTGACAGGTGTTCGCTGAGTCCTATCTTGTCTATGAAGTAGAGTTCGGCGGAACAGATGTCGGCGGGTGTCTGACCGGAGAGGACGCGGAGCAACAGGGCTACGAGTCCTTTTACGATTAGGGCGTCGCTTTCGCCTTGGAAATAGAGCTTTCCGTCGCGCATCTCGGAGTGAATCCACACGCGGCTCTGGCAACCTTCTATGAGGTTGGACTCAACCTTGTACTTCTCATCGAGTGGCGGTTGGTCGGTTCCCAGGTCTATGAGCAGCTGGTACTTGTCCATCCAATCGGTGAAATCTTCGAACTCGGCGATGATTTCGTCTTGTATCTCATTAATCGTCTTCATCTTTTTCTTTCTATATCAATCTTAATACCTAAAATACGGTTGGGGCGAAGTTAGGGAACTTCGTTGAAAATGACCTGCAATACGGTTTGTCCTACGGCTTTGAGCACGCTGCGATCTATGTACTCCATGGTGTCGTGGGTGGTGTGCCACGTGGGGCCGAAGGAGCTGGAGTCGCAGTGGGGATAGTAGGATATGATGTCGATGCAGGGAATGCCGGCTATCTTGTTCACGGGGATGTGGTCGTCGGTTACGGCGGCGCCGTCGCGGTTTACGAAGATCTGGTCGTAGCCCAGTGCGGCTGCGGTCTTCCATACCTTGTCCTGCACATCGCCGGCGTAGTACTCGGAGAACTGTTCTCTATAGAAGGTGGCTCCTGCGCCTCCCACCATATCGAGCAGTATGCCGTAACGTGGGCGATAGGCGTCGGCGTGGGGCAGACGGCTCCAGTACTGACTGCCCAGGCACCAGGTGTCCTCGGAGTCTTCTACACTCTCGGCCCAGGAGGGCAGTCCGTAGTCTTCGGCATCGAAGCAGATAAAGTCTACACCGATAGAGGGTTTCTGCTTTTGCATGACGCGTGCCAACTCCAACATGACGGCAACATCGCTGGCGGCATCGTTGGCGGCGAGCACGGGGGTGTGCCAGTTTTCCTCGTCGGGGTCGTTGTCGGCCCAGGGACGACTGTCCCAGTGTCCGCAGATGAGAATGCGCTCGGTGCACTCCGGATTGACGGAGGCTATGATATTGCGACACTTAAGGGTGGTTCCGTCGTAGCCGATGAGGTCCATCTTTTGTTCTGTCACCGTGGCGCCGAACTGCTTGAAGCGTGCTACGATGTAGTCGCCGCAGCGGTCGTGGGCCTCGGAGTTCATGGTGCGCGGTCCAAAGGCGCACTGTTCCTCGGTATAGAGGTAGGCGCTGTCGGCGTGAAACTCCGGGGTGGGGCTCAGTGCCAAGGTGTCGGTCTGCACCGAAGAGGTTTCGGGGGTGCGTTTCCGTTGATTCACAAAGTGACAGGCAACACCGATAACGGCAACCAGGACAATCCCGAGTTTCAATAGAAGTTTTTTGTTTTGTAGTATGTTCATTTACTTCTTTCTATTTTACAACACTGTATGAACTCTGTTCCATTCGTCTTGGATAAAGTTGGCGTAGTTCATTCCCAAGATGCCTCCTATAAACTCCGGCGGGAACTGTGCTACGAGCAGGTGACGGGTGAACTGCAGGAGTTCCGATGCGTTTGCCAAGCCGCGTATGCCACCGTCGCCGTCGAAGTCGGTTCCCAGTCCTACGCGTTGGGGGCCCATGATGTCGATGGCGTGACGAAGATGTGCCAAGGCATCGCGTACATCGGCTTCGCCTAGCCTACGCAGGAATCCGTTATAGAGGGTTATCTGCAGTATACCTCCGTGTTCGGCGAGGGTGCGCATCTGGTGGTCGGTAAGATTGCGTGGGTGGTCGCAAAGGGCTCTGCAGGAGGAGTGTGAACAGAATACGGGGTGCTTGCTTATCTCTATGGCATCGTAGAAGCTCTTCTCGGATGCGTGGGAGAGGTCGACGAGCATGCCGACTCGGTTCATGGCGTGGATAATCTTTGCGCCGAATTTACTCACTCCGTTGTGTTCGTTGTCGCCACGGGCGGAATCGCAGATGTCGTTATCGCCGTTGTGACAGAGGGTTGCGTAGATGACGCCGCGGTCGGCAAAGCGAAGGACGTTGCGTACGTCGTTGCCGAAGGCATAGCCGTTTTCCAGTCCGAAGAGGATGCTCTTTTGGCCGTTTTCCTTGGCGTTCATAACGTCCTCGATCGTTGATGCGTGCACGACGTATCTCGAATTCTTTCGAATCATCTCTTCCAGGCGGTCGAACTGCTTGTGGGCGTAGCGGGTGGCGGCTCGCAAGCCGTCTTCGTCTCGTGCTCCTTGCGGTACATAGGCGACCATGGTGGTGGCATCCCACCGTCCTTCGGTCATCTTATGTAGGTCTACCAGAACCTTGGGATCGCGGGTATGGAATTCTACCCCTTGATCGAAGAACATGGGGGTATCGCAATGGGAATCGATGGTAACGGCGTATTGATGTAATTGTTTTGCTCCTTCATAAAAGGCGGCTTCGCGAAGCAACCATTCAAAGATGGGGAGCATGGTTCTGTCGCCGCGCAGGATGAAGGTCTCCGGATGCCACTGAACACCCATGATGGCCTTGAACTCGCTGGATTCTACGGCTTCGATTACGCCGTCGGCACTGTAGGCTACGGCACGAAGATGTGGTCCCGGCTCGCGTACGGCTTGGTGGTGTACGGAGTTGACGGCGATGGTGTCTGTGCCAAAGAGTTCGCGCAGCGTGCTTTTTTCCTCGAGGGATACGCTGTGCGAGGGATAGCGCACGTCCATATCTTGATTGTGCTTCAGGAAGGGGATATCACCCCGGGGTGCTTGTGCGCAGATATCTTGATAGAGGGTTCCGTCCAACGCATAGGTTATCAACTGAATACCGCGGCAGATGCCCAACATGGGTATCTGTCGGTCGTAGGCCCAACGGATAAGGTTTAGTTCGGCCTCATCGCGTTTGGGATTGACGGAGTGGAGCTCGTTTATGGGTTCCTCGTCCATGAGTAACGGGTTGAGGTCTCCCCCACCGCTCAGTATCAATCCGTCGATGCGGGAGAGGGTTTCCAACAGGGCATCGCTCTGCAGATAGGGCGGGATGATGATGGGAGTTCCTCCTGCCTCAACAATAGATGTGTAATATCCTTCGGCCAGTTCGCATCCTTTGGTGCCGAAATTGCCTGTTATACCGATAACCGGGCGATGCTCACTTGCGGGAAAACGCATATTTGTTTCCCGGTAAGCGCGCATCCAGGCTTTCTGATTTACTTCTTCCATTAGTCTTCTATATCCATAATGGGAACTTCTTTATTGATACTCTGTTCCAGGGAGATGAGTGTCTCGGTAGAGATGACTCCGGGGATTCCTTGTATCTTATCGTTGAGGAGTTCCATGAGTTGCTCGTTGTCGCGAGCGTACAATTTGGTTAACATGGTGTAGGCGCCGGTGGTGAAGTGGCATTCCACTACCTCGGGTATCTTGTTGAGTTCGGCTACTACATCTTTGTACATGTTGCCTCGTTCCAGACGTATTCCTACGTAGGTGCAGGTGTTGTATCCCAGACTTTTGGGGTTGACATGATAACCGGAACCGACAATTACGCCCAGGTCTATCAATCGTTGGACACGCTGGTGGATAGCGGCGCGTGACACGCCACATACCTCTGCCACATCCTTGAACGGTATGCGGGCATTGCAAGATATGATATCCAATATTTTTTTATCCAGACTATCTATTTTCTCCATATATAGTTCTTTTTCTGTTTGTTCTCATCAAAAAGTAAGCAAATATACAAAAATTTCTGCAATCTGTCGGCAAATAAGGGCAAAAAAAAGGAACCAAGGGGTAATTTGGTTCCTTTTTTGCCTATATTGGTGCCTTTTTGCTACTTTTTGGCAGCTGCGGGCTCGTCCTTTCCTATCTTTACCAACTCAATGGTGAAGGTAAGCATGGAGTAGGGCGGAATCTTTCCGGCTTCGCGACTTCCGTAGGCTAACTCCTGCGGAATGTACACTTCCCACTTACTGCCTACGGGCATCATGGTGAGTGCTTCGGTCCAGCCTTTGATTACTTGATTGGCACGGAAGGTGCTTGGCTTCTTACGTTTGTAGGAGCTGTCGAACACGGTGCCATCGAGCAATTTGCCCTCGTAATTAACCTGTACGTACGACGTATCGGTGGGGATTTCGCCATCGCCTTGAGTCAACACCTTGTACTGGAGTCCGCTCTTGGTGGTCTTGACATCCTTGAGTTTGCCGTTCTTCTTCAAGAACTCTTCGCCTTCGGTACGGTTGGAGCCGTACTTGCGCTCGGTGGCCAACTCTTTGTAATACGCCATCTGCTTCTGGGCCATCTCCTCGGCTTGTTCCATGGAGATGCCTTCGCCTCCTACCACTCCTTCGGAGAAGCCCTTTACGAAGAGGACTTTGTCGAGTGTCAGGGTGGAGTCTGCATCGGTCAATTGTTTTTCAACGGCCGGTACGATCTGGTTATTTACCTGCTGACGGATTTCAATACCCGTGAGGTATGCCTGATACTTCTTATCCGCGGGGGTCATTTCCTGTGCCTCGAAACCGCGCATGAAATCGGCGATGTAGGCCGTATCCATGTTCTTGCGCTGTACGAGGTAGTTCTTGAGTCCGTTGGAGTTTGCCTTACCTACCGCATAGCAGAAAGAGTCGAGGGGACAGGGGGCTACCTTGGTAGTCTTGTCTGTCTTCTTGCTCTTGGTGCTCTTCTTTGCCGCTTGGGCGCCCACGAAGAGCACGGCAAAAGCGGCAAGCAATATGTATCTTACCTGTTTCATTGTCTTACTTTACAACGTCTTTTTCAATGCTAACCAACTCAACGGTGAAGATCAAAGCTGAGAACGGCTTGATAGGACCGGTCTGACGGCTACCGTATGCCATCTCCTGAGGAATGTAAAGTACCCACTTACTGCCTACCGGCATCTTAACGAGAGCTTCTCTCCAACCCGGAATTACTTGGTTCAAGTTGAGAGTGGTAGGCTCGTTACGCTGATAAGAGCTGTCGAATACGTTACCGTCGATGGTCTTACCTTCATAGTTTACCTTAACACGTGCATCGGCTGCGGGAGTTTCGCCCTTACCGGCTACCAAAACTTTGTAGTAGATACCGTTGCCCAATGCCTGTACGCTATCGGACTTAGCCATCTTAGCCAAGAAGGCTTCGCCTGCTTTGCGGTTTTCGCCGTACTGCTTCTCGATGTTCTTCTCGCGGATAGCTTCCATCTTAAGCTGTGCATATTCCTGTGCCTGGGACGGAGTCATGATGGTGGTGTCGGCCTTAACACCGGCTACCAAACCTGCCAGGATGTTGTTGATGCTTACGGTCTGAGTGGAGTCTTCGCCAAATACTTGTGCATTGACACCGGGAACCATCTGATTGGCTACGTTCTGACCAATCTGGAGACCCAAGAGATAAGCGGCTTTTTTCTTGTCGTCGGAAGAGGATGCACCATCCTTCAAACCCTTGATAAATTGTTCGATTCCTGCATCGGTTGTGTCGATACCTTGAGCACCGAGCCAACTCTTAAGACCCTGTGACTGAGACAGACCCATGCTGAAGCTCAATGAGTCTACATCGTTTTTCAGGTCTGCTTTCGGCGCACTGCCGGAGCAAGATGCCGCCAGGACTGCTACTGCAGCCATCAACGGCAAAAATAATTTCTTCATCTTTTAAATTTTAAGTTATATATTTATACTTCTTACGTGTCTATTAAAGAACTTCGAGGAGTTCTACATCGAATACCAATGCGCTGAACGGAGCGATGAGCTCGCCTGCACCGTTCTCACCATAGGCGAGGTTGTAGGGGATAAAGAAGCGATAGGTTGCGCCTTCTTTCATGAGCTGCAAGCCTTCGGTCCAACCGGCGATAACACGGTTCAACGGGAACACGGCGGGTTCGTTGCGGCTGTAGCTGCTGTCGAACTCGGTGCCGTTAATCAACGTACCGCGATAGTGGCAACGTACTTGGTCGGTAGCCTTGGGGGATTTTCCGTTACCCTCTTTTACTACCTGATATTGCAATCCGCTGGGCAGGGTTACGATTCCTTCCTTTGCGGCGTTTTCCTTCAAGAATGCTTCGCCCTCTTCCTTTACGGCTTTGCCCTTCTCGGCTGCCTTGGACTCGAAATAATCGTTTACCAAAATCTTTCCCTCTGCATGTGTGATGGCTAAAGGTGCATCGTTCAACACGTCTTTGATGGCGGTTGCGAAATCGTCAACGGAGAGACCGTCAATCTGCATCATCTTCAACTGCTGACCGATTCCCAAACCCAATGCGTAACTTAATTTGTCCATACGTACTTAAATCTACTTTTTTCTGTTATTGTTTTTAAATCGTGCAAAGTTATGTTTTTCTTGTGACTTTTGGGCGTGTATTTCGCTTTTTTTTCACGATTTGCCCGAAATATGGAGGTTTCTATGTGTTTGGAAGGATGTTTGTGTGCCAATTTTGCTGAAGTTGGGCGCAAAGTTGATGTTCGTCTTCTTTACGCACGCGCGCGATTTCCTTATAAACAGAGAGGATGGATTGGGGGGATTCGTCGGTTTCCAACAGAAAACGATCGGCGGGACAGCGATGCACACTTTCTTCGTGGAATCGTGCTCCGAAACCGACAAGGGTGCCGGGCAGACGTAACCACTGCATCATCTGTTCGGGCTTCCCGCGAAAACCGTGTAGTATCCAGGGGATGGTGGGGCGCATTTCCTTGCGGAGGGCATAGATTCGGTCTATCGTCTTGACGCAATGCACGACCAATGGGAGGTGATGGATTTCTGCCAACCGGGCTTGCAGAAGGAAAAGGGGTTCTTGTATCTCTAAGGGTGCTCCGCGCAGGGAATCGAGTCCGGCCTCGCCTACGGCGATAACACGTTCGTTCTCTATGAAATTAGTGAGGGTGTTCTCCAATTCCTGCAACGAGGGTATGGTGTGCCAAGGGTGCCAACCTACGCTGTAATAAGTGTTTGAGTTATTCTCTTTTCGGGGTGCGATTAGTGCTGCACATTCCGCTGGTTGGGCTACGGAGATGCTGCGCAACTGCAGAACACGAACACCGTTGGGGGCTGCGGGTGTATCCGTCTTATGAGTATGTACATCGAAATAGGTTTCCATAAGGTTGGATTAAGGTACGGGGTCGTAGCCACTCCCACCCCACGGGTGACAACGCAAGATTCTACGAATGGCCAGATAGAGTCCTTTTATGGGGCCGTGCTTTTGCAGAGCTTCAATGGCATACTGCGAACAGGTGGGGGTAAAACGGCAACAAGGGGGTGTATAGGGAGATATACACGTGCGATAGAAGCGTATGGGCAGTATCAAGAGGAAGACTGCCACGCTGCGCAACTTAGAGAGTATCGGAGGAGTTTTCATTTGCGCCATGAGGTTGTGACGACGTGGTGTTCGCCAAGTACAACTTATCGGATACTCGAAGCAATAGCTTCTTGATACGCTCTTCTACTTGAGCATAGGGCAAATGTTTGTCGCTGAGCCAAAGAAAGGCGATGAGCAAAGCCTTATCGCCGGACTTTGAGGTTTCCTCGGCAGGACGTTGCGCCTCGTTGTATTGTTCCAAAGCGCGCCACACGCACTGCTTATTGAGGCGATAGGACTCACGTATCAAACGTTTGAGGCGATTGCGATCGACGGCATGTTTAAACCGTCGTTTAGAGACGCTCACCATCATAGAGACGGGAGCATCCACCAAACTTCGATCGGTCAGCATGAACACAATACGGATAGGATAGGCCGAAAAAGACTTATTGGTACCGTTAAAAAGCTGCTGTATGAGCTTCTCCTTGTGGATACGTTCACACTTTTTTAACCCTACATTATACTTCTTCTCCATAATTACTCCTACCGTCTGTGCTTAAAAACAGTAATTACTTATTCTTTTCCTCCAGGAATGCCTGAATGGCACTCGTAATGGAAGGGTATTTGGGAGACGGTGCCTCCACTTGAATGGTGAGGCCTGCCTCCTTCGCGGTTTGCGTGGTGGTGGGGCCAAACGTAGCGATGGCAATATCCTTCTGCTCGAACTCCGGGAAGTTCTTCAGTAGAGACTGAATACCGGAGGGGCTAAAGAACACCAACATGTCGTAGTCAAACGGCTCGTCCTTGGCAAAGTCGTTGCTTACCGTACGGTACATCACGGCTTCTGTATGCTGCAATTTTTTGGAGTCGAGAAGGTTCTTCACTTCATCGTTATGCACATCGGACAGTGGAACAAAGTATTTCTCACTCTTATGCTTTACCATAGAAGGTAATAGGTCTTCCAGTTTCCCGGTAGCACTATAGAACACTTTGCGTTTACGATACTGAACATACTTTTGAATATACAAAGCAATCATTTCCGAGGAACAGAAATACTTCATATCTTCGGGCATCGTTATTCGCATCTCCTCACATAGGCCAAAGAAGTGGTCAATTGAATGACGGGAGGTAAACACAATGGCCGTGTGATCCATGATATTGACTTTCTGAGAGCGAAACTCTTTGGGAGTAAGACTCTCTACCTTGATAAAAGGACGGAATACAAAGTCTACGTTACACTTTTCCGCAATACTGTAGTACGGAGATTTCTCCGAGGTTGGTTTCGGTTGTGAAACAAGTATCTTTTTTACCATATATTGTATTAAATTATTACTTTCCAGTTCTCTTGAAGTTCGTACAACGCCACTCCCCAAAAGAAGAGAGGCATCGCTTCGAGAGTGCAAAAGTACAAAATTAAATGCAAACCATCGTAGAATTTACCGAAAAAGATTAGAAAAGTCCTTATCATAAGGTAAAATCGCAAAAATAAGAGCAAAATCGCGATTCCAAGCCAAAGAAAATGGGGCTCAACGGGGGAATATAAAAGCAATAAAATGGCCGGAAAAAGCAACAATCCTTCGAGCGTCAACAGCAAAGTTCGCTCGTCCGACCACTCAAATCTTTCTTTTTTGTCAAAAAATATCCAGTTTACAAACGCGTATAAAATCTTCTGAATTAAGAATACGAAACAGGAGATTGCCAATACGGCGGCTCCTACCTTATAGGGGGAGAGCAAAGAGGTGACGTGGGGGTAATAAACTTCGAGCAGACAGAACCCGAGTAGGGCCCATACAAAGACGGATACCCACTGAAAGAAAAAGAGACCACGAAACTCTTTTTGCGTTTGCACGTTGGCGTAGTCGCTGTGCTTGCGGCGTGCAAATAGTTGATGGAAACGTTCCTTTAGATAGTGCCTGTTGTGGGACAGGATTAGGAGATAAGCGACAAGCAGGACTACCATGAGCAGGGATACGTGACGGTCTCCGGACAGCGTGTAGGGGCATGCTTCTACTTGAACTCCTGTGGTTTGGCTTGTGCGCCCGGTGGGGTTCAAATACGCAAAATAACCGCCTTTCCACCTCACGGAATCCATCAGTGAGGCAAAAGAGGCGGTTGTTTCTTCTTCGTTCGGCACAACACCGACTACAGCAGTGGTGTCTGTTGCTATGGTATCTACTGCCAACGTATCGGCAGCTATGATTGGGTCGACATTCATCCCGGTTCGCTAGAGTTTGGAAAAGGTTTGTGCTGTGTTTTCGAACAGGAGCTCAACGGCTTCTTGCGGGGTGGAGGCTACGCGCCATATACCGGCGTGTACCGGGCGCATAAACTGCTCGTCGACACTGCGCTGTAACATCTGTAACAGGGGATTGTAATAGCCTTTGGTGTTCAGAATAACAACCGGTTTGGGATAGATGCCCAACTGCTTCCAGGTGATAATCTCCATCAACTCGTCGAAGGTGCCGCAACCGCCGGGAAGGGCAATGGCTGCATCGGAGAGTTCTGCCATCTTTTCCTTACGGCTGTGCATGTCTTTGGTTACCAACAGCTCGGTGAGTCCGGTGTGCTGCCAGCCTTCTTTCACCATAAACTCGGGAATGACGCCCGTTACGGTTCCACCGGCTGCAAGACAGGAATTGGATACGGAGTTCATGAGTCCCATACATCCACCGCCGTTAATAAGATGTATGCGGTGCTCGGCCAATAGGGTTCCGAGCACCTCTGCATCTTTATAATAGGCTTCATCGAGATGAAGCGAAGAGGCACCGTACACCACAACGGATGTAACGGTGGCTGACTTTGCTATACTTTGTGGCTCCATTAGATTCCGAAAGCCTCCTTAATTTTGTCTACGTAATCCAACTTCTCCCAGGTGAAGAGTTCTACTTCTTTGGTGACGGTTGGGTTGTAGTTGCTGGTATAGGTCTTTACCACTGTCTTAGGTTCGCGTCCCATGTGTCCGTAGGCTGCGGTCTCTTCATAGATAGGATTGCGCAACTTGAGGCGCTCTTCGATGGCTTTGGGGCGCATGTCGAAGAGTTGGTCTATCTTCTTGGCAATCTCGCCGTCGGTCATGGCTACCTTGCTACGTCCGTAGGTGTTTACGTAGATGTTGATGGGGCGTGCTACACCGATGGCGTAGCTTACTTGTACCAACATCTCGTCGGCTACTCCTGCGGCTACCATATTCTTGGCGATGTGACGTGCTGCATAGGCTGCGGAACGGTCTACCTTGGATGGATCCTTTCCGGAAAAGGCACCTCCTCCGTGTGCTCCCTTACCGCCATAGGTGTCTACAATAATCTTACGTCCGGTGAGTCCGGTATCGCCGTGAGGACCGCCGATAACAAACTTTCCGGTGGGATTCACGTGGTAGGTAATAGCGTCGTTGAAGAGCTTTATTATTTTCTCGCTGTGCAGTTTTGCGATAACACGCGGCATGAGGATTTCCTTAACATCGCGTTCGATGGTGGCTACCATCTCTGCATCGGCTGCATCTTGTGCTTCCTGGCTATCGTTGGCAGGAGTAACAAACTCATCGTGCTGGGTACTCAGTACGATGGTATCGATACGAACGGGTTCACCATTGTCGTTGTACTCTATGGTTACCTGGCTCTTGGAGTCGGGACGAAGATAGGTCATCTGCTTGCCTTCCTTACGGATGTCGGCCAATTCTTGCAGGATGAGGTGAGAGAGTGCCAATGCCAATGGCATGTAATTCTCGGTTTCATTGGTGGCATAACCAAACATCATTCCCTGGTCGCCGGCTCCCTGGTTCATGGGGTCTTCGCGCTCTACACCACGATTGATATCGGCGCTCTGCTCGTGAATGGCGTTCAGAACGCCGCAGCTTTCGGCTTCGAACTTATACTCTGCCTTGGTGTAGCCGATACGTTTGATGGTGCGACGTGCAATGTCTTGCAAATCGACATACGCGTTGCTCTTTACCTCGCCGGCAATAACAACCTGACCGGTAGTAACCAGTGTTTCGCAGGCTACCTTTGAATCTGGGTCGAATGCCAACAGTTTATCTAGAACGGCGTCGGAAATCTGGTCCGCCACTTTATCCGGATGTCCTTCGGACACGGATTCACTTGTAAATAAGTATCCCATTTTCTATTGTATATTTTAATTTGGATGCAAATTTAGCTAAATTCTATGGATTTACACCTCATTAATACAAAGTTTTCATCAAAAATAACTTTATTTGCCAAAAGAGGCAGTCTGCGGTGTACAGACTGCCTCTTATTATTGTATTGAGAAATGACGAGTATTAGAACTCGGCACTCTTTGGGGTTCTTGGGAACGGAATGACGTCGCGGATGTTCTGCATACCGGTTACGAAGAGAATCAAACGTTCGAAACCAAGGCCGAATCCTGCGTGCGGACAGCTTCCGAAACGACGGGTATCGAGATACCACCACATATCCTTCATAGGTATGTTGCGGGCTTCGATCTCGGCGTTCAACTTATCCAGACTTTCTTCACGTACGCTACCGCCGATAATCTCACCGATTTGCGGGAAGAGTACGTCGGTTCCTTGTACGGTTTCTTCCATCTCCTTGCCGTCGAGCACGGGTTTGGTGTCGTCTATCTTCATATAGAAGGCCTTTATCTTCTTGGGATAGTTGGTCATAATGACCGGCTTCTTGAAGTGCTCTTCTACCAAGTAGCGCTCGTGTTCGCTGGCGAGGTCGTCGCCCCAGTTGCAGGGGAACTCGAACTTCTTACCATTTTTGATGGCTTCCTGAAGAATCTTGATTCCCTCGGTATAGGGCAGACGCACGAAGGTGTCGGCCAATACGGAGTTGAGTCGTTCAATCAAGGTCTTATCAATCATCTTGTTGAGGAACTCGAGGTCGTCCTTACAGTTGTCCAATGCCCAACGGACACAGTGCTTAATGAAGTCTTCCTCCAAATCCATGAGTTCTTCCAAATCGAGGAAGGCTACTTCCGGCTCAATCATCCAAAACTCTGCCAAGTGACGAGGGGTGTTGGAGTTTTCTGCACGGAAGGTAGGTCCAAAGGTATAGATAGCTCCCAGCGCGGTTGCTCCAAGCTCTCCTTCCAACTGTCCGGATACGGTCAGGGATGTGGTCTTGCCGAAGAAGTCATCGCTATAATCTATCTTACCGTTCTCGTCCTTCTTGAGGTCGTAGAGATTCTTGGTGGTTACCTGGAACATCTGACCGGCTCCTTCGCAATCGCTTGCGGTGATGATGGGAGTATGGAAGTAGAAGAAACCATGCTTATGGAAATAGTCGTGGATGGCCATGGCCATGTTGTGACGAATGCGCATAACGGCTCCAAAGGTATTGGTTCTCAGACGCATATGGGCGTACTGACGCATATATTCGAAGCTCTGTCCCTTCTTCTGCATGGGATAGTCGCTGCCACAGGTTCCGAGTATCTCGATGGTATCGGCTTGTACCTCTACCGCCTGACCGGAGCCGACACTCTCTACCAGCGTTCCCACGACGCTAATACATGCGCCGGTGGTTACCAACTTGAGTGTATCCTCGGCAACTTTGTCGACGTCGGCTACAATCTGTACGTTCTTGATGGTTGATCCATCGTTCAAGGCGATAAAGTTCACCGCCTTACTTCCACGACGGGTACGTACCCATCCCTTTACGCAGACCGTGGTGCCATAGTCGCGGCTTTCCAGAAGATCTACAATCTTAGTTCGCTTTAAAGCTTTCATTGTCTTGCTATTCTGTATTTTGTTCCGTTTGTTATTCAAATGCACCCATGCGCAGCATGTTTACTTCGGCCTCGGTGAGGAAGCGCCAGTCGCCACGACGCAGATTCTTCTTGGTGAGACCTGCGAAGAGTACACGATCCAACTTAACAACGCGATATCCCAAGTGTTCGAAGATACGACGCACGATACGGTTCTTTCCGGAGTGGATTTCAATACCGATCTGCTTCTTGTCGGTAGGACTTGCGTAGCTTACATTGTCGGCATGAATCTCACCGTCTTCCAGTGTGATACCGGTAAGGATGGTGTTCAGGTCGGCTGCGGAAACATTCTTATCGCAGGTTACGTGATATACCTTCTTCTTCAAGAACTTAGGATGGGTAAGCTTGGATGCCAGGTCTCCATCGTTGGTCAACATGAGAACACCGGTGGTGTTGCGGTCGAGACGACCTACGGGGTAGATACGCTCACGACAAACGTTCTTTACCAAATCCATAACTGTCTTACGGTTCTGTGGATCATCGCTGGTGGTAACGTAGTCTTTCGGCTTGTTCAACAGGATGTATACCTTCTTCTCCATGTTTACCGGCTGATCGTGGAAACGTACATCGTCGCTTCTCTTTACCTTAACGCCCAACTCTGTAACGATGGTTCCGTTTACGGATACGACACCTGCAGCAATGTAGGTATCAGCCTCACGACGAGAACATACACCTGCATTTGCCAAGAACTTGTTCAAGCGAATGGGCTCTTCGGGATCGTAGTTAATCTCTTTGTACTCGATACGTTTCTTCATGCTGTACTTTGCATTCGGATCGTAATCGGCGGTACGCTGACGCTGTGGGCGATTGTTGTTGTAACGACCGTTCGGGCGATTGTTGTTGTAACGGGGACGGAAACCGCCTTCGCCATTTCCTTCGCGACGATAGCCACCTTCGCCATTGTTGTCGCGACGATAGCCACCACCCTGCTGGGAAGCACCGTAACCATTGTTGTAGCGAGGACGATAGCCACCACCCTCGCCATTATTATTGTAACGGGGACGCGGTGTATAAGCACGTCCTTCCGCATTTTCATTGTTGTTGTAGCGGGGACGATATCCACCCTGACGGGGTGCGCCGCCTTCTGCTCGGTTAGGAGTGTATGAAGAGCGATATGCACGACCCTCTCCTGATTCTGTGCTACCATAAGCACGCTCTACTCTTTTGAAACGAGGACGCGGAGTATGTCCTACTTTGCCACCCTCTGTACTATATGGCTTGTTATAGCCCTCTCGGCTACCGCCGGCTTCCTCTGCGGAACCACCTTGCCATTTTTCGTCTTCTGAAATCATTGATTAATACATTTAAAGTTTATACTAAATACTGAACCATACCATTTATAGAAATGATACTATTCTTTTTCTCTTACATTCCCGTATAGGTGTGGGGGGTAATAGCGCGCAACTCGGCTTTCACTTCGGGACTTACGTCGAGTCCGTCGATGAATTCACTGATGGTTTCTTGCGTGATTCCCTTGTTGGTGCGTGTGAGTGCCTTCAACGCTTCGTATGGATGCGGGTAGGCTTCGCGACGCAATATGGTTTGAATAGCCTCTGCCACCACTGCCCAGCAGCCATCGAGGTCGCGGTTGATGGCGGTCTCGTTCAAGAGGAGCTTACGCAGTCCTTTGAGTGTGCTCTGGATTGAGATAACCATGTGCCCCATTGGCACACCGATGTTTCTCAACACGGTGGAGTCGGTAAGGTCGCGTTGCAGACGGCTTACCGGCAACTTGGTACTTAAGTGTTGCAGAATGGCATTTGCGATGCCCAGGTTACCTTCTGAATTCTCAAAGTCGATAGGGTTAACCTTGTGCGGCATGGCGCTTGAGCCCACCTCTCCGGCTTTAATTTTTTGCTTGAAGTACTCCATGGATACATACTGCCAAAAGTCACGATCCAAGTCTATCATAATGGTGTTGATACGTGCCATGGCGTCGAATA
>CAZUTW010000021.1:0-23894 GCA_964623295.1 uncultured Bacteroidaceae bacterium | reverse complement strand
AAGAACAGCGGTTATAAGTACAAATCCATGAATGCTAAACGCGCCCTTTTCTGGGGTGATATAATTGGAGACTGGCGCGAAGAACTCATATTACAGAAGTGGGAAAATGACGTTTGTACCGGTGTTACAGGATTCACCACCGACCTCACAACGGATGTTGACAACATCTACTGTCTGATGGAAGACCCGGCCTATCGCATGCAGTGTACCACAAAAGGTTACTACCAGAGTCCGAACACAGGTTTCTATTTAGGATACGATATGCCGCGACCACAGTTGCCTCCCTGTATGGTAACCGACTTGGTATGCGTGGCAACCGACCGGTATACCGACTACAACCGTGCGGCATCCATAACCTACAGCGACAACAAATCCATACTCTTCGACCTCAACACAGCGGCGCAGATTAGCATTACGAAAACAATCTCTCCCGCTACTATCTATGCCATGCCCGTTAAAGGACAAAGCATCGAACTCTGTGGCAACGGGAGCATCTCCGGCACCGGGGAACTATGGAAAAGTCAGCAAGGCACCTTCGTACTCAATCTTCCCTTCACATCTAAAGGAAAGGTTTATGTATCAGAAGGTACGTTACAGATTAATAATACTTTAAATTCAGATGTAGAACTCCGGGCAAGAGGGACACTATCCGGAACAGGACGTATACAAAGCATCCAAGTAGAGGGTGCGCTCAACTACGAAGGCGGTCGCTTAGCACCGGGTATATCTTCCACCCCCGGCACTCTCACTATAGGAAGTAGCCTTAACGTAGACAAAAGGACCTACTGCGAAATGGATATACACACAGAGACGTCTCAACCGGCATCCGACCTTATCTATATAGAAGGCGATGTCACCATATCCGCCCCCCTCATCTTCACCATTGTACCGGCCGAAACACAGCCTCAACCAGGACGCTTTAAGCTAATGGAATGGACAGGAGAGATAAACGAAAGCGCTTTAGAGCAGTGCTTCATCCGCGGACTAAGTGGACTCTCTTGTCACTTAGAGATAGCCGACAAGGCAATATGGTTGGTAATAAACGCACAGCGCGATGCAGCACAAGACGTCCGCTGGACAGGTTCCGAAGATGGCACATGGGACTACCAAACGAAGAACTTCCTACTGCAAGAAGAAGCTACAGAATTTGTAGGGGGCGATGCTCTACTTTTTGACGACAGTGCAGAAAACATCACCATAACCGTCGATGAACTGATGCCAACCACAGGCATCACGGTAAACAATACCACAAAGAACTACACCTTTAGCGGAGACGGCGGATTTAGCGGCACAGGTGGTTTCACCAAAAAGGGCACCGGCACCGTAACCTTAAGTCTTACCAAGAGCGACTACACGGGAGCTACCCTTTTGGAAGAAGGCACCGTTATCGTTGCCGACTTGGCAGATGGTGGTACACCCAGTTCTTTAGGTGCAGCCGGAACAGCCGCTGACTTATGGAAAATAGGAAACGCGACGCTCAATATAAAGAGCACCAACGCATCGACCAATCGTGGTCTCACCCTTACAGATAGTGCTACAATACGAGTAAACCAAGGAACGACATCCCTCAAGGGAATCGTTACCGGAGACGGAATGCTCACCAAAGTCGGTTCCGGACAGCTCAACTTCACCTATGGTGGCACCAACACCTGGAAGGGTGGTTTGTGGCTCAAAGAGGGAACCATCGCCATGGGCAGTTGGAACAGCACCTTTGGCGCCACCTCGTCCCCTATCCGCGTCACAAAGGGAACCATCACACTCTTCAATAACAATACCACATCGGCTATCCCGTCCATCAAAAACCCCATTACAATCGATGACAAGGGAACACTCACCCTCAATGCCGGACAACGTTGTTATATACAAGGTTCTTGGAATGGAACAGGAAGCGTGAATCTCTCCTTCCCCTACGTACGAGGAGACTTCTCCACCGACCTCTCCAACTACCAAGGCGTACTCACCGTGAGTGGACAATTCCGTCTTACGGCAGCCACCAACATGAGCAAAGGCACATTGGCTCTGAACTCCGGCGTCTACATGGCACACTACAAGAGCGGTAGCGGCACAGAACAGAGCCTAAGCAGTCAGTTTGGAGCATTGCGCAGTACAGCTACGGATTGTAGCATAGCAACAGGAACCTACACGATAGGAGCACTCAACACCGATGAAACCTTTGCCGGGACTTTCACATCGACCGCTATTATAAATAAGGTAGGAATCGGAACGTGGACACTCACCGGTGCCAGTGCAGGTAAACTCACCATAAAGGAAGGAGCCGTAGCGTTCAACAACAGTTCCGCACCGACCTTCTCTACAGCTGTCACCGTAAACGATGGAGGCATTCTCTTGGGAACCGGACAGGCCTATGCTGCCACCATCAACTCCGGCGGTATGATAGCAGCAGGAAAGAACATGGACACGTATTCTCTGACGACGTTTACATTGACCAAATCGCTAACGGTCAATGCCGGAGGTATCGTACGTGTAAAGTGTCGCAAGTCGGCAAAGCTGCGTTGCGACGGTATCGAAGTGGGAGGAAACATAACACTCAAATCGCCCGTTATTCGTGTGGACTACACCAACGTCACGTTCGAGGACGGAGATTCACTCACCATCTTCCCAAGTTTCGAAAAGATAACCCTTACCGGAACTCCGACGATAGAACCCCTTGAACCCGCAGTAGGATTCCGATGGGACTACTCTACCCTCGCCACGGATGGTTGTCTAAGAGTGGTTGCAACTACCGATGCGATAGAACGTACGGAAGCCGATGAAGAAACGACTCGTTATTACGACCTCTCCGGTCGCCGCACCACCGCAAATCACAAAGGAATTGTCATTTCGCGTGGGCGCAAGAAGATAAACAAATGATAGTAATCAGAAGAAGAGCGGTCTTTATAAGTACCGCTCTTCTTTATTGTTTTAAACACAAATTTTTCTCCCACTATAGACAGTATATAGAAGATAGCTATCCCCCACTATCCCAATGATAGACATAAAAAGGCTCAATACAAGTAAGGATGCGAATCCATAATTTTCATCTTGCAAGGATGATCCTCTTGAAAAGCACGCATACGCTCTTGCAACACCGGATAAAGTTCTTCTCGCATGCGCGATGTACATGCCCGAACCCCCTGCTGTTCACTCCCCGTAGTACCCAACGCTATGCTACTCACGCCATAGTAGAGAAGTTCAACGAGCAATCGTCCACTACTCATATCCCCATAACCGATAGTAAAAAAGAAGCCATCGCCCACAGGTTTTGTAACATCGAAATCGTAGACAATATGGAAGCCATGGTCCGTAAAGATCTTCTTCATACGCTCCGCACGACATGCATACTCCACCGTATCGTTGCAGAAACAAAGTTCGCCATCCGTAGAAGCACGCAACATCTCCGCGTAACCATACTGCGTAGACGAAGTACAACCGGAAGTAATCAAGTAGAGAATACTTGCAACAAACGTTTCCCCAAAGAGACCACTATCCTGATAACGCTCCGCAAAAGCCGGATAGAACCTATCGAACAAGTCATCACTCACACACACCACCGCCATACGCTGCCCCGCATAACTAAAAATCTTACTACTTGAAAGCAAAAGCATGTAATTGTCGGTATATTTAGCCACGGTAGGCGGATACGGCGGTTGAAAAGGTTTTCCGTAATTGCTGCGAAAATCCATGCAAAAGTAAGCCTGATCCTCCACCACGATGGCATCATAAAGAGTAGCCAACTCGCCGATTATCTTCAGTTCACTCTCTTCCAAGCATATCCATGCCGGATTGTTCGGATTACTATATACAATCGCCGCAATATCACCCGAGCGGAGATAGGACTCCAACTTAGCGCGCAACTTATCACCACGGAACTCATAGATATCAAACTGTTCCCACGTCGCCCCTATGACCCGTAGCTGAGCCTTCTGCATAGGAAATCCCGGATCGATAAAGAGCACCTTATTTTTCCCCGGAATTCGTTGCACACATGCAATAAAGCTACCATAAGAGCCCGCCACACTTCCCGTTGTCGGTATGCAAGC
Source organism: uncultured Bacteroidaceae bacterium (assembly GCA_964623295.1). Lineage (GTDB taxonomy): Bacteria > Bacteroidota > Bacteroidia > Bacteroidales > Bacteroidaceae > CAZUTW01. Next base: position 19,854 of record CAZUTW010000021.1, on the reverse strand, counting down.
ACGCGGTGAGATATCCACATCCAAGAAAGCCTTAACAAAACGACTTGCCTCCCGTTTCAGTTCCGGTATCCCCGCAGCCGGAGGATACTGAGCCCCCACCCCACGGTCTAAAGCAGCCTTTTCGGCCTCCACCCCGATACGGTTTGCCGGCAACCCCGGAGAACCCTGATCCATACGTATAAACGGGATACCCGTTTTCTCCTCCAAACGCGATGCCACCAAGAGCACCTCGCCAATCGTAGCGTTCTCAATATCGGCGATGTGCAACTCACTTACCACATCCGCCACTTGTTGTTCCGAAAAAACTTTCATAAAATCTATTGAATATCAGCATCCTTTAAAACAGGAAATTTTTCACGAAAAGCATTTAAGGTCTTAAGGTCGATATCGGCTCTAACGAACTGCACACAGCCATCGTCACAGCGCTCCATAACTCGTCCATAGGGATCGATAATGGCCGTTCCGCCACTATATTTACATGCAGGATCCTCCCCCACACGATTCACGGCAGCCACATAACATTGATTTTCTATGGCACGCGCACGAAGAAGGATGTTCCATGCTTCGAGACGCGAAGTAGGCCAACTGGCTACATACAAAGCCAAGTCGTAAGGTTGCTCTGCATGGTTACGCGCAAAAACAGGGAAACGAAGATCATAGCACACCTGCAAAAGGATACGAACACCCATATACTCCACCACGACACGCTCCTGTCCGGGAGAAAAGCGCAGGTGCTCGCCACCATAAGTAAAGAGATGATGCTTATCATAGTGCTCCACCCTTCCGTCGGGGTGCACAAAATAGAAACGATTGTAGTAACGAACACCGCCCCCCCTTTCATCCGTCTCCGCCACAGCGACACTACCGGCTACAGCCGCACTACGCTCGGCAGCAACCTGCTTCATCCACCGGAGCGTATCACTATCTACAGGTTCCGCAATTCCTTTAGGTTCCGTAGCGAAACCCGTAGAAAACATCTCCGGCAAGACATAAAGGTCGGCAGGACCTATTTCCTCCACCATCTGTTGCACTCTACGGATGTTTTCCTTCGGATTGCTCCATGCTATATCTGTTTGCAATAATGCTATTTTCATTGTACTATACCTTATTTATATACTACCGGTCACGTTTCTTTCTGCGAACCTCCCATCCACTCCAGATGCCCCAACAAATGAGAGCACCCAAGATAAAGACGCAGCAAAGAGTAGCCCCCGAAAAGAGAGAATAGATACGACCGGTATGTATTTCCGAAGCCAAAAAGCGCAACGAAACCGGCGCAGTATTCAGGATTTCCGGTTGTTCAACACACTCCGTTCCGGCCTCATATTCAACCACGGAACGCATAGAATACGGCGTCGCTATATACCCACTCACCACACGCGATGAAGCCGACAACGAAGCCTTTGGATCAACCCGTTCTCCCGTAAAATAATCGACCACTAAATCCTCGTACCTATTCCAAATATACATACCGGAATAAGAACCGATAAGCCAATTCTCATACTCATCCATTTGCAACACATTAACCCCCATGGAACTGACCATTGACACACTTTCAATGCGCTTAGGCACAGCATGCAAGTTGGGCAAGGAATAGAACCCATCGGATGTAGAAAGAAGCCAATCATTCTGGTCAGCATCGTAGCGAAGCATGCGAAGCTTATCATCCCATGCATTGTCGCTATAAAGTGACGTACCCTGGATTGTCGGAAGTTTGATAAGCGTAAGCGGAATCATCATGGGAGGACGAAGCATCCAACCGGAAACCGCCACGAAAAGAGTAATCCAAATCGTCTTTCGTCCCACAAACTCGTGTAACCTACGGTTTTGTTTCATAGTCATAACAGCCATACGCTTACGATTTCCCTCCTTCTTTATACCGTTAATGTATTTAGGGAAAAGCCAATGAAGCCAACCGGAAAGCATCAAGAAAAGAAGAACGAAAGCCACCAAATCGATTAAGAATCGCCCCACTACCCCCAAAATTTTTCCACTATGCAGCCCCCACAACAAGCGAAAGAGCGACACACTAGGCTTATAACCATCGGGTTGTGTAATAGTGATGGTAGAGAAAGACGTGTATGGAGCCACCGAAAGGAAGAGATGAGAACGCCCCACCACAACGAGAGTATCGCCACGTGTGGTTAAGTCGGACAAGTTCTCATTCTCCAAGGGCAGCATAACATGCCCCCACGTAGAATGTAGCCCCTGTTGATACAAATGAGAATCATTAATAGCAAACAGCTGTCCTCCGGGAAGCACCACAACAGCACGAATATTGCGGCTATCCGCTCCAAAAGGAAACCCCTGATTAAAATCGAAAAAACGCTTTTGGCTCTGCTTATACTGCCATATACCGGTAGTTCCATAAAAGAGAACTGCAGAGTCACCGGGTTGCGAGATATCGACGGTACCGCGCAAAGCCCCCTTGTTCCAGTTGTGATATTGGTAAGCAGAAGGTAAAAATGAGCGGTCCACATTTATATTAGATATACCGGATTTATGATTCAACAGTATACCCGAAACGCAGAACAACATTAGAAAAATACTAATGCCAAGTCCTACAATTTTGTGATACATTCGCCAAGTTCTCATCTTCATGGTGCAAATATACAACATTTATTTGATAAAAATAAAACTTTTAGACGATTATTTGTTCACATAACAATCAAAAACTGCGATTTTAGCGATTTATACACCTACAAAATGCAATTTTATACAATAAAATTGGTTAAATTAGACTCGGCAAACAAGCCCCGTACCACGAATAAAAAAAAGCACAAGAACAACTGCCCCGCAACAAGACATTACAGAGCAGTTATTCTTATGCTTATATCACACCCTGCACCCCTCACACGAGATGCAAGCACAAGCCAGTGTTACTCAGCGCTTTTAGCAGGAGCAGCCTCCTTTGCAGGAGCAGCAGCCGCATCACCCTTTGCAGGAGTAGCCTGCTGATCGGTAGCACCTCCATCGGCAGCAGAAGAAGCGAAACCCGGAATATTGTTCGGATTGGTAGCATTCTGCTCCACAGACTGCATCATAATAGAGTCTGAAGAAGAGTTACCCGGAAGTACATGAGAAATAGCCACGGCAAACACCACCATACAGATGGCCAAAGACCAGGTCAGTTTCTCGATTACATCGGTCGTCTTACGAACGCCCATAATTTGATTTGATGCAGAAAAGCCGGAAGCCAAACCGCCTCCCTTTGACTCCTGAATCACCACAATCAAGATCATCAGGACCGCTGCAATCACCATTAGAATTTCTAAAAATGTGTACATGTCTAAGTATATTTATTTTTTATTTGTTATTATCAACTTTTCCAAATATCGGATTTGGTCTGCAAAGTAACGATTTTTTTTCGGATATTTCAAGGAAAGTTTACGAATAATTTCAATTGCCTTCAAATATCTGCCCTGTTTTATGTAAATTGAGGCCAAAGTTTCGGTAAAAATGCCATCATCGGCATCCACATCGAGTTGCGGTTCCACAATCGGTTCGTACTCGTCTTCGCCCCCCAGGTACATTCTATCGTCGCTTTCGTGCTTCTCCAAAAAGCTATCAATGAGCCCCTGCCCCTCCAACGGCACATCCGTTATATCGGGCATAGATTCCGATTCCATTTGCAGGAGATACTGCATATAATCGGTTGTAGCCTCCAAAGGCGACGGAGTTCTGCGTGCCGTAGTCGGTGCAACCTCCTTTTCCGGTTCCTCCGGAGCCGACACCTCGTCTGTCGATTCCTCGGGGATGACTTCGTTGACAGTGGATTCAAAACGAATAACCCCATCGGGAATAGTATCGTTTTCCACCTCCTGTTCGGTTTGCGCCGCTACCGCCAATACCGGATTGTGCGCATCCTCGTCCTCCTTCGGAGCCGGGACGTACTCTCCCACCGGTGTGTTCTGCAGAAGCTGATACAAGATTCGACGGTCGAAAATATAGAGCGCCGAGATGTGCAGTTGTTCCTCGAGACGGGGATCGTTCAACCGCTTTAGGTTCTGCAAGTAAAGCAGATGCACCGTCTGGAAGTAAGGATACTGCACCATAAGTCCCTCCAAGTATTGCAGGGACACAGCATCCAAGGTTTCGGGGTGCTTTATATATTCCGTTAGTTTCCGTATCATAGATTACCAGTTTGCCACTGTTGCGTTAAATATTTGATCTACTATATCTTTCACCATTTGAGTAACCAACTCCTCCTGCACGGATGTAAGCTGTTGTGATGAATCGTAATCCTGTGTTGCCGAGAACTGTCGTTCAAAGTCCTCCGCATGGTTGGTATTGTTCACAAAACGCACGTTCACCGTCATCTTCAACTGAGTCTGCGAAGAATATCCAGATGCCGATACACCTTTATTATATTGGTCGTAACCAACAATCTCACCGGAGATGACCATATCACCGTTACGCTTCACCTGTTGCAGGCGAGTTTGCGATGCAAAGACATCGGCCAAGCGGTTGTTGAACAACGACTGCATGGGCGCCCACACGTATGTAGAACGTATAGGAAAATCGTTCAACTGAATGGTTTTCACCTTCGTATAGTCAATAGACGCACCATTGAACTTATACGAAATACTGCAAGCCACCAGCACCCCCATTGTCATCACCAACAAGGCACAAGCCATCCATTTATTCAAAATCCGCCGTATCCAAGCCATATAATTTTATCTTTCTAAAGAGCGTTCGCTCCGGTACACCCAAGTCCAGAGCAGCCGCTTTCTTATTACCTTTGCAACGGCGAAGAGCCGCAGCTATATCTTTACGACTCAACGTAGCAGCCTTTACCTTCGCAGAGTCTTTCGTTTCCTTTTCCTCGTTTGCCTCTACCGGTTCCACGGTTACCTCTTGCGCATCGGCCTCCTCCGGTTCGTAGTATTCCTCGGCATCCACTATATTGTTGTCTACATACGAAGTTCCCGCAGTAAGCAATTCCGTAGTTGGAGTTGTCGTTGCAGTACCCATCTGAGTCTGCAGCTCCTTGACCGACTTCTGCAAGTCCTTCACCTGTTGCGACAATGTGGCCAACATCAAGAAGATATGCTCCCGTTCCATCTTGTATTGAGGTTCATCTGTGTGCGCACCGTTTCCGTACCCCAGCGGAGCAATTTCGTGCCCCGCATGCACATCCGGCACAAAAGAATCCAGAATCTCCGGCGTAATGATACGCTCCTTCGAAACCACGGAAATCTGTTCCGTAACGTTCTTCAACTGACGTATGTTTCCCGGCCAAGGATAGTTCATGAGACGCGCCAAAGCCTCATCCGTCAGCTCCACCATCGGCATGTGATAACGTTCCGATATCTCGAAAGCAAACTTACGGAAGAGCAACGGGATATCCTCCCTTCGATCGCGCAATGCCGGCAGACGGATAGGAATAGCACTCAGGCGATAGTAAAGATCCTCGCGAAACGTACGTTCCGTCACGGCCTTCATCATATTTACATTGGTGGCAGCCACAATGCGCACATCGGTTTTTCGCACCTCGTTACTACCTACACGTATGTATTCACCGTTTTCCAACACGCGCAACAAACGTGCCTGTGTAGCAAGAGGCAACTCCCCCACCTCGTCGAGAAAGAGAGTACCGCCGTTGGCTGCACCGAAGTAACCCTCACGTTCGCCGATAGCTCCCGTAAAGGCACCCTTCTCATGGCCGAAGAGTTCGGCATCTATGGTTCCCTCCGGTATAGAGCCGCAGTTGATGGCAAAGTATTTCTTACCCTTGCGGCTGCTATTATCGTGTATCACTCTTGGAATCACCTCCTTACCGACACCACTCTCACCCATAATAAGTACGGATAGATCGGTGTTTGCCACCTGCAATGCGGTGTCCAGAGCCCTATCCAGCTGCTCCGATTTACCGACAATTCCATAGCGCTGCTTTATATTTTGTAAGCTCGATTCCTGCTTCATTCTTTATTTTCTCCAATAATCGACTCAAAGTTACGAAAAAATCCGGAGATAATCCCCTTTATATGTCAGAATTTTCTAAATAACAGCCTCTTTTCGCCACTACTAAGCCATAATCTATCGTCGTTCAACTGTTCTATAGCATATCGTTCGTAGAGATTGTCCACGTAAAACCGCTTCAAACTGTCGGTCGTAGTATAGAAAGGATTGGTATCGTCCTGTCCATTGGCAAAGTTGTAGATGAACAAAGAATCGGAGGTGTGCCGGTAGTTGGCGTACACCACTACACTCCCCGAAAGATAGTCGCTGTAATACTCGGCCAATCCTCTACGAAAGCCCACATAAAGACGTTCGCTTTGCACATCCACGGCTGGCGATTGGGCACTCTCCTGCACAGTCATAAGTTGCCAGTAGCCATCCAAATCGCCATCGTTCGGAGATTCGGAACAAGCGCAAACAATCCCCGTCAGAAGGACTAGAACACCTTTTCTTATACCTTTTATAATAGACTTCTTCATCGTTATCGCTTTTTAGCCGGAGTCACGGAAAAATGTTTTTTCACACTGAGTTGCACTCCCAAGGAGTGTTTGTATATATCGCCGTAATCGTAGCCCACGCCACACTGCCATTCCATGCGATAGCGCGGACAGGTATAGCGAATCTCTCCCATCCAGGAGTGTTGATACAAAACCTTTTCGGCCGGAGTAGCGTAGGTTCCCCAGTTCTCGCTATAGGTGTACAACATACGATAGTGAAGATTGCGCACCGGATCGCCGCTTATTCCTACGTGATGTGCTTTCACACGGTTGTTCATGAAGAGCAAATTACCATTGGTGTTATAAATAGGCGATGTAAGCAACGGGTTGCCCATGGCCATACCCCAATGCTGCCATCCGGGATAAGAACCGTGATTGTAGTAATTGTCTCGTCCGTAGATGCCCGAAGAGATATTATCGGACTTATCGTGATAAACCGGCCCCGATTGATCTTTGGTTGTGAGATGCTCGTAGACCACATGGCTTACGTATTTAAAACGAGGAAGTTCCACATCGAGTCCCACCAAATAATCGTAGATACCATACTCCAGGAACAGCATACTATGGTCCTCAAAGAAACGTTCGCCGTAGAGCCCCACCTTTACATCCTTTCCGTGATACTGCAAGCGGAAATTGGTACTACCCAATATATTTCCGGTAGCATTTTTATATGTACCATCGGTATTGTCGCTGCCCGTCATAAAGAACACATTCACCAAGTCCTTCAGACTCGTACTCGGTTTGTAAGAGTCTATATAAAACCAAGAACCGGAGGCGTTCTGACCATTCCAGCGACTCACACACAAGTTGTAGAGCGTACCACCGAACTGCTGTTCTATCTGTGCGCCAACCTCGAGCGTCAGGGGGAACACCTCCTCCTTACCGAATTTCCAATAAAGTTGTTTCTCGTGATACAACACCTTCTTGGCATAATTGGCACCCACAGCCACATGGTTCTCCTGCCATTTACCATCGGTGTACGCACCACCGGCCACGGAAAACTTCCACTTCCACCATCCCTTGGTTCCCGGAAAGGTGAAATAATCCACATCCACTCGAACCTGCGGAACGGGACGAGCGTTGATACCCATTGCCAGATTACCCGAAGTAAGCTCCGCCGTACGCAACAAAGGATCACGTTCCCTGCTACCCACCGTGAGCGTTGCCTTTTTATAGTTCAACGCCGCATAAGCCTGCTGAATAAAGAAATCGGAGGAATTGTGCGTTGCGGCCAGAACATCCAATCCATACCCCCAACGCCACACCCTATCGGAATCGTTGGCCAACGAGCGATAAATACCCGCACGCACATAACCGGAGCACGGCTCCACCGACTCCACACCATAACGATTGCTACTCAACCAAAAAGGAGCATAATCACCGTTACTCTGGGTCGTAGAAAGCTGCACGTCGGCCTCCACCCCCTGCAAAATGCGGGGATTCTGTGCCATGGTATTAAGCGCCGTCCATCCAAGGACAGATAGTACCGTCAACGTTTTCTTCATATAGATCCTTGTATAAATCAAAGTAATACATCCTGCAGTTCCGCAAAGGATGTAATCACGGCATCGGGCACCGATTCGTCGGTCACCTCATTGCCCCACCCCACGCCTTTAAACCAGATGGCATGACAACCGGCTGCACGTGCGGGCTGAATATCTTTGGAAAAAGAATCGCCCACCACAACCACCTCGTCGGCAGTAAGTTGCAGCGCCTCCACTCCCAACTTAAAAATAGCCGGATCGGGTTTACGCACCCCCACCACAGCCGATTCCACCACCTCCTTGAAGAAGTGAGAAAGTCCGAATTCCTCCAGCACCGTATGTATGTTGCCATAGAAATTGGACACCAAGACCAAAGGATACTTCGCCGAAAGTGCCTCCAGTACCGGAAGGTTGTTCTTTACCGTCTGCCGCACAAACCCATGGCAGTAGCACACAATCTCGTGTCCCACACTCTCCACCGGATAATCGACGGCAAGAAAGCCATTGTCCACCAAGTAGCGCAACTCAATCTCCACCTTTGCCTCCAGTAAGCGGAAGAACGTAAAGTCCGGTTGCACAATAGGATTACGAGCCAATGCACGTTCACCGTGCACATACGCATCGCGGAAAGGCTCCTTCTCCACCGGAACCCCTACCGATTGATATCCACTCCAAAGCACCTCACTCCAGTGAATAGATGGAGTATCGAGCGTACCTCCGTAATCGAAGATAATTCCTTTTATATTATTCAAACGATTCATTTTTCTTATTATTGTTTTTTTCAGAATGATTTCCCACCTTCATAAGTGTCATACCGATAGCCGTGAAGATAATCTCACGCACTCTACAGATGATACCGATAAAGACACCGTAACTTGCCGGAATAGCCAACTTACCCACCGACATGGCAAAACCGCCCTCGCGGCCACCCACCTGCATGGGGATAAAGAACAACATATTGGCAAACAACGACGTAAAAGCCATAATCAGGATACAGCGCAAGAAGGTAACATCGCTATGGAAAATCATCAAAATGAAGTATACCTCCAAGCAACTCGCCACACGGCCGAAAAACTCCAGCAGCATGGTACTCAAGAATGTAGTACGACTCTGCGAATGCAATTCCGTAATTTGTCTATCTATAGTCTCTATACTCTCCCGTTTCTCCTCACGAAAACGTTTCACCGAACGCTTCACATAAGGAATATGAGCACAAAGATTCAACAGCTTCATAACAAAGCCCGTGCGATATCCCGCCATAAAGAAGTAGAGTCCCACGCAACAGAACACCGACACCACCGACAGGAGAACGCCCATAAACACATCCATCTTCTCCGTAAAGATGTACAAAAAGACAGAGCTAAACCAAAACAAGATGTGACAAAACGTATGCATCATGGTGAAGAGAATCACCGACGATGAAGCACGCTTACCCCCCACATGGGGTGTAAGTTCCATTATTTTATAAGGTTCCGACCCCACCAATCCGCCCGGCGTAGCACTGTTCAGCGCAAAGCCGGTGACCATAATTTTGTAGAGCCACCAAAAGGAAAAAGGCACAGGGCCCGAAGCCTTCAGTATGAGCCACCAACTGCACGTATTCAGCATGTATAGCACAGGCCACAACGCCAAGATAGCTACAAACCACCACCCCGCCGTACACAAATCGTGCCACACCTGTTGCCAACTTACATCGAAGGTCACAAGCATAATAACCACTGCCACTATGCCAAACAGGAAGAAGATATTTCTATACTTAGCCTTCACACCGTTTCCTTTTTTCTAATTTGCTTTTTTAACAGACGTACCATGGCCTCCGCTGCATCATCGGTACAGATAGAGAACGATGGCCAATCATTAAAATCGATAATACGAAAATCGCCCTGTCTGCTCACGATAGCATCCCCCCCGTAGATGGGGCAAGAGAGCACATGAGCCGCCCGGTGACATGTCTCCTTGAACGTCATTTCATCGGTTTCGTACCCCTTAGGTACACCGTTTATACGTTCCAGTCCGTACTTACCCGCACGTATATCGGGACGATACCAGTGGAAGAAATCGGTTCCCTCCACTCCATAGAACTTCACAATATCACCCTTCAGATGTTCGCTCACCACCACATGTGTGATGCCACGGCGGAACATATCCAGTCCCTCTCGCTGCAACGAATCTACATCCTCGCAGTACACCACATCGTTGGCCGCCTGCGCACAAGCATCGGCACGTTTCAGCCAACAAGCGGCATTTTTTCGCACCCGCCACTGCTCACAAAGCATCTCGAAGCCCTCCTGAGAGTCGACCATCGAAGTAAGTGGCATAGGGATATCGTGCTGCAAAAAGAGATCGGTCATGACATAGCGATTCGCGTTGCGGATACCCGCCACCGGATTCAACACCTTGACACCTCGTTTCTCCAATCCCTGCAAGTAGGTCAGCACCTCCTCGCCACGTGCCATAGAGAAAATCACCTCAGCCTCCTCCTTATTATTAATAAGGTGTGCAGCCGTCATCACCTCTACCTCGGCCCCCGCAGCACGCAACTGCTCTGCCACGGTCGTAAGAATATTCAAATCCTTCTCCACCGAGTTGGGAGAAAAACACTCCTCCCGTTGTACACATACTATTCTCATTCCTCGCCGCTTAAGTAGTGTTCCGCCTTGGCTATATCGGAAGCATGATCCACATCGAGGATTTTGCCCAAGGGATATGCCTGCAACTTACAACCATGCTCAACCAAAGCACGTTGGAACTCACGCATGCGCACCTTACCGCTCTCCATGCAATCGTGCAACACACGGATAGCTACCGGAGTAAGACAATAGATACCACCGGAGATGTACTTGCACTCCGATGTAGCAGCCACCGCACTCTCCTCGAACTTGGCACGCGTATCGTGGAAGCCCGTTATACGCCGCTCCGCATCGGTACTCACGTAGAGCGGAGACTCATCGTCTATGTAGTCTGTCACCGCCATCATACCATCGGCACCACTCGTGCGAAAAGCCTCTATGTATTCCGCGAACTCCCCCTCTCGAAAGATGGTATCCACCGTCGTAAGACAGAAAGGACCATCCTCCAGGTAAGGAGCCAATTCGTTAAAACTATGCATGCTGCCCGCCGTAGTCTTCACCACCATGCGCAACGGCACCTTTGTTTGCAGTGTCTTGAGGTGTTCCTGCACCCGTGTGGTAAGGTTATTCACAATAACCACTATCTCTTCGGCACCACACACGGTAAATATTCGTATCAGTCGGTCTATCAAGCACTCGCCCCCGACGCGCACCAAGGGTTTCGGTTCCTCCACCCCCTCCTGCGCCAAGCGAGAACCCTCACCGGCTGCTATGATTGCAAATTTCATATCGTCTGTTTATGTTTGTTCTTTGGACACAAATCCCCACAACGGAGATTAATCCTCATCGGTAGGAGCATCCAGTTTCAGTTTGTCACTATCGTCGCGATGCTCCTTGTAGAGTTTGCGCAACGGATTGGCATGTGCAGCATCGTAGCTCTTGCGGTTGCGATAGATGTCGATAGCCGCATAGATAGCCTGACGCATAGAAGTTTCGTCGGCAATACCCTTGCCCGCCAAGTCGTAAGCCGTTCCGTGGTCGGGTGACGTACGTACAATCGGCAAGCCCGCCGTGTAGTTGATACCTTGCGACATACTCAGCGCCTTGAAAGCCGCCAATCCCTGGTCGTGATACATGGCCAACGTAGCATCGAAATGCGTGTATGCCCCACTACCGAAGAAACCGTCGGCTGCATAAGGACCGAACACACCGATACCCTCCGCACTGAGTGCCTCGATGGCCGGCTTAATCACCGTCTGCTCCTCCGTACCAATCAGTCCGTCGTCGCCCGCATGCGGGTTCAGTGCCAATACGGCAATGCGAGGACCGGAGATACGGAAATCGCGTTTGAGAGATTCGTTCAAGATGTGTACCTTCTCCACAATCGCCTCTTGTGTAATAGCATCCGCCACCTCGCGAATCGGTTTGTGCGTGGTAACTAGCGCCACACGCAGCGGCTGCAGACCTTCTGCATTATCGGCTGTCATAAGCACCATGAGTGCTTTCTGTCCATCGCCCACCTTCGCTTCTATATACTCCGTGTGTCCCGGGAAGTGGAAGTCGTCGCTCTGTATGGTCTTCTTGTTGATAGGAGCCGTCACCAACACGTCGATTTTACCCTCGCGATAGTCGGCCAGCGCCTTTTCGAGCGATTTGAGTGCCGTAGCACCTGCCTCGGCCGACGGCTGTCCCAACTCTATTTTCGGTTCTTCGTCGTAGCAAGAGAGTATATTCAATCGGTTGTGCGAAGCCTGTACGGCATCGCTTATTATGGTAAACTGGGTCTCCAGCTCCATGGTCTTGCTATGGTAGGCGGCAGCCTTGGGCGAACCGTACACGATAGGAGTACAAAGTTCCATCATGAGTGGGTTGGCAAAAGCCTTCAATATCACCTCGTAGCCCACACCGTTCAGGTCGCCTTGGGTGATTCCCACCTTTATCTTGTCTTTCTCCATTTTCTAAATAGATATATAGTATTCGTTATTACTTCTTATTTTCCGCTTTCTTTTTGGGGAGTTCCAGCGAGTAGAGAGCTGCCTCCAGACGGCGAATCAATCCGCGTTTCATCTTTTCGGGAGCATAGACAAAGCCCTCCACCACAACCACACGGTTGTTAATGGTATCCACACGGGAGTGACTCACGAACGGACCGCCCATGCAGTCGTTCTCCATCTCCCACAAACCGCGCATCTCGCAAGCGTATTGCTTCTGCACCGTAATGGGTTCCACCGTCACCGTTTGCGTATCGGTAGCCATATACATATCGGGGGTTTCGCCCGGGATGTTGGCTTTCATGAAGGAATCGCGCTTGGCAATCATGCGATTGCGTTCAAAAGCCTGTGGTCCTTCGTAGGGATAAGCATACATACAGATGTTCACCAGGGCTGTGGCCGTGGCAGAACTTGCCCAGAAGAAATCTTCGCCACGTTTGTAGTGGTTTATCTCGTCGGGGGCATAGAAGGTGCAGTCGAACATATCGCTCGCCAACTCCCCTACCGACTTACTGTATTTCTGGCGCAGTTGCGCTATCTGTCGGTTCATCTCCGCACTGTTGAAGAAACGGAGTATCGCACTCCGGTTGCGCTCCACAAAGCTGATAAATTCCTCGGCACTCGGCGATGAGATTACCATAATCATCTGGTTCGTAGCATATTCATCGCGCACATACTTGTATTTTGTCTGCGAGTAGATGGTCTTGTCGATGTCTACCACCACGATGTTGCGGAAGATGTTTAGGATATTGTTGAACCCCTTGGGATCTACATGCGAGATATGGAAGGAGTTCTCCGGTTGCGGAAGTCCCGGGATATCGGTAGCCAACACATCGTAGATAGCACGTCCGGCAGGTTCCTCCCACAGGTTTTCGGGAATCACCACCAGCACCTCGTAAGGACGACCGCTGGCAGCCGGCTTCATCATGCCGCCGCCGTTGTTGGAGTTACAGGCAGCAAACAAGAGTACTGCCAAAAGGCACACAAAGGGTGCCACACGCTGTATGTTCAATTTCTGCATTGTCATATCGTTGTTATTGTTCAAGGTTCTTTGCGTTCTTGGTGTCGAACTTAAGTTCCACTCCCTGCTGCTTGGCCGTGCTCAAGAGTCCGCAAGCCGCTTTTATATCCTCGCCTCTGGAGGCACGTATGGTCGTGAAAATACCATGCTTGGTGAGGTAATCGCGAAAAGCTGTCATCGTATCCTCGTCGGCACCGTCCAGGGGAACGATAGGGATGCGATGATAACGGATAAGGTTCACACGACAATCCAATCCGCGGAGCAATTGAGCCACCCGGCGAGCATGCGCCAGGGTATCGTTCACCCCTTTGAACACGATGTATTCAAAAGAAAGACGACGCTGATGCGAGAAATCATAGCTCCGCAACAACGTCACAATATCCTCTATGGGATACGCTTTTTCGGCCGGCATCAACTCCAGACGCTCCTCGTGACAAGAAGCATGCAAACTGATGGCCAGGTGACAATCGGACTCGTCCAAGAAACGTTGCAACCCCTTTTTGAGGCCGACACTCGAAAGTGTGATGCGTTTGGGACTCCATGCATACCCCTGCGGATGCGTCAGTATGCCGATGGCCTTGAGAACCCGGTCCACATTGTCGAGCGGTTCTCCCTGCCCCATGAACACCACATTGGTGAGTTTCTCTCGTTCCGGTAGCGCATATATTTGGTTCAGAATCTCCGTCGCGGACAAATGTCCCGAGAACCCCTGTTTTCCCGTCATACAAAAGAGGCAGTTCATCTTGCACCCCACTTGCGATGATACACAGAGAGTGGCACGGTCGCCGTCCGGTATATACACCGTTTCTATGAAGGCACCTTCGGGAGTTTTATATAGATATTTTTTCGTACCGTCGGCACTGGCAGCACACTCTTCGGGAGCGTGAGCACCTACCTCGTACCGCTCGGCCAGTTTGGCTCGGTTTTGCAGCGATAGGTTGGTCATGTCCTCAATGGAACGTACGTGCTTCACGTAGAGCCACTGGGCTATTTGGCGTGCGGTAAATGCCGGCATGCCCAACTCAGTCACTATGGTTTTCAGCTCTTCGGGAGTTTTTCCCAACAACGCTTGATGTTCTATTTCCATTATGTCTTTTTTCTCTTATGGGCGCAAAGATAGTAAAAAAGTGGCGTCGAACCAAACAAATTGCAGAGTTTCCCTTCTTTTTCGGGTTCAAGAGTACAATACTTAAGGTAAAAAAAACATCCACCGCATGTACCGTTGCGCACATACAGTGGATGTTTGCAGGAGTTCCGACTCAATTCAGAAAGTTTCGGAAGAGCATGTAGTAGCCGTCGCCTTTTAGGGTGATGCTTTCTCCGGTTGCTTCGTTGAGCGTACCTTGCCAGGGCATTTCGAAAGCGTAGGGTTGCCATCGCAATCCGGTACCCGTAAGCGTCTTACAGTCTACATTAAAGAGGCTCACTTGCTGACCGGGACGGGTTGCAAAACGCATCTCTCCTTGTCCCACTACAAAATATCCGTGGTCGGTTATGAGTGTGGGGTCTACTCCCATCTTGCAGGCATAGTAATACATTAAGGAGATGTTGCCCAAGGTGTGGTCTTCGCGCTTACCGGTAGTTCCGAGGTAGGCTATACGGGGGCCGCAACCGTGCTCCAGCAGATAGCGCGTGGCTTTGGTTAGGTCGTTGTAGTCCTGTTCCTCTATTTGATGGAAGCGATTGCCCAACAGGGTTCTGTCCTCGGCAGACAACGAATCGCCGTCGCCCACCACGGCCTCGGGCAGAATACCTTCGGCCAACAGGGGGTGCACCGCTCCGTCGCAACACACGCGCCGCGGCGTCATGGCCAACACGGCACGTGGTACAAAGCTACCCGGATAATCCCCGTTGGCCAGCACCACCGCATCGAAGGGGGCACCGCCACCCAATACGTCCATTATGTTTTTTTCTATCATTGTACCTTCTCCTCCTTCATAAGTTTCAGCCACTTGCGCCATCCGGCTATGGCAATAATCACGTAGAGCGCATACAAACCCGCCTTGAACGGTATACCTTTTAGTATGTATAGGTAACTTGCAATCACATCTAGGATAATCCAGAACACCCATTGCTCCACATACTTACGAGCCAGCGCCCAGAGTCCCACAAAGCCCAGGGCATTGGTAAAGGCATCGAGCACCGGGACCGTGGAGTTGGTGTACTCCACCAGCACCCAATAGGTTGCCCCCCAAGCCGCAAAGAAGCACATCAATACCGGCACGTAGCGTTTCAGCGGCATATGCGATATGGCTATTTCCTTTTGTGTCTTTCGGTTCTTTCCGAAGCGCCATACCAACCATCCGTACACCGCTGCCAGGGTGTAATAGGCCGACATGCCGGCATCTCCGTAGAGTCCGTATTTCCAGTAGAGTATCACATCCAGTGCGGGCATCACGATACCCACCAGCCAGAGGGCTATATGCGCACGATACTCGAGCGCTATATAAAGCAGCCCGAGTATCGTTGTTACCAGGTCCAAACCGTGAAGGCTGAACCAATCTATCATTGTATTAATCATTCTCGTTCATTAGAAGTTGAAGGAGACGTGTGCCATCCAGTTAAACGGAGCCGATGGAGCGAAACCGGCTTCGTAGAGGTCGTCTACGCAGTATGCCTCCACCTTGCCGTTGGTCAACTGATAACCGGGGGCTGTCCATCCGTTGTTGTCGTACTTCTCGTTGAAGATGTTGTAGAAGGTAACGCCTACGGTTGCAGACTTCATACCGATCTTTCTCAACCAACTACCACAACGGTTCTTACTATCGAAGGTATAGGCCAAGTTGATGTTGGTGGTAAAGAAGTCGTCCAGCATCATGCTCACCTCGCTCTGCTTGGTACCGTCCTCGTTGTAGTTCACGTAGTACTTGGCATTGGTGTTGGCCATGTACTGCTCGCCCACATACTGACTCTGTATGCTTGCGGCAAAGCCACGATACGTAAAGGTGAAGATATTGTTGAAGATAGCATCCGGAGAGAAGGATGTGTGCGTAGAGCCCATGTTGTAGATGTCTCCGTTGTCCAGCGTTACGTTCCAGTTCTTGTTGCGGTTGCGAGAGAGTGTCAAGTTGGCATCCCAACGGAACCACTTCACGGGTTTGTAGGCAGCCTCCAACTCAATACCGGAACGATAGCTGCTACCGCTGTTCTCGTTGCTGGCAATCATCTCACCAATTTCGTTCAACTCGCCGGTGAGCACGTACTGGTGATTGTAGTACATATAATAGAGGTTTACGCCTGCGCTGAAACGAGGAGACTCGTATTTGTATCCCAGCTCCACATCCTGCAGACGCTCTGCATTCAGGTGGTTGGTGTAGTTGTCCTGATAATCGTTGCGAGTAGGCTCCTTGTGGGAGAGTGCGTAAGAGGCATATACTCGTTGATTGCGAGATATCTGATAGTTCAAGCCGGCTTTCGGATTCACGAAGTCGAAGTCGTCGTGTCCCCACAGTCCGCTTGCTTTAGCGGTACCCGTCCACCAGTCGGCAGGGTCTTCCAAGCGATAGCCCACATGGCGGTATTGTACATCGGCATAGACGTTCAATCCGCGGACGAACTCCCACTCGGCCTTACCGTAGACATTCAGGTCGGTCTTCCATGCGGTATTGTCGTAATATTTCCAACCCGGCACAAAGCTGCTCGGTGCGCTCTTGGCCCAGTTTACCAATCCGTAGTGCTGTCCGTCGTACTTGTTCCAACCACCACCGATGGTAGCTTTCAAGTCTTTGCGATTGTTATAGTTAGCAGATGCTACTACGCCATAGAAATCGTTGTCCATCTTCTTTTGACGGATAAGATCGGATTTCAACTTCACATCGCTCAAGCCATAGTCTACGTAATTTTTCTTTACCTTGTACTCCTCGTAGTAACCGTTACCCTTGGTGTAGTGCAGCGCAGCGTTCAAGCTCCACGTACGAGAAAGATACTGGTCCCAAATCAACTGATAGTTCTGCTGATGATAGTTGTCCGTTTGGTCCTTGTAGTAATGCACATTGCCGTCTGCATCGTAGTACTCGCCGCAGGAGTTGTAACGACGTCCGTAGAGACTCTGCTCGTACTTGGAAGCATAGTTCCATGCGTGGTACGTCTGCTCCTGTCCGTTGAAGGTCAAGAACTTCACTACCGTATTGTCAGAGAAGTAACCGGCCTGCAAGAAATAGGAATTCAACTGAGTATGTGCTCTGTCCAGATAACCGTGGGAACCGATGTGTGACAAACGTCCTTGCACGCCCCAGTGACCGCCCAACAGACCGGTACCGAAACGCAACGTCTCCTTATTGGAATAGTAGCTACCTGCACTCAAGTCCACGCCCACGTAGGGAGTAAGACCGATGGGCTCCGTTTGCATATTGAGCGAAGCACCGAAGGCACCCGAACCGTTGGTAGAGGTACCCACACCACGCTGCACCTGCATGCTTTGCAAGCTGGAGGCGAAGTCGCCCATATTCACAAAGTATACCTGAGCCGATTCCGCATCGTTCATTGGAATACCGTTGGCAGTGATGTTGATACGAGAAGGATCGATACCGCGCACACGGATAGAGGTGTAACCGATACCGTTACCCGCATCGCTCGTCACCGTAACAGACGGCATGAGAGAGAGTAATTGAGGAATGTCCTGACCGAAATTCGACTGCGCAAGAGCCTTCTTATCAATCTCCGAATAGGCCACCGGAGTGTGCTTCCCGGCACGTGTAGAGGTAACCTCCACATTCTGCAGTTCGATGGTTCGCAACAAGCTGTCGTTTTGTTCGACAGCATAGAGAGGTACTACACTTATGAGTGTAGCAGCCATAAGTCCATTTTTCTTCATGTAGACTTTTCTTATAGTTCTAAAAAAAGGAGTACCGTCCCTGTATCGGCATTATCCGTATCAGGTATTGTGGGTATAATCTCAGCCGTGCAATAAACACAGCACCCCTTAGTCTCCATTTTGAAGACCGGTGCAAAGGTACTACTTTTTACGGATTTTCACAAGAGAAAAGCATCTTTTTTTAAGGAAACAGAGGTTTTAGGGGTGATTCCGTTCTCGCACTCCGGTGGTCGCTGGGGGTTGATGCCGTGTACACCTTTTATAATAAGTGGGAAGAGTTGCAGGATTTTGCCTACGGAGTTTCCGGATTTTCATTATAAAAACAGCGAAGAAAAGGTCACGGAACCTAGGAAGAAAACGTAAAAACCAACCTGTTTTCACCTCGTTTCCTAGCGGATTTCCAGCTAAAAACAGGGCGGAAAAATATTTTTTCGCACGCAGTAACCTTCCAACTATTTGTATGTTTTTTTCGTAGCAAATACAGAGATAAACGGTGATACCTGTGACAGGAGTCGGTCCGAAAGTGCGTTCCGGAGTCTCTGTCACGGCATGTTCAATTACGTGTCACCGACGTTGATATACAGCGAATTAAATATGCAACAAATTGTATCTGTCACCTGTCACCAACTCCCAAACAAAAAAATATCGAAAACAGTGTCAACCTGTCACCGAACCCATAAGCACTCTGATAATCACAGCACTTACCGGTGACACCCCCCTGTCACCAAACAGTCACATTCCTTTTGTAAAGATTTTTAAGCGCTATAAAAGTCTACTATTACAGTGAAGAAGCATCGTTACTTCGGTTCCTTACTTAAAATGGAGATGATACGGTTCTTGTCTTCCATTTGAGATTGCAGTTGCGCAACTTGTTCTTTAAGGAGTTCTATCTGTCGTTGTAGTCCACGGTTCTCCGTTTTCTGCAATTCCAGTTCGAAAAGCACGGACGCATTGCCGGCACTACTACCATCATAGCCCGCCGTAGACTTTGTGTTAAGATAGGAACCTACGTTCATTGGGAAAGAGCAGAACTTGGCAAAGATATTTATATCGAGTACTCGACACACCTTTGCCAATTTGTTTGTTTCCATCGTTTCTCTTTCGAGAATGCGGTTGACATGCTGTTGCTGCACGCCTATCCGCCTGGCGAACTCCGATTTATTGAGTCCGAGTTCTCCTATTCGCTTGGCTATCTCACTGCCTACATGCACATCCTTCAGTTCTATTTCCATAACATATTATTGTTTATTCATCTTCCGGTTGCATCCAATCGTTCGTTTACTCAAACCATTTTCTGTAATCGGTGGCAAAGTTAAAGAATAGAAACCAAACGACCAAGAATAATTGCACTTTTTTTAGAGCAGTATCACTTACTATCGGGTATGTATTCTTGAAACATCTCGTTCATAGGGTTCGTCTTTCCGTCAACGCACATGCTTAGAAGATAGCAATGCCTAACCCCGTTACAAGGCAAAAGTACCGTAAAAATATTAATAGATGGCAAGAAAAAGGAAATA
>CAZUTW010000020.1:0-24158 GCA_964623295.1 uncultured Bacteroidaceae bacterium | reverse complement strand
TACGTAGTTCGGAAATTATCTGCATGGTCTTCACTCCGGAGTATTTTTTCATGGCGTCCATGTATGGGGTGACCATCCAGCTGCCTTTCAGGTCGAGCCAGGCTGCCACTCCCCTCTCTGATTTCTCGGGAGCGTAATAGGCGAGCATAAGGTTGCTGAAAAAATTGAACAACGCTGCTACTCCGGCTTGAATGGGACAGGACTTTGGATTTTTGTCAAAATATTTCAGTATCTTATTTGCCTTTAAAACATCGCGTACTATGAGGGCATCGCGCAATTCAAAGATATTATAGTCTTTACTCACTCCTATACACTGCTCCACAAGTTCGGCGGTGATGGTACGATCGTTGCCCGGGAGTGCCAATACCAACTTATCGAGTTCGCTCACCAGACGCTGGAGGTCGGCTCCTACGGACTCGGCAATGACCATGGTGGTTTTGCGGTCTATGGCTACTTTCTTGCGTTTGAGATAGGAGATGATAAATTCGGGAAGCTGTGTGTCTCTTAGCTTTCTGGAGTGGAAGAGTACTCCGGCCTTGTCTATCTCGGCGGCTACCTTCTTGCGCATGTCTATGGTTCCGTTCTTGTAACAGAAGACAAGGACGGTGGTGGAGAGGGGTGCCTTGAGATAGGAGAGCAATCCGTCGAGCTCTGTCTTGAGTGCCTGTGCTTCCTTTACCACTACTACTTGGCGATCGGCCATCATGGGGTAGCGTGTGGCGGCATCGAGCACATCGGTGATGGCTACATCGGAGCCATACATCACCGTGAGGTTGAAATCGCGCTCGTCTTCCTTAAGTACCGTATCTACAATATAATCCGCTATTCGGTCTATATAGTAGCTTTCCTCGCCCATAAGGAAGTAGACGGGTTTTATGTCGCCGGAGGCTATGGCTTTTACTACGGTTGTGTAATCTGTATTATTTTTCTGTACAGCCATTTGTCTTTTACTTGTTTTCTATTCTTTTTGGGAGGCGGAGATTTCGTTTTTCTCGGCCAACCTACTTGTTTTGCTCAAATATTTAATTCTTGCGGGGGTTCGAAGGGGTGTTTTATCCATTTACGCACTATAAATCAATACGATAGAGCGATTTTATTTTCATCACTCAAATCGTGTCAAATAAAATAGGCTTTCGCTCCGATTGCCTCCCCGAAGCATGAATTAAAACTCCATGCGAAGGTGACGTACGGTGATGTTGTCTTCCTTAATCATGGTGAGCGCTTCTATACCCAACTTCACGTGCAGGTCTACGAAATTGCTTGTCACCTTGCGGTCGCTCTCCACGGTCTTCACGCCATCGGGCGTCATGGGATTGTCGGACACCAGGAGCAGTGCTCCCACCGGTATGCGGTTGGCAAAACCACAGGAGAAGAGGGTTGCCGTTTCCATATCGACACCCATGGCACGTGTTTCGCGGAGGTAGTCTTTGAACTTCTCATCGTGCTCCCATATGCGGCGGTTGGTGGTATACACCGTGCCCGTCCAGTAGTCCTTATGGTTGTCGCGTATGGCGGTAGAGACCGCACGCAGTAGCATGAAGGAGGGCAACGCCGGAACCTCGGGCGGGAAGTAATCGTTGGAGGTTCCCTCCCCTCTTATTCCGGCTATGGGTAGAAGGAAATCGCCCAATTGCGTCTTGCGAATACCTCCGCACTTACCCAGGAAGAGACATGCCTTGGGGGCTATGGCACCCAACAGATCCATGATGATGGCTGCGTTGGGGCTACCCATACCGAAGTTGATAATGGTGATGCCTCCGGCTGTAGCCATGCGCATGTTGGCAGTGTATCCGGGTTTCTCTATACCGAAATAGTCGCAGAAGATATCGACATAATTATTGAAATTGGTGAGCAGAATGTACTCTCCAAAATCTTCCAAGGGATGATTTGTGTACCTGGGAAGCCAATTTTCTACAATCTCTTGCTTTGTTTTCATTCCTTTTTGTATTTTTGCAGATGAATTTCTCCACCTTATTATATAGGGTGCAAACTTACAAATAAACATCGAAATGGACAAATTAAATTTGCCTCAATATGAATATAAAATAAAAAAACGTGCCGATGGCATTGTTTCTATCTTCGATGAGATACGGAGAAAGTACGTAGCGCTCACTCCCGAGGAGTGGGTACGACAGCACTTTGTTCACTATCTCACCGACCACTTGCACTACCCCAAGGGGTGCATCGGCAACGAGGTGAGCATATGCCTGAACGGACAGGCGCGCCGCTGCGACAGCGTGGTGTATGGGGCGGGGGCGCGCCCCATAGTCATTGTGGAGTACAAAGCACCGCAGGTGGCCATCACCCAAAAGGTGTTCACGCAGATTACGCACTACAACATGGTGCTGCATGTGGACTACTTGGTGGTGAGCAACGGATTGCAACACATAGCTTGCCGCATGGACTACGAGCACAACTCCTATACCTTCCTGGACCATATACCGCTGTTCGAGGAGCTACAATAAAAACACATCCTTAACCAAAAAAATTACCATTTTCAAAAAAAAGATTCAAAAAATCTTGTATAATTTTCAAAAACCACCTATTTTTGCACCTATATATTATATATAAGGTATAAAGAGAAAATGGAACCAAAGAAGGCTGTTATCGATTATGGACCGCAAATAGAGGCTGCCATGCAACATGTGCTCGATGTGATGAGCAAACGCGTGGGGCCGGAAGATTTGCAGCGCTTGCAACAAGCGTACGAATTTGCACGCAAAGCACATGCTCCGCAGAAACGCAAAAGCGGGGAACCTTACATATTGCACCCCATAGCCGTGGCCACCATTGCGGCCGAGGAACTGTCACTGGATACCGATTCTGTGATGTGTGCTCTGCTACACGATGTGGTGGAGGATACGGAATACACTACGGAGGATATCAAGGAACGGTTCGGCGAAAACGTGGCGTATCTGGTGGGGGTGGTCACCAAGCAGAAGAAGGTTCAGTACAAGATGTCGAAACAGGTGGACAACTACGAACAGCTGTTGGACTCCATACAGTTTGATATACGTGCCCTGATGGTGAAAATAGCCGACCGACTGCACAACATGCGTACGCTGCAGTCCATGCGCGAGGATAAGCAGATGAAGATAGCCGGTGAGACCGACTATTTCTATGCGCCTCTGGCCAACCGCTTGGGGTTGTACGATGTGAAAACCGACTTGGAAAACCTTTCTTTTAAGTTCCGCTGTCCCATGGAGTATGGGTCGTTGGCTGCTCAGCTCACCGAAGATGCCGTGTCCAACGATAAGCGTCTCCTACTCTTTTGCTCCGAAATAGAAGAAATTCTCAAAAGCAACGACATCCGGGCCAAGGCCGAAATCTTCTATCGAAAGCCTTTCAGCATATGGCGTAAGATGAAAGATCTGGGTAAGGATTTCAAGCATATAGACAACAAATACTACATACGTGTGACGTATACCAAGGAGAACGACAGTCTGTCCGATAAGAACATCTGTCTCAAGATCTACTCTTTACTTACCGATACGTTCAAGGAGAAACCTCAATCCTTCAACAATCAAATAGACCAGGCCAAGGAGAACTCCTATCAGTCGCTCAATGTGATGCTCCTTTCCGAAAAGGGCATCTGGGAGGATGTGCAGATTTGCTCCAAACGTATGGTGGAGATATCCAAGCTCGGGTGCATGGCCGAACTGGGCGAGAGCAATGTGAAGGACTGGATGGAGCGCTTTAAGCTTGTGCTGAAGGAGATTGCCAAGGAGAGTACCACCGGCACGTTTATAGAGAGTGTGGTGACCAATCTCTATTACGATGACATAATGGTGTTCACGCCCAAGGGCAAGGCGATTGTACTACCGAAAGGTGCCACTGCCATAGACTTTGCCTTTGAGCTGCACACGGAACTGGGCTTACACGCCAAATACGCTCGCATCAACGGAAAACTGCTTTCCGTTAAGACACCCCTAAAGCGCGGCGATTGCATAGAGATAGGCGTAGACAAAGATGCCATAACGGCTCGTCCCGACTGGCAGTCCTCCACGTGCACCTTCAAGGCCAAGCACGAACTGCGACGTCTCTTCACCGATAGTACCTTCACCACCATCCAGTACAACCGATGTCCTCTGTGCAACCCCATTCCGGGAGGCGACTTGATAGGGATAAAGGATGCCAACAACCGGGTGGTGATACATCGCCGCAGCTGTGCCGATGCCATCCATTTGGCTTCCAAACAGGGCGATTCCATCATCAATATAGATGCCGATTTCAAGCGCGATGATGACATAACATACCCCGTGACGCTCTCCATAAAGGCGGTGGATAGATTCCATTTCCTCATGGATATACTCAACGCTATCACTCGGGAACTGCACCTATCCATAGATTCACTGAAGACAACCACCAAAGATTACATCGTAGACCTGACCGTGACCTACATGGTGCACGACATCAAGGAGCTGCTTTTCTCTCTGAATCGTCTTTATGAGGTGCCGGGAGTGGAGGAGATTCACCAATTATCGTAATAAAAAAGCATAAAACGGAAAATCCCTATTATTGGGGATTGCGTATGTCAGTTTTGTGATGTAACTTTGCATACAAAATAGAAAGATACATTATAATGCATACGAAAAAGACACTTGCCGACATGCGTGCCGGTCAACAGTGCATACTGCTCAAGATACATGGACACGGTGGTTTGAGACACCGTCTGCTGGAACTGGGTTTCATACGTGGAGAGAAGATTCGCGTGGTGAAGAATGCTCCCCTTACCGACCCTATTGAATACGAGGTGATGAACAACCACGTATCGCTGAGACGGGCGGAGGCGAAGCTGATTGAGGCGATTGAGATAGAGGATGTGGTGGGTTCTACCACCGATTTGCAACCGCGCAATGCTTATGTTGTGGCGTCGGAGAGCGAGGAACAACGTGAGGAGGAGATTCGCAAAACCAATCAATATATCCTGGAGGAGAGCCATACCATACGTGTGGCTTTGGTGGGTAACCCTAATTGTGGTAAGACGTCTTTCTTTAACCATGCTGCCGGTCAGCAGGAGAAGGTGGGTAACTATAGCGGTGTGACCGTGGAGAGTAAGGTGGGTGAGTTCCACTACAAGGGATACAACATAGTATTGACCGACTTGCCGGGTACGTACTCTCTTACCGCTTACACGCCGGAGGAGCGATACGTGCGCAATTACCTTAAGGAACAACAGCCGGATATAGTATTGAACATAGTGGATGCCAGCAACTTGGAGCGTAACCTTTTCCTTACAACTCAATTGATTGACATGAACTTGCCCATGATGATGGCGCTGAACATGTACGATGAGCTTAAGAAGAGCGATTCGGTGCTCGATATAGAGCAATTGTCGCGCTTGTTGGGCTTCCCTATCATCCCTACGGTGTCGACCAATGGTACGGGTATAGAGAATATCTTGGATACGCTTATCAATATGTTCGAGGGGAAACCGGGACTTACGCACCACATACATATACACTATGGGGACGATATAGAGGAGGCTATACAGGAGATAAAAAAGACCATCCATTCCGAGAGTTTTGCTTATCGTTACCAGGCTCTTAAGTTGTTGGAGGGGGACGAGGTTACTCTCTCCGAACTGCACGACCAGGAGAACGAGGAGAAGATAATACAGGTGGCTACTCGCTGGCGTACCAAGTTGGAGCAGAGCGAGGACCAACACATATCGGACATCCTTTCACAGTCTAAGTATAGCTTCATACGTGGAGCTCTCAAGGAGGTGTTCACCATGGGTGAGAATGGTATCAACGATAAGGCTTACAAGCTCGATAAGTGGCTCACCAATCGTTGGTTGGGATTCCCTATCCTCATCATTTTCCTTTGGATTATGTTCGAAACTACCTTTACTCTCGGTGCCTATCCACAGGCGTGGATAGAGGCGGGCATAGAGTGGTTGAGCGACACCATTAGTACTTATATGCCGGAGGGTATCTTGCACGATATGCTCATAGATGGTGTAATTGCCGGTGTGGGTGGAGTGATTGTGTTCTTGCCCAACATATTGATTCTATTCTTCTTTATATCGCTTTTGGAGGACACGGGCTACATGGCACGTGCGGCTTTCATTATGGATCGACTGATGCACAAGATGGGGTTGCATGGTAAATCTTTTATACCTTATATAATAGGGTTCGGTTGCGGTGTTCCTGCCATCATGGCTACCCGTACACTGGCGGGTAAGAAGGATCGCATCATCACCATGCTCACCATCCCGTTCATGTCTTGTTCCGCACGTCTACCGGTATATCTGTTGTTTGTGGGGGCGTTCTTTACGGCTTACCAGGGGGTTATCTTGTTGGGTATCTATCTTACGGGTATTGTGGTGGCCATACTCACGTCTATCTTGTTGCGCAAGACGCTCTTTGCCAACGAGACGGACCAGTTTGTAATGGAGCTTCCTCCTTATCGTTTCCCTACCTTTCGCAACACGGCGTTGCACATGTGGAACAAGGCGGAGCAGTACCTCAAGAAGATGGGAACGTTCATTTTGGGGGCTTCCATTCTGATATGGGCGCTGGGCTACTTCCCTCGTACCGAGGATGTGGAGCAACTGGAGGAGAGCGGTGCTGCTACCGAGGTGATAACGGAGGCGAAGGCCGAACAGAGTGAGCAGTCTTACATAGGTAAGCTGGGGCACTTTATAGAGCCTGCCGTACGTCCGTTGGGCTTCGATTGGAAGATGGGTGTAAGTATCCTTACGGGTGCTGCGGCCAAGGAGATTATTGTGTCTTCCATGGGTATTCTTTATCAGGAATCGGACGATGTGGAGGAGGATAGCGAAGGTTTGCAACAGAAGTTGCGTACGCAGTCTGCCATCACTCCGTTGATTGCTGTAGCGTTCATGGTATTCATTCTGCTCTACTTCCCTTGTATAGCTGCTGTTACGGCCATAGCTAAGGAGAGTGGTGCAAGGTGGGCTGTATTCAGTTTGGTCTACAATACACTGGTGGCGTGGATTGCCGCTTGGTTGGTGATACACATAGGAGGGTTGTTCTTTTAGATTCAAATCGCTATGATACAAGAGATTATTGTTGGCATCTGCATTGTGTTGGCTGCCTTATATATAATTTATCGCATCCGCAGGTCATTCACCCAAAAGGGTGGATGCAACTGCGGGAAAAGCGATTGTCCGTATAAGAAGAGAAAGGAAGATTGCCCTAATTGTAAACCGTAAATCGTACAAAAACGGATATCACAAAATTTCGTTTTCCTCTATAAGACCGTTCATGAGAGCGTAAACCGTTAGACCGGCAACCGATTTAATGCCTGTCTTGGCCACTATGTTTTTGCGATGCGAAATCACGGTGTGCGGAGATATGTTCAATTCGTCTGCTATCTCTTTGTTCTGTTTTCCACGTGCCACACACACGAGAACGGCTCGCTCGCGATCGCTTAAATCGCCTCCCGCCGGTTGGGGTGTCTCCTCTTCCGGGTTTTCGTGCTGCACGGCACTATCCAGAATGGTACGTACATCCTGACGCGAATTCGAAAGTTCCAAAAGTCCATCGAACTGCTTCAAAATGCGCTGTTCCGTGTAGCGAGCCACCAAAGCCACCAACACAAAGTGAGACTCCGATGCCGGCACAGCCAAATGGTCGCGCAGATTGCGACGAAACTCACGGGTGATGAGGTGGGGTTCTACCACTAATATGGACGCGCGATATCGCAGGATGCTCTCCTGCGCAGCTTTCAGGTTGTCCTCCACGGCCACAACTTCGTAGTTGGAACCACGTGACAGCATGCTCTCCAAGCCTTCTGCCAACATGGGGGAATCTGTCAAGATGACTACTCCAAGCCTCATACGGCCCTCCTTTCCAACTGCTCTACAGAGGGAATGAGTAAGCGGTCTTCAATAGATGTATGTTTTTTCAGGTCCGATGATAGTTGGAAGAGGTCGAACAACACATTGCCGCGCTCCGCCTCGGTAGCGTCCTCGACCGGCATGTACTTCATGATGATGTTCGTGAGGTCTTCCAATTTATCCTCTATGTTGCTATGGTTCTCCTCGAACACGGCTACAGAGAAGTTGCCTTCCAGCACGCCTCCACTATCCAAAAGCGAAAGGATGTATGGAAACAATTGCGCCTCTTCGTACTCGAAGTGCTTACGCACCTCACCGCAGTATTCGCGGTAGAATTGCTTAAGGACCAATCCATAACGTGCCGGCGACTTATCGGCCAGGTGACACACATGTACCTCTATATGCGGCAAACGATCCTGTAAGTAATACTTATGTGATGAAAGCAAATATCCCACCAACTCCCGCAGTTCCTCTCCTGCGAGCGCCGTGTACTCCGGCAGATGCTCGTTGGCGTAAAGATTGCATACCCGCAGGAACACCTCCACGCTTACGTGGTGCGCTCCACACACTTCGGCCACCGTTTGCTCGCCAAAGCCAAACGATATACCGAAACGCTGCAGAATCAAAATGGTTCTGTGGCACTGCGTAACAAGCTCCGCCATCTTGGTCTCCGGTTTAAATTTTGCCTCCATATATATACCTTATTATATAGTATTCATAAAATCTCCTCCGGAATAATAATGTTCCGTTTGAGATTGCAAACATACAAAAAAAGAAGGGAAAAAGAGCGTAAAAAAAGAGAGAATATGCCAAAAAGCGTCATTTTTTAAAATAATCTTCTAAAAAGTTACGCGTTTCAATTATTTTTCCTAAATTCGCTGCACATTTATATAACGGTAAAGACAATGGAGAATAGAAGTTTTGTAACAATTGCCCATCACACCAAAGAGGAACTACTCTACCTCTTGGATATGGCAAAGGAGTTTGAGAAGCATCCGAACCGGAAACTGCTGGACGGACGCATCATCGCCACATTGTTTTTCGAGCCTTCCACCCGTACACGCCTAAGCTTCGAAACAGCCGCCAACCGACTGGGAGCCAAGGTTATCGGATTCCAAGACCCGAAAGTAAGTTCATCGGCTAAGGGAGAGACACTCAACGACACCATCAAGATGGTTAGCAACTATGCCGACGCAATCGTCATGCGCCACTATCTGGAAGGTGCTGCTTGCTACGCTGCAGAGGTGAGCCCCGTGCCCATCATCAACGCAGGTGACGGTAGCAACCAGCACCCATCGCAAACCATGCTCGACCTCTACTCCATCTATAAGACGCAGGGTACTCTTGAGAACCTGAACATCTACTTGGTGGGCGACCTTAAATACGGTCGCACCGTTCACTCTCTGCTTACGGCCATGCGCCACTTTAACCCTACCTTCCACTTTATTGCCCCCAAGGAACTGCAGATGCCGAACGAGTACAAACTGTACTGCAAGGAGAACAACATACGCTACGAGGAGACAACCGAGTTCAACGAAGATGTCATATCACATGCCGACATACTCTACATGACGCGTGTACAGCGCGAACGTTTCACCGACCTTATGGAGTATGAGCGTGTTAAGAACATATACATACTGAACCGTGCCATGCTGCGCAAGGCCAAAGACAACCTCAAGGTGCTGCACCCGCTGCCACGTATCAACGAGATTACGCCCGATGTGGACGAGGATCCGCACGCATATTACTTTGAGCAAGCACGCAACGGACTCTACGCCCGCCAGGCCATTATATGCCATGTATTGGGCATAGACCTGGAGCAGGTGAAGGCCGACAAGACCATCTCCTTTTAAGTGATTCCAAACAGCATTCCACAATACAATAAATAGTAAGGTATGAAAAGACAAGAATTGCCCGTAGCCGCTCTCGAAAACGGTACGGTAATAGACCATATTCCATCGGAAAAGCTCTTCCAGGTGGTAGCTCTCTTGCACTTGGAGGATATGAAAACCTCCATCACGGTGGGCTATAATCTTAAGAGCAAGAAGATGGGCCACAAGAGTATCATAAAGGTTTCCAACAAGTTCTTCACCGACGATGAGCTGAACCTCCTGGCTGTGGTGTGCCCGGATGTATCGCTCGCCATCATTCGCGACTACGAGGTGGTGGAAAAGAAGACTGTATCTCTACCCGAAGAGATGATTGGCATCATAAAGTGCCCCAACCCGGTGTGCATCACTAATAACGAGCCTATGCGCACACGTTTCCGTATAAACAAGGAAAAGGGTACCTGCCGCTGCCACTACTGCAACAAAGAACAGAGCTTGAACGGCGTAAAGCTAAAATAACATATATTCTAACCCCTCTAAAAAACAAAAGAATGAAACGGGACGAAGAAATTTTCAAAGTAATCGAGGACGAGCGTGCACGCCAATTGCGCGGCATTGAGCTTATTGCGTCCGAGAACTACGTAAGTGACCAGGTCATGGAGGCCATGGGTTCACTGCTTACCAACAAGTATGCCGAGGGTTATCCCGGCAAGCGCTACTACGGTGGTTGCGAGTGTGTCGATGTATCGGAGAACCTCGCTATCGAGCGCATCTGCAAGCTCTTTGGAGCTGAGTATGCCAACGTGCAACCGCACTCCGGTGCACAGGCTAATGCTGCTGTTTTCCTTGCAGTACTGAAGCCGGGCGACTGCTTCATGGGTCTGAACTTGGACCATGGTGGTCACCTCTCTCACGGTTCTGCCGTTAACACCTCCGGTATTCTGTATCATCCGGTGGGTTACAACATAAAGAAGGAGACCGGCCGTGTAGACTACGATGAGATGGAACAATTGGCTATCGAAAACAAACCGAAGTTGATTGTTGCCGGTGGTAGTGCTTATGCTCGTGAGTGGGACTACGCTCGTATTCGTGCCATAGCCGATAAGGTGGGTGCCTTGATGATGGTGGATATGGCTCACCCGGCCGGACTTATTGCTGCCGGATTGTTGGACAATCCCGTTAAGTATGCTCACATTGTGACTTCTACTACGCACAAGACGCTGCGTGGTCCGCGTGGTGGTATCATCCTTATGGGTAAGGATTTCGAGAATCCTTGGGGGTTGAAGACTCCGAAGGGCGAAATCAAGAAGATGAGCCAGTTGCTCAATTCTGCCGTTTTCCCGGGTATCCAGGGTGGTCCGTTGGAGCATGTTATTGCTGCCAAGGCTGTGGCCTTTGGCGAGGCTTTGCAGCCTGAGTTCAAGGAGTATGCTAAGCAGGTGCAGAAGAATGCACAGGTGTTGGCTAGCGAACTCATCAAGCGTGGTTTCGACATCGTGAGCGGTGGTACCGATAACCACTCTATGTTGGTAGACTTGCGCAGCAAGTATCCTGACCTTACGGGTAAGGTGGCTGAGCGTGCCTTGGTGGCTGCCGACATAACGGTAAACAAGAACATGGTTCCGTTCGATTCTCGTAGCGCATTCCAGACTTCCGGTATCCGTTTGGGTACTCCGGCTATCACTACACGTGGTGCCAAGGAGGATTTGATGGTACAGATTGCTGCGTTTATAGAGGAGGTGCTCAATGCTCCTGAGGATGAAAAGGTTATCGCCGACGTTCGTTCTCGCGTAAATGCGATTATGAAGAACTATCCGCTTTTCGCATATTAAGTTCTATAAAAGATAGATAGATTTATGGCTGCGCCTTGAGATGAATTTCTCGGCGCAGCCTTTTTTCTTTCCTCGCCTAAAAAAAAGAACGGCGCTCTTCTCGAGAGAGGGCGCCGTCTTACTATCGTCATCCTTTGTTCTTTACAATACTTTCTACCCCAATGAGGTCTTTGGATTTTTATATTTTCAACATCACGGCTCCATAAGCCGGGACAAAGATGTCTAACGGTTCGTTCGGAGAGAACGTTACCGTCAACTGTTCGCCGGTGATAAGCTCCTTAGCTTTCACGGGGCCATGAGCCGGTGATATCTTCATGCATTCAAAAGCATGAGCCGGTATGTTTAGTTTGGTGTGCAACATGCCATCGGAGAAATTGGCAATAATCACCACTACGTGACGACCGGAGTAGCGCAAAAACGCATATTCCTTATTGTTGTCAAAATACTCGCTGCACGGATTCACATACATAAGGTCGAAGAATCCTTCTCCCTGCAGTATGTTCTCACGTTGGTTCAACTGCAAGATGGTTTTGTAGAAATCGCGCAGTTCTTTCTCCTTCTTGGTCAATTTGCTTACGGAGAATTTTCCTTTCAACGTCCATCGACGTATGGTATCCACGCTCCAATAATCGAAGATGGTGGTACGACCGTCCATACCGCTAAAGCCTTCTACATCCATGCCTCGTTCGCCCAGTTCTTGACCGAAATAGAGCATGAAGGGATTGTCCGTCATACAGGCACTCACGACCAAAGCCGGCTTCGCCTTGTCCGGTTCTCCCGCAAAGAAGCCGGAAGCTATGCGCTGTTCATCATGATTCTCCAGGAAGTTGAGCATGCGGTGGCGTATGTCTTGGAGTCCACGCCACGTCTCCGTGATGGCCGTAGCACCCGCATGTCCGCAAATCACGGAACGAAGGGTGTCGTACAACCCCACCTTGTCGTACAAATAATCGAAGTGACCGTTGTGCAAATAGTTACGATACTCCGATGGGTTATACACTTCGGCAATGAAGAGAATTTCCGGATGCTGTGCTTTTACTTGTGGGATGACCCATCCCCAGAAAGCACACGGCACCATCTCTGCCATGTCGCAACGGAAACCATCTACTCCTTTGTCGGCCCAGAAGAGCAAGATGTCGCGCATCTTGGTCCAGGTGGAGGGCAGAGGATCGAAGTGTTGCGTATGATTGTTGTTATAATCTACACCATAATTCAGTTTGATGGTCTCGTACCAATCGAACTGAGATGGATGATTGTGGAAGACATCGTTGCCGGTGGCGCGTGCCGGATACTCCTCGTAATCGGGTACACCGGCCGACTTCACACACTTAGGCAGCTCTACTGCCTGTCCCGGTATGTAGTAGAAGTTGTTTTGCGGGGAGAAGGCCAATGAAGTATCATCGTCCTCGCCCAAGTCCTTCACTCCTTCCGGTTTCATCAGCGACTTGTAGCTACGAGCCACGTGGTTGGGCACAAAGTCAATAATAACCTTGAGCCCCGCCTCGTGTGTTCGTTGTACCAGCGCCTCGAACTCACACATACGTTTTCCGGGGTCAATGGCAAGATCGGGATCTACATCGTAATAGTCCTTAATAGCATAGGGCGAACCTGCCTTTCCCTTCATGATGGAAGGGTTGTCTGCCGGCATTCCCCACCGGGAATAGTCGGTCTGTGTAGCGTGTCGTATAATGCCGGTGTACCACACATGTGTCATACCTAGGGCTACTATACGTTGCAGGGCTGTGGGGGTGAAATTTTCCATCTTGCCACACCCGTTTCTTTCTATACTACCATACGACTCGCAAGGATGTACCTCGTTACCAAAGAGCCGTGTAAAGACCTGATATATCTGTATCTTTGCCATAATCACCTATTAGAAATAAAGTATGTGTGTCGCGGAGTGCACGTATTTAGTTGATACCGTAAATCTTAGCTTCCACCTTGCCCTTAGCAATCTTGGCAATCATGCCTTGCAAAGCTTTGCCCGGACCGCACTCGCAGAACTCATCGGCACCGGCTTCGATCATGTTGTTTACCTCATCGGTCCAACGAACGGATGCAGTGAGCTGTGCAATCAAGTTGTTCTTGATTTCATCGGCACTCGTATGTGCTTTACCATCTACATTCTGGTAAACAGGGCACTTGGGTGCGGAGAACTGTGTAGCTGCGATGGCTGCCTCCAGCTTATCCTTAGCGGGTTGCATGAGGGGAGAGTGGAAAGCACCGCCTACCTTGAGTACGAGTGCGCGCTTGGCACCTGCCTCTTTCAACTTTTCGCATGCTGCATTTACAGCCTCGATGTTACCGCTGATAACCAACTGACCCGGGCAGTTATAGTTGGCAGGAACCACTACGTTGCCTTCGGTAGAAACCTCGGAACAAATCTTCTCGATAGTCTCGTTATCGAGACCCACGATTGCTGCCATAGTAGAGGGAGCTGCCTCGCAAGCCTCCTGCATAGCCATGGCACGAGCATAAACCAAGCGCAAGCCATCCTCGAAAGAGAGGGCACCGGCTGCTACCAAAGCGGAGAACTCACCCAAAGAGTGACCACCCACCATGTCGGGACGGAACTCATCGCCCATGCAGATAGCAGAGATAACAGAATGCAAGAAAACAGCAGGCTGTGTTACCTTGGTCTGCTTCAAATCATCATCGGAACCATTGAACATGATGTCGGTGATGCTGAATCCTAAAATCTCATTGGCTTTATCGAATAGTTCCTTAGCGGTTGCGTTGCTTTCATAAAGATCTTTACCCATTCCGGAGAACTGAGCTCCTTGTCCGGGAAATACATATGCTTTCATCTTTTATTAAGTTTTTTAATTACTAATTCGGGCGCAAAAGTACAAAAAAAATCTCAAAACAGGAAGCTTATCACCTATTTTCTATAAGGAAGAGCGGGTAAAATAGCTTTTATTGTGTTAAATTTGCTATTTTTGGAGAATAAAAGTACAACTTTATACACGAAATTTGAAGAAAGTAGCGTATATTTGCGATGAATTTGCGCAACAAAGGATAAGCGCATGTTCACTATTAAAATTAATTTGACACTAAAGATACTACATATATGGTAAACCACAACCACCTTGTAATTATGGCCGGAGGCATAGGTAGCCGATTTTGGCCTATGAGCACTCCCGAATGTCCTAAGCAGTTTATCGATGTCTTGGGATGCGGACGTAGCCTCTTGCAGCTCACGGTAGACCGTTTCGAGGGCATCTGCCCGCCGGAGAATGTTTGGATTGTTACATCGGCTGCCTACCAGCAGATTGTACACGAACAACTCCCCAATGTACCTTTGGGAAACATCTTGATGGAACCTTGTCGCCGCAACACGGCTCCGTGTATCGCGTACGTGAGTTGGCGCATTAAGTCGGTAGATCGAGAGGCGAACATTGTGGTTTCACCGAGCGATGCAATCGTCATGAACGTAAAGGAATTTCAGCGTGTTATCAAGGGTGCTATGAAGTTCACTTCGGAATCGGACGGTATCATTACCTTGGGCATGAAGCCTACTCGTCCGGAGACGGGGTACGGATATATCCAGGGCGATTTGAGTGTAGCTTCGGCACGCAATAAAGAGATATTCCGTGTGGATGCGTTCCGCGAGAAACCAAACCTGGAGACGGCTAAGAAGTATGTACAAGCGAACAATTATTTCTGGAATGCCGGTATCTTTATTTGGAATGTACATACCATAGTGAATGCTTTCCGTGTGTACGAGCCAAGCATTGCCGACATCTTTGAGGGACTGAACGGCGTGTATGGAACAGACAAGGAGCAAGAAGCTATCAACGAGGTGTTCCCTACTTGCAACAACATCTCAGTGGACTATGCCATCATGGAGAAGGCTGAGGAGATTTTCGTCTATCCGGCTGAATTCGGATGGAGTGATTTGGGTTCTTGGGGATCGCTGCACGAACACATCCGCTTGGATATGTACAACAATGCTATCATCGGTGATAACGTAAAGGTGTACGAGTCGCACAATTGCATGATACACACATCGCAAGAAAAGAAGGTGGTGGTACAGGGATTGGATGGTTACATCGTTGCCGAAAAAGACAACACGCTTCTCATCTGCAAGTTGGAAGAGGAGCAACGCATAAAGCAGTTTAGCGAGGATTAATAAGATAAAAATAAGCGCCCATCGTAGGAACAAGTACGATGGGCGTTTTGTTGTATGTGTATGGAAATACGCACACACTTTGCCGACAGCACACTGGAGGCCATTCGCACCCTGCTACAACATATGGGTATCCCCTACTCTGACTTAAAGTGGGTGGATGTTCTTTTCTACCTGCTCTTCCTCATCTTAATATCGCACGCCACCGGATACCTGGTAGGGAAGCTGCTCACCTGGAGCTACCCGTGGTGGAGCAAACAACGCTACACTCGTTTCTTGAGCCGCGAACAGATAGCACCTTTTGCTCATCTGTTGCCGCCCGTTATCATTGTGCTGTTCCTACCTTTCGCCTTTGCCGACAGTAGCGGTGCTCTTATGGTCATGGAACGATTGGCCAACATATACCTTATTATAATAGCGACCCTTCAAGTAAACAAAATTCTCAATAATGTACACGGTGTTCTCAATGGGTTCTTAGCACAGTTGGGACAAATTATCCTCGTCTTCATCTCCGCTATCGTCTGCATCTCCATCTTGATAAACCGCTCCCCTATCAGTCTATTCACCGGACTCGGTGCCTTTGCAGCCGTACTCCTATTGGTTTTCAAAGACACTCTACTCGGTTTTGTAGCCGGTGTGTTCCTCACCAAGGACGACATGGTGCGCCCGGGCGACTGGATAGAGGTGTCCGGGAGCAGCATCAATGGCATTGTGGAAGACATATCACTAACGACCGTAAAAGTACGCAATCTCGACAACACCCTCGTCACCATACCTCCGTACACACTTCTCACGGGCACCTTTATCAACTGGCGTGCCATGAAAGAAGCCGGATCTCGCCGACTGCTCTTCTCTCTAACCATACGTCCCGACTCCATATCCGAGTGTACTCCTGCACTTTTGGAGAGCATGAAAGAACAATACCCAGCTATAAAAGAGTATGCCGAAGACCCCAATGTGCAGGACGAGGAAACAAACAACGGCTATCTCTCTACCAATCTTGGACTGATACGACTCTGCATGACGCATCTACTAACCCACCATCCGCTCGTAGAAGAGAAAGAAAGGCTCATGGTGTACACCCTCCCACCCAATATCTATGGTATCCCTCTACAAGTATATGCCTTCACATCTCTCACCCGTTGGGAACCCTATGAGAGCCTCCAATCCTCTCTGCTGGCAGAATTTGTACTTATGACACATAGGTTCCGCCTAAAAGTATTCCAACCACAAGGAGAATACAGCACACCTATTGGCGTGTGAGTCCTTGTATAATAATACAACACACATTCATAGCAAACAAAAATCCATCCAAATCAGAATCTAACGTTCTGGTTTCTATTATTCGTCCGTAAAAAAGTTTATTTCGTCTATTTTTCCTAAAAAACTCACACTTTTTCCGTTAAAAAATTTGCTTGCAGAAACAAAAAGCACTAACTTTGCAATCGTAAAAAAGCGAAAGATAAAATGAATAGAAAAAGTTACAAGCACATTCTCGTAGCAGCGTTGCTCTGCATGGGAGCCAATCAGGCAGTAAAAGCACAGAGCTTAACGAGTGTATTGAAGAGTGTTGCATCATCTGCTGTTTCAAGCAGTTCTACGGCTAGCACCATTTCATCGGTTCTTACAAACCTGATTGGTACAAGCACCGTATCAGAGTCAAGCATCACAGGAACGTGGAAATATAGCGAACCGGCAGTAGCCTTCGAGTCTGAGGATTTGTTGACCTCTACAGCTGCGACTCTTGTGGCACCGAAAGTAGAGAAGAAGATGTTGGCAGCCATGACCAAGATTGGTTTCAAGAAAGGTAAGTCTTCCATCACCTTCAACAGTGATAATACCTTTACTTGTAGCTATGGCTCTACCACCGGTAGCGGAACGTATTCTATCTCCGGTTCTACCATTACTCTTACCTCTACCCTCACGGGTGTGAGTGTATCCGGTAACGTAAAACTTTCCGGAAACACACTGCAGATTACCTTTACAGCCAGCAAGGTTCTTAGCTTCATGAACGCACTTGCAGACAAGACTAGCTCTAGCACTACAAGCCAGATTGCAGCCGTAACCTCTTTGGTTAAGAACATTAAGGGAATCCAAATCGGTATGAAATTTACAAAATAATAGAGATACAAGTTTTTCTAAGTTTTTTCATTTTGATTGGGGCATCCTACTCGTGATGGGTAGGATGCTTTTTTGTACCTTTTTATTTGTCAAATTCAAAGTTTTTTCCGAAATTCGCACCATGAAACGGACACTTCTACATATCATGGCACTGCTGTTTGTGCCCCTAAGCGCCGCAGCTCAACACAGCGAGATTACAGCCGACCATATTCGCACGCTGCAACTCACCGTAAACAACAACGCCCTATTGGCTCCCGTACTCACCTTGGGTAGCGGAGATTACCTTCGTATAGAATTCGATGACATGACACCGGAATACCATCGTTATGTCTATCGTCTCACGCATTGCCGAGCCGACTGGACGCCATCGCAAGAGATTTTCGAGAGTGATTATATGGAGGGGTTCAACAACCGTCCTATAGAGGATTACGAGGAATCCATCAACACAACCATCCCCTACACACACTACTCTCTAACCCTACCCAACGAAGATGTCCGCATGAAACTCTCCGGCAACTATCAGGTGGAGGTGTTCTACGATGAGAGTGGTAAAGATTGTGATACGCCCCTGCTCACAGCACGTTTCTGCATCGTGGAACCTCGCCTGAGTGTCATGGCTTCCATGAATACCAATACGGACATCGACTTTAATCGTTCCCACCAGCAGATGGATATCAACATAAGCTATGCCGGATGGACCGTTGTCAGTCCACAGCAGGAGCTCAACGTTGTGGTGATGCAAAACCGACGATTGGACAATGCGGTATACAACCCCAAGCCAACGTTCCAGAACGGCAACGGACTTACCTACCAACACTGCCGCGACCTCATTTTTCCGGCAGGTAATGAGTTTCATAAGTTCGAGTTACGCGATGTACACGTCACCTCTATGGGTGTGAACGAAATAGAATGGGTAGAGCCCTATTATCATGCTCTACTCTTCCCCAACGAAGTGTCCAGGAACTACGTCTATACAGAGGATCAAAACGGTCTTTTCTACATACGCACCGATGATGGTGAAAGCGCCACCACCGGCGAATACGTAGAGTTCCACTTCTTTCTTGTAGCTCCCGAAATGCCGGGAGGAGACATCTACATACAGGGAGGATGTACCCAAAATCGTCTGTTACCGGAATTCAAGATGGAATACAATCGTACCGATGGGTACTACCAAGCAGACATTCTCCTAAAGCAGGGGTACTACAATTACCAATACCTATACGTACCCTCCGGAGAAACTGTAGGGCAGACAGCTCCTGCGGAGGGGGATTTCTTCCAGACGGAAAACGAATACAGCATCTTGGTGTATCACCATAAACCAGGTGAACGTTACGATCGTTTGGTGGGATACCGTACCTTCCGCTATACGTATAACAAATAACTACTGTTGCAACGTAATCACCACGCGTCGATTGTTGGAATAGGGTGATAACTTATCGACACCTCCATCGCCCTTCACCACTATATGCGAACGCGGGACACCCATCTTTTGCAACTCTGCAGCCACGGTTTCGGCACGTTCCAAACTGAGTCTTTGGTTGTATTCCGCCGAACCGGTATTGCTATCGGCGTATCCGTTGAGCACTAAGGTACAATGATTTTCAGTTGCCATTTTTGCAATAGACGCAAGGTTTACGAGATCTTTACTCGATGCTATCTCGGCAGAATTAAGGTTGAAGAAGATTGATTGTGCCGGCATCATAGCCAGCGGTTTGGTATGCGCCTTACTCGGAGGCGGAGGGGTGGCATTCATGGCTTGCTGCAACTGAGCCGCCAAGCTACTGTTCGCTGCCTGACAATCGGCCAACTGCTGTGCATTGGCAGCCAACTGAGCGGCATTGAGCGCCACCAACGCATCCACATCGGGTGTATTGCTGAAACCTCGTTTCGGCAAATTATACACCACCGACACTGTGGCTCCCAAGAGTTTGTCCAATCCACGTTGACTCGACGTAATTCCATCGAACGATTTGTTTAGCAATGCTACAGACAGTTCCAAGTCTATACTGAAAGCTTGCCCCAATTGAAAACGATTGATGAGACCGCCCTTAAAGCCCATACCCCAGCCATGATCCAAGTCGAATACATGATACGCTCCTGCACCGACATACGGAATAAGGTGATACACACGACTCGGATAATATCCGCCAATCATGTTTACAATATCAAAGAGCACATCACCATGCAAGTACATGTACTGGAAGTTGTCCATATGCTCATGCCTCACCTGTTTACTCCAAATGCCGTCACCCCCCAATCGAAGTGCCAATCCGGGAGTAAACCACTTACCCACGGTGAGCGACATGGAAGGTGACATACGGTCGCCAAAAGAAGCATCGCCCTTAGGCGATCCGTAAATAGCTTGTGCTCCACCGCCCACAGAGACAAACCAATTGGACCAAAAGCGATTGGTAGAAACGCTGTAGCGAGACACAGGCACCTCCACCACATCGACCACAGCTTCCTGCGCCATGACAGTCGTAAAACTGCCCACAAGAGCCAATGTCAAGAATAACTGTTTCATAGTGTATACCATTTAAAAAATAAAAATAAACAAAACCATAACATTTGCGAACGTACAAATGTTCAAACATCACAAAAAATCCACCAATTGCACTTGCAAACGTTGACGCGTAAAAAAGATACGGCTCTTAACCGTCCCCAAAGGAAGCTCCAGTCGGTCGGCAATCTCGCGGTACTTAAAACCCGCCACATGCATGGAAAAGGGGACGCGATATTCTGTTGGCAGACGATTTAGCACCAGACGTATTTCCTTAAGGTCATAGTTCTCCTCGGTCACACGGCTACACAAGTCGCGCGGTGTGTTTATTTGGTACTGATTCTCGGACCGATCCACATAAGTACGGTCGCGCGTGTATCTGCGATAATTATTAATAAAAATGTTACGCATAATGGTGTACATCCACCCGCGGAAGTTGGTATCATCGGCAAACTTCGACTCATTGTCGAGCGCCTTAAGGAAGGTTTCTTGGAGCAAGTCATGGGCCTCTTCCACATCACAAGTCAACTTGATGGCAAAGCGCATCAGCTCCGTCTGAATCCCCAGCAATTGATTCTGGAATTTTATTGCACACATATTTTCTATAGGTTAAAATTAGTGGTGCAATATTACGACATTCTCTTCGTAGGCGTAACCGAAATTTTGACAAAACGACGGCCTAAAAACCGCGTTTATCCATTTTTCACCGCAAAAAAACACATTTTTAGGTCATCACCACCCAATTTTGGTGGGGTGTAAAACAGCATACGCTTCGTAAAGACGAAACGTAAATTCTCAATAGAGGATATAAGTAAGAATAAAAGAAGGACTATTCAACCCAATCAAACGCCACATCTCCCGCCCCAATTTCGAAGTGCAGTTTGGCAATTCCCATGTCCATGCGAGTGTAACCAATCACAGAGAAAAAACGGCGGGCACGCACCTGCGGACGCCCCTTCTTCTCTCCTAAATACTCAAAGTAGTACTTTTGCTGATGAATAGCGGAAGGGGCCATCGTTACAGCCTCCATACCCTGCACAAACCATGCGGGAACATTCGCATCGGCATTGCTCAACTGTTCTATCGTCTTGCGAGGAACCATACGTACCGGTCCTTCGGGATACCCCAACGATATCATGCATGCAATCTTTTCACCGGGTTGCAGGACATAGACGCCCTTTACTTTGCGGTAGGTAATTCCGGCCCAACAAGTGCCTAAGCCCAGTTGCTGCGCCAACAAGACCAAGCGCTCACCATAATATCCCACACGTTCATCGAGAGTCTCATCCTTCGGTCCGGCCATCACCAGATAATGCTCCACACCCGAAAAGGCTCCATACGTGGGTAGAAACGAAAAACCCTTCGGCTCGTTCATCACCAATTGGATGTGTAAATTTCCCAACCGGTTACACGTTTCTATTTCCATCCGGAAAGCCTCCAGCACCTCGGCTGGGAGCGCACGACGCTGATAATGGCGCACACTATGGCGCGCATGAATAGCTTCTAATAGTGTCATCATTGTTCCTTCATTTTCTTCCACTTATCTGCCTGATTTGCCTCTGATGGATTGGCCTGGGGCTTCCACAGTGTGGTACCTTTTAACGCATCGGGCATGTATTGTTGCTCAACATAGTGACCGGGATAGTCGTGGGGATACTTATAATCGATACCATACCCCAAGTCCTTCATTGTCTTGGTAGGAGCGTTACGCAGGTGCAAGGGTACAGGCAGATTACCGGTGGATTGCACCAAAGAAATAGCACTATTTATGGCATTGTAGGCAGAGTTGCTCTTAGCCGAAGTAGCTAAGTAGATTGTAGCCTCTGCCAAGGGGATGCGTCCTTCGGGCCATCCCAACTTGTTTACGGCATCGAAAGCGGCATTGGCCAATAGAAGAGCGTTGGGATTGGCCAAGCCTATGTCCTCGGCAGCTGAGATTACGAGACGTCGTGCAATGAAGGTTGGATCCTCCCCTCCCTCAATGAGACGAGCCAACCAGTAGATTGCCGCATCGGGGTCGCTACCACGAATACTCTTTATGAACGCAGAGATGATATCGTAGTGCATCTCTCCGTTCTTGTCGTAAGCCAAAGGATTTTGTTGCAATCGGCGCGATACCAATTCGTTGGTTATCACCACTCGATTGCTGTTCTCGGCTTCCACTATCAATTCCAGAATATTGAGCAGTTTGCGAGCATCGCCACCGCTGTACTGCAATATAGCATCCTTCTCACGAAGTTCTATATCCTTTTCCTTTAGATAGACATCGGTGGTTATAGCACGTTGGATAAGTTCCAACAGATCGGTCTCTTCCAAGCTCTTGAGCACGTAAAGCTGACAACGAGAAAGA
This sequence comes from uncultured Bacteroidaceae bacterium, assembly GCA_964623295.1. Lineage (GTDB taxonomy): Bacteria > Bacteroidota > Bacteroidia > Bacteroidales > Bacteroidaceae > CAZUTW01. The sequence continues at coordinate 1,590 of CAZUTW010000020.1, read as the reverse complement.
AGCGGACGGATTACCTCGAACGATGGATTCTCCGTGGTAGCACCTATCAGTGTCACCACGCCCTGCTCCACAGCCCCGAGGAGTGAATCTTGTTGCGACTTGCTGAAACGGTGTATCTCGTCGATAAAAAGAATGGGGGTTGCAACCGCAGCAAAAAGGCTATTATTCTTAGCACGCTCTATTACCTCGCGAACCTCTTTAACACCGCTGGTCACAGCGCTTAACGTGTAAAACGGAACTTCCAACTGCTGAGCTACAATCTGAGCCAAAGTAGTCTTTCCCACTCCCGGAGGACCCCAGAGAATGAACGATGAAACGTGCTTGGATTCAATCATTTGTCGCAGCACAGCACCCTCTCCAACCAAGTGCTTCTGACCAATATATTCCTGTAAACAGGAAGGTCGCATTCTTTCCGCTAACGGTTTTGCCATATATTTCCTTTTATTTTTATGCAAAAATACAATTTTTTTGTGTAACTTTGTGCCTAAAATGCAAAAGAAATGATTTCTATAATAATACCTACATATAACTACGTTTGTGTTGAATTAGTAACAGAACTCCACCGACAATTGGAAGAATGTGGAGTAACGTACGAAATTCTGGTAGCGGACGATGCCTCACCGCTACAAGAAACAGTAGTAGAAAACCGTGTGATAAACCGCCTATCTCACACAGGCCTCATAGAGGAAAGAGAAAACCACGGACGAGCCGTAGTATGCAATCGATTGGTAGAACGCTGTAAATACGAACATATTTTGCTCATGGACAGCGATATGCAGGTATGCAGTCCCACATTTATAGCCGATTATATCGCAGCCATCGGTAAAGCTCCGGTCGTAATGGGCGGCATACGCAATGTACCCACATGTCCATCACCTCAACACACGCTGCGTTTCCGTTACGAACAATTGGCCGACAAGAAACGAACGCTTGAGAACCGCCGTCGATATCCTTATCGTTGGTTTACGCCAAACATTATGATTGAACGAAGCTTAATGCAGGAAATCGGATTTGATGCGGCTTGTCGAGAATATGGACACGAAGATACCATATTGGCACAAGAACTCAAAAAACGCAAGATAGAAATCTATCATATAGACAATCCTCTCATTCATTTAGGACTGGATGTGAACGCCATTTTTCTTGATAAAACAGAAACGGCACTACGAACACTCCATAGTCTGTCGCGCAAGAGACAAGAAGAGATACGCGTATCGGCATTGGCCCTTCGTTTAGAACAATGTGGGATGAAACCCATCTGCAAGTTTATCTTTCGATGTACAGAAACACTACTCCGAAAAAATCTGTTGGGCAAGACACCCTCCATATTGCTTTTTCAATTGTACAAACTTGGCTACTACATACAACAAGAATAAGAACTATCGAAACCTATATACAAAAAAAAGACAGAACTTATAAAGTTCTGTCTCATTATACAACTTTTCATATCAAAGCGAGTTAACCCAAACTCGACAACAACTCTTTTTTATAAAATCACTTCCCAATCTTTCTACCAAAGAAAATAAAAGCACGGAAAGAGAGGCTCGAACTCCCGACACCCGGTTTTGGAGACCGGTGCTCTACCAACTG
>CAZUTW010000019.1:0-24478 GCA_964623295.1 uncultured Bacteroidaceae bacterium | reverse complement strand
CGAACTCGCGGTCGCCGTGTGCGCTCTGGTTCAGGTTCATGAAGTCCATGTCCATGGTATCCCATGGAATCTCGGCGTTGTACTGAGTGTGGAAGTGACACAACGGCTTCTGCAGGGTCTGCATGGCCTTGATCCACATCTTAGCGGGTGAGAAGGTGTGCATCCAGGTGATAACACCTACACACTTTTCGTCGTTGTTGGCTGCCTTCATGATAGCCTCTGCCTCCTTAGAGGAGTTGGCTGTTCCTTTATATACTACCTTGATAGGGATGATTCCTCCGTTGTTCAGACCGTCTACCATCTCCTTAGAGTGGCCGTCTACGATTTTAACTGTCTCTCCTCCGTAAAGAAGTTGGGCACCGGTGACCCACCATAATTCTAAATTGTCGAACATAGTTGTATTATTTATAATGTTATTATATTGTATGTATCTTAATCTTTTTGCTTGATTAGTGCTTCTGACCTTTCTGTCCGTAGTAAGCGTTGGGGCCGTGCTTACGGTTGTAGTGCTTCTCTACGAGCAGTGGGTTCATGGTGAGAGCGGGGTTGACGCTGAAAGCTACGAAAGCCATCTTGGCACACTGCTCCATCACCTTGGCATTGTACACGGCGTTGTCGGGAGAGGTTCCCCAAGAGAACGGACCGTGGTTCTTAACCAATACGGCAGGGGTGTGGTCGGGGTTGATCTTACGGATGTTGAGAATCTCGTCGACAATCACGTTGCCGGTCTCCAACTCGTAGCTGCCCTCTACCTCGGCCTTGGTCATATCGCGGGTACAAGGGATGTCCTTGTAGAAGTAGTCGGCATGGGTGGTTCCGATGTTGGGGATGTCCTTACCGGCCTGTGCGAATGCGGTGGCATAGGTGGAGTGGGTGTGTACCACGCCCTGTATGTTAGGAAAGGCTTTGTAGAGTACCAGGTGAGTGGGGGTGTCGGATGAGGGGTTCAGATCGCCTTCTACTACCTTACCGCTTTCCAGGTCCACTACGACCATGTCACTTGCTTTCATCTCGTCGTAGCTCACGCCGCTGGGCTTGATTACAACCAGACCTTTCTCTCTATCGATACCGGAGACGTTGCCCCAGGTAAAGATAACTAAACCCTGCTTTACCAAGTCAAGGTTTGCTTTGAATACTTTTTCTTTTAGTTCCTCTAACATAACTTTGGTTCTAAAATTTATGATTGAACATTCTATTATTTCAAACGTTGATATACTTGTTCTTTGTTGAACTTATACTGTGTGGCTCCTCGACGGGAGCTGATGCGATCTACGTGGTCGGTCTTCTCTATGTAGGGTAACTCGAAGACGCGACGGCGAAAGTTGCGCTTGTCTATCTTTTCGCCCGAGATGGATTCCAACAGCGTTTGCAGTTGGGTGAGTGTGAAGAGCTCGGGGAGGAGGTGGAAGACGACCGGTTCGCTTTCCAACTTCAAGAGGATATCTTTGCGGGCTTTCTGTATCATGTCCTTGTGTCCGAATCCAAGCACGGGGAGATGATTCAATCCTGCCCAATATCCGTTGATGCTTTCCAAATTGAGCTTGTACTCATCTTTGTTTACGAGGGCGTAATAGGCTACGGAGATAACGCGTTCGCCGGGATCGCGGTCAACGCTGCCAAACGCGCCTAACTGCTCCATGTATAGATGGTCTATACCGGTGAGTTCGGTTAGTACGCGCTTGGCGGCATCGTCCACACTTTCGTTGGCGCGAACGAATCCACCCATCAACGACCATTCTCCTTTGAAGGGGGCAAAGTCGCGTTTCTTGAGAAGCACTTTGAGTTCCCCCTCTTCGTACCCGAAGATAATGCAATCTACGGATACATAGAATTTGTCTTGTCCGGTGTAAAATTCGTTCATCGCTTATACCTTATTATATATATACTACCACAATACAGCGTAAAGCAGAATGGTGATAACGGCGATACCGATGGTACCGTAGGTGTAACCACGAGTGGTTGCAAACAAGCTCAAATTGATAGGCAGAGCCTTCTCGTCGCGCTTGCGGTCGATGGCGTTGCTGTGGAGCCATACGGCGTTGCAACCTACCAACACTCCGAAGAAGATGAAGGCCTGGATACCTATATCGTTCAAGTAGGCAGTAACAGAAGTGCTGTCACCCATGAGAATGATGATGAGAGCAGCCACAATCATGATGAGTCCGGCACTACCCAAAACCTTTGCCCAAAGGTTCATCTTACCGCAATCTTCATCGCTCGGCAGTTCGCAGCTTACGAACTTGTTGTCGAGGTAAGATACCAGGATGAAGAAGCATACCAAGATGATGAAGATGTAACCTGCACGGAACTGGAAGGCCAGGTCGGGGAGGATTACCTTGAACAATACACCCATCGGGATGGTAAGAATGGCAGTCCAAACGGCAGCCTTAGAGGATGCGCGCTTCCACAACAGACCCAAACCGAATACGGTGATGATACCCGGATAGATGAAACCGGAGTACTCCTGAATGTACTGGAAGGCCTGGTCCAAACCACCGAGCAACGGCTTAACGGCGATGGCTGCGATGATAAGGGAGCAGAGTGCTACGAGACGACCTACATTTACCAATGTCTTATCCTTTGCACCGGGGTTGATGTACTTCTTGTAAATATCCATGGTGAACAGGGTGGAAGTACTGTTGAACATAGATGCCAAAGAAGAGATGATGGCAGCAGCCAAAGCGGCAAAGGAGAGACCCTTGATACCGGTCGGGGTGAAGTTGCGGATGAGCCATGGGTAAGCATCGTCGGAACGCTCAATCATACCCTGCAAGTTCATGCTTGCGAAGGTCTCGGGGTTCTGCATGATGTAGTAAGCACATACACCCGGAATAACCACGATAAACGGAATCAAAATCTTCAAGAAACCTGCGAATACAAGACCCTTCTTAGCCTCGTCGATGCTCTTAGCGGCCAGACCCTTCTGGATGATGTACTGGTTGAAACCCCAGTAACCCAAGTTGGTCAACCACACACCACCTACTACGGCTGCAATACCCGGCACGTTGTTGAACGCGCTCTGGTTGTGAGACTCCTGAATAATCAGGTGGAAGTGGGTATCGTTTATGTGATCGCCGGTGGTGAGGTCGTTGAACATGGTACCGAATGCACCAAGGGCATCGCTACCCAACACCTTACCCATCTCGGAGAGCGCTACGTAAGCGGTAATCAAACCACCACCTACGAGGAAGGTTACCTGCATAACATCGGTCCAAGCTACGGATGCCAAACCACCATAGATGGAGTAAACACCGGCAATGACAAACAAACCGATGATGATGAGCATACGCATGGAGATAACAATACCGAAGATGCTAACTTCCAAACCCTGCAGACCCAAAATCTGTTCGATGGCGAGTGCTCCCAGCCATGCAACGGAAGTAAGGTTTACAAATACATAAAGGAATAACCACAAAATGGAGAAGGCCAAACCTACACCATCGTTGTAACGTTCGCGAAGGAACTGCGGAATGGTGAAGATCTTGCGGTCGATCATGACGGGAAGCAAGAACTTACCGATGATTACCAGGGTGATAGCGGCCATCACCTCGTAGGCTGCAATGGCAATACCGTCGGCATATCCGGTTCCGGACATACCGATGAACTGCTCTGCGGAGATGTTCGCGGCTATCAGGGAGGCACCTACGGCCCACCATGTTAGAGTGTTACCTGCCAAGAAGTAGTCGGTGGCACTCTTCTCTTGTCCGTCTTTGGTGCGGCTCAAGAACATGCCCAATCCTACCAGAAGGCAGAGGTACACAACGAGGATCACGAAGTCGATGGTTTCGAATCCCGATTGGCTAATCGCCTGTGAAATACTGTTCATTTTATTGTTAATTGTTATTAGGATTATTTCTTTACAGAGAACTTGAAGATACAGTGACTGTAATACTTCTCACCCGGGTTCAGGAAGGCCGATGGCCACTCCGGTTTGTTCGGGGTGTCGGGATACTTCTGGGTCTCTAGGCACATACCTGCGTGTTGCTGGTAGGTGATGCCTTTCTTGCCCTTCTCTACCATGGTGCCATCCAGGAAGTTACCTGAGTAGAACTGTACACCCGGCTCGTTGGTGTAAACGTCCAACTGAATGCCGCTTGTAGGAGAGTAAACGGTGCAAGCTACCTGGCTCTCATCGCCCTTGGTATTGAGTACCCAGTTGTGGTCGAAACCATTGGCATTCTTAATCTGCTCGAATGAAAAATTCTTTATATCTTTTGCCAACTCGGTAGGAGTGGTGAAGTCCATAGGAGTACCTGCAACCGGAAGAATTTCACCGGTGGTCATATAAGTGGTATCAACCGGGGTGAAGTTGTCTGCATTGATGTACAGAACGTGGTTGGTAACAGGCTGAGTGGGGTCGCCGTTCAGGTTGAAGTAAGAGTGGTTGGTCATGTTGATGACTGTCTTCTTATCCGTAGTAGCCTCGTACTTGATGTCGATGGCATTGTCGGAGGTAAGCGTATAGGTAACCACTGCCTCTACATTGCCCGGGAAGTTGGCATCGCCATCCTCGGAATGCATGGTCATGGTAACGGTAGAGTCGTTTACCAACTTACCGTCGTACACCTGGTACTGCCATCCCTGTGGACCACCGTGCAGGCAGTGGCCGAAGTTGTTGGTCGGCAGCTGGATGGAGTCGCCATCGATGACGATGATACCCTTATTGATACGGTTCGCATAGCGACCGATAGCGGCACCGAAGTCGCTCGGAGTATTGATGGTGTCCTCGTATGTGGTTACCTTGTCGAAGCCTAATACTACGTCTTTGAAATTACCATCCTTGTCGGGAACATTTACGGATACGATACGTCCACCGAAGTTGGTGATACATACCTCCATGCCGTTCGCATTCTTCAATACGAACAACTCGGTCTGTTTGCCTCCGAATTCGCTCTTGAAATCTTCCGGATTCAGCCCTGAATCGGTAAGATTTGCCGTTACGTTTTTGTTGTCGCAAGAGGCCATCATAGCAAGCGCTAATCCGGCTCCCAGCCCCAGTTTCTTAATTGTTTTCATACATTTTTTTAATTATTAGTTGTACGGTTAATTTATAACTGCGTAAAAGTACAAATAAAATTCAATATAGAGGGCGTTTTTTTTATGTTATATAGCATATAAGTGTCGAAAATACACTTTTAACCCGTTTTTCGCCCCAAAAAGTGGTATTTTTGTCTCTCTACACGGTATAAATTGCCGGCAAAATGCGTCGAAATACGCTCTCTTGTTTCGCAGTCTCTCTTGGTAGAAAAAAGAAATGGGTTCCGAACTTTCTGTGAAGAACGGAACCCAAATTTTCTTGTTTAACCTATGCTATTAGCAGAGTTTGCGGGCACCGTCGCCTATCACCACGTCGATGATGACAGGTTCCTTGCCGTACTTCTCTTTGAAGCGCTTCTTAGCGGTCTCGGTGAAGTTCTTGTACAACTCTTCGGCTACGAGGTTGATGGTGCAACCGCCAAAGCCGCCACCCATGATACGGGAACCGGTTACGCCGCACTCCTTGGCTACCTCGTTCAAGAAGTCGAGCTCCTCGCAAGATACCTCATAGTCCTTGGACAGACCTTCGTGTGTCTCGTACATCTTCTGACCTACGGTCTCGTAGTCGCCCTTCTCCAGAGCATCGCAGACTGCCAATACACGGTAGTACTCACCGATGACGTACTTAGCGCGCTTGTAATCCTCCTCGGAGATCTGATCCTTAACAGCCTCCAGCTTGTCCCAATCGGCATCGCGCAGTGTCTCCACGCCGATAGCCTTGGCTACACGCTCGCAAGAGTTACGACGGTCGTTGTAGGGAGAACCTACCAATGCGTGCTTAACGCAAGAGTTTACCAACACGAGTTTGTAACCCTTCGGATCCCATGGGAAGTACTGGAACTCACCGCTGCGGCAGTCCAGACGCATGAGGTTGTTTGCCTTACCGTGGCAAGAAGCAAACTGGTCCATGATACCACAATTTACACCGATATAGTTGTGTTCGGTTGCCTGTCCCACCTTGGCCAGCGTCATGCGGTCGGTGTCGCCCTTACCGAACAAGTCGTCCAGTGCATAGGCGAAGCAGCTTTCGAGAGCTGCAGAAGAAGACATACCTGCACCCAGAGGTACATCACCTGCAAAAGCGGTGTTGAAACCCTGTACGGGGATACCGAGCTTCATCATCTCTTGACAAACACCAAATATATAGCGGAAGTGCATGGCCTTGGGACCCTTCGGATCGTCGAGTGAGAACTCTGCGTAGTCCTTCAAGTCGATGGAGTAGGCGCGTACAATGCGAGTGCCGTTGGGCTTAATCTCGGCAATCATACCCTGCTGTACTGCACCCGGGAACACGAAACCACCGTTGTAGTCGGTGTGCTCACCGATGAGGTTGATACGACCGGGGGCTGCATACACTGAACCGGTTGTGCCGTCGAAGTGCTTGATGAAGCGACTTCTGACATCGTCAATTGTAAGTTTCATAACTATTTAATTTTAGAGTTTGTATTTTATATTTTTACTTTGGAAAGTTTCTCGTTTAGTCCAAACCTACGCGGCTACCTTTCCAGCAGAACCACATTACGTATGCGTAGTAGATGAACATCATGCAGATAGCGGTACCTACGCCGAGGGCGGGGTTGTCTACTACCAAGCCCATGAGCGGAGTAAGGATGGCTGCACCCACAACACCCAGGTTGATGATTCCGGATGCTGCCTTGGTGTGCGGACCCAAATCCTGAAGACCCAGGTTGAATACCAACGGCCACATAACGGAGTGGAACAAACCGGCTGCCAACATGGCGTAAACGGATGCGAATCCGTTGAGGAAGAAGGAGAGTCCTACGCAAACGGCACCTGCAATCAAGCATACGGACAACAACGTGCGTGGCTGGAACTTAGACAGAATACCGGCACCGATGAAACGTCCTACCATCATGCCGCCCCAATAGAGCCACAGGTAGTCGGTTGCATTCTCGTTGTTGAGGATATCTTTGTGAGCCTCGAAGTAAGCGGCCAACATGGAGGGAACACCAATCTCGAGTCCCATGTACATGAAGATACCGAGTGCTCCGAACCATACGTGCGGATACTTGAACACGCTGCTCTTGTATTCCTTCTGTACGCCGGTGCTTTCGGCTGCCTGCTCACCCTCGTTGATGTTTGGCAACTTCAAGAAATAAAGGATGATGCAGAGAACCAAGGTGAAGATACCCAGACCCAGATAAGGATAAGGGATATCGGCCGGAGCTGCATCGCTTGCCTTCTTGCCACCCAGGATGACGTTCAGAATAAAGATAGGAGCAACGGTGGTTGCAACAGAGTTCAATGCCTGACTGAAGGTCATGCGGAAAGCACCCTTCTCCGGAGAACCCAATACCATGACGTAGGGGTTGGCAACCAACTGAAGCATCACGATACCCAGTGCTACGATAAACATGCAAGCCAGGAACATCCAGTATACAGTGCTTACGTTGCCGTTCAGATTGCTGTCGATGCAGAGGAAGTTGATGATGAAACCGATACCTACTACAGCCAAACCGAGTACGAGGGTTGCTTTGTAACCTATCTTACTCATCATCAGTCCAAACGGGATGGACATGATATAGGCTCCGTAGAAGGCTGAGTTAACCAACTGACTCTGGAAGTTGTTCAGTTGGAAGGCATTTTTACAGAACTCAATCATTGAATTGTTCATGGTGGTAACGAATCCTATCAGGAAGCATACCGCTATGACAATGATTAATGCGAACGTATAGTTCGGCGTTTGTTTTTGACTCATTGTTCTTTAATTGTTAGTTGTAATTATTGTTTTAGTTGATTATTCGCCTATACCGAATTTATATATAGTCTTCTGTGTGTAGGTTTCTCCGGGAGCCAACACGGTAGAGGGGTAGTAACCGCGGTTGGGGGAGTCGGGGAAGTGCTGAGCCTCGAAGCAGATGGCGCTGCGGCGGGGGAATGTGCTTCCGTTTTGGCCTGCGTAACCGTCGGCCCAGTTATCGGTGTAAACCTGAACACCCGGTTCGGTGGTGTACACCTCCATGTTGCGACCGCTTACCGGCTCGTATATCTTAGCGGCAAAGCTGAGTTCGCCCACTTCTTTCTTGTTCAGTACAAAGCAGTGGTCGTAGCCTGCACCGTTCTTGGTCTGCTCATCGTCGGCATCGATGCGCTCGCCTATCTCGTGGTACTCTCTAAAATCGAACGGAGTACCCTCGACCGGAGCCACGGGACCATAAGGGATAGATGTGTCATCGATGGGCAGATAGTGGTCTGCATTGATCTTGCACTTAAGGTGCTCAATCGTAGGAGTAGGGTTGGCGATGCCTGCCAGAGAGAAGAAACCATGGTTCGTAAGGTTCACGATGGTCTTCTTGTCGGTTACGGCGCTGTAGTCTATAACCAATTCATCGGCATCGGTAAAGGAGTAAATAACAGTGATGGCAAGGTTTCCGGGGAATCCCTCTTCGCCATCGGCGCATGTGTATTTGAGTTCAAGGCTTTGGTTGTTGAGTTGGTAAGCATCCCATACGCGGGCGTGTATACCGGTAGGTCCGCCGTGCAAAGCGTTCGGTCCGTTGTTGATAGCCAACTGATATTCTTTGCCATCGAGGGTGAACTTACCTTTGCAGATACGGTTGCCGAAGCGTCCGATGAGGGTACTCAGGAAGGGTTCCGGACTATCGATAACACCTTGTATGGTATCGTGTCCCTGTACCACGTTGGCCAGCTTACCGTCTTTATCGGGCACCATGATGGCAACAAGTGCGCCGCCATAGTTGGTGATAGCTACCTCGTGACCTTTGGCATTCTTAAGAATGTAGAGGTCGGTTTGTTTTCCTTGTACTGTGGCTTGAAAGTTCTTTCTTTCCAAACCACAAACATTTTGCTCTTTGATATCCATTTTTATATGTCCTTTTTTGTCTATAAGTTATAATCTTCCTGCAAATTAAATTAAAATCTTTTTAATATGCAAGCAGAAACCCAAAAAAGAATCATATAATGTGGAAAAAAAATGTTTGTGCCTTTTTTAGAGCACAAACTTTTCTATTCTTTATGGATTGCAGCCAACAAATCGGCAACGATAAAATTGCTGCCTCCTATGTAGAGTGCATCCTCTTGTTCGAGTTGAGTCACGGCGGTTTGGTAGGCTTGTGCTACGGTGGGGTAGCTCTTCCCCTCGAGACTGAATTCGGCAGCCTGCAACTTGAGTTGCTCCGCGGCAAGGGCACGCTTTACGGATGCTTGGGTGAAATAGTAGGTGGCACCCTGCGGCAACAAGGAGAGTACGGTGTGTATATCCTTATCGTTGACCATGCCGATAACAATGTGGAGTCGTTGACATTTCAATGCCCTCAATTGTTGGGCGATGTATTGGAAACCACCCACGTTGTGTGCCGTGTCGGTAACAATCAGCGGAGACTTCTGCAAAATCTGCCAGCGCCCCATGAGTCCTGTCGTTTCGCATACGTTCTTCACTCCCTGGCGTACATGTTCCGTCCCGATGTTCCATCCCTGCGCCTGCAGCAAACGGATGGCGGTGAGAATCGTTGCCATGTTCTTGGTCTGGCAGTCGCCGGAGAGTTCGGCTTGGAGTGCACCGAAGTGTTCCGTCCGGTAATCTATGCTGCTGAAGTTGTTTACGAAAGAAAGAATCTCATGGCTTTGATCGGCAAAGTAAATGTCGGTACCCACCTCCTGTGCCTTGGCACGGAACACGGGTTCCGTTTCGGGCTGCGTTTCACCAATCACCACCGGGATACCCTGCTTGATGATTCCCGCCTTTTCGCCCGCAATCTTCTCCAGGGTATTGCCCAGGAAAGCGATGTGGTCGAAACTGATGTTGGTGATGATGCTCACCTCCGGGCGGATGATGTTGGTGCAGTCCAATCTGCCACCCAGTCCCACCTCGATGACCGCCACGTCCACCTTCTGTTCGGCAAAATACTTGAACGCCATGGCAGTGGTGAGTTCGAAGAACGACGGATGCAGCGGTTCAAAGAAGTTGCGCTCCTGTTCTACGAAATCGATGACATACTGCCGAGACACCGGAGTGCCGTTCACACGAATACGTTCGCGGAAGTCTACCAAGTGGGGCGAAGTGTACAAACCCACCTTGTAGCCGGCCGCCTGCAGTATGGCCGCTATAGTATGTGAGCAGGAACCCTTTCCGTTGGTTCCTGCTACATGTATGGTCTTAAACGATCGATGTGGATTTCCGAAGTGGTTGTCGAGTGTTTCGGTAGTGGTTAATCCCTCCTTATATGCACCCGCTCCTATGTTTTGAAACAGCGGTGCGCTGTTGAACAAATATTCCAACGTCTGTTCGTAATCCATCATGGTTCGTTTGTTTTTATAATCTACTTATTCAAAGAAGCTCTTGAACTTAGAGAAGATAGTACTCTTCACCTTGGAGTTCGGTTGCATGTTATCGCTGTCCATCATCTTCTTGAAAGCCTGATGCTCCTCCTTGGACAATTCCTCCGGTATGTATACGCTCACATTGATGATGATATCACCCGTGCCGTAACCATATCCATATCCCTGGATGGCAGGCAATCCTTTACCCTTGAGGCGCAGTACCTTACCCGGCTGCGTACCCGGTTCAATCTTAATCTTCGCCTTACCGGTAAGTGTAGGAATCTCCACCGTATCGCCCAGAACTGCCTGCGGAACGGTCAGCAACAAACTGTAGATAAGGTCCTTGTCCTGTCGAACAAACTCCTTGGATGGTTCCTCCTCCACAATCACCTGAATATCGCCGTTCACGCCATTGTTTCTACCGGCGTTACCCTTTCCGGACACCGTGAGAACCATGCCACCGGCCACACCGGCAGGGATTTTAATCTCCACTACCTCATCGCCGTCTACCACGCCGGTACCCTTACACTTGCTGCACTTCTTCTCGATGGTCTTACCCGTACCGCTACAAGTGGGGCACTCCGACTGGGTAGCCATACGTCCCAACATGGTGTTCACCACGCGGGAAACTACACCGCTACCGTTACACTGCGAACAGGTAACCGTCTTACCGTTCTCGGAACCCGTACCATTACAATCCGGGCAGGCCACCGCCTTCTTTACCTTAAACTTCTTGGTACAGCCCTCTGCAATCTCGTTCAGGTTCAACTTTACGCGCAGACGCAAGTCCTGTCCGCGGTTCACACGCGTACTGCGTCCACCGCCGAAGCCACCGCCGAAACCGTGACCGCCGAAGATATCGCCGAACATAGAGAAGATATCGTCCATGTTCATGCCCCCTCCGGCACCACCGAATCCGCCGAAACCACCGGCACCGTTCACACCCTCTTTGCCAAAACGATCATAGCGTGCTCTTTTGTCTTCATCACGCAGTACATCGTAGGCTTCGGCTGCCTCTTTGAACTTCTCCTCAGCCTGCTTATCGCCCGGGTTTCTGTCCGGGTGATACTTTATTGCTACCTTTTTGTAGGCCTTTTTTATTTCTTCTGCTGTGGCGTTTCTGTCGACTCCCAGCACTTCATAATAATCGCTTGCCATAATTGTGTTAACCTTTGCTTTTTATTGTCCTACAACTACTTGAGCGTGACGAATCACCTTCTCGTTGAGTGTGTAACCGGTTTGGGTACAGTCCATAACCATGCCCTTCAGTTCGGGAGTGGGAGCCGGTACAAGAGCTACCGCCTCGTGGAAGTCGGTATCGAACTTCTGTCCCTGCGTATCCATCTTCTTGAGTCCTTCGCCCTCCAGTGCCTTGTTCAACTTAGCCTGGATAAGTTCCACACCCTCTTTCAGTGCGTTGAAATCCTCTGTTGTATTGATGTTCTTAATTGCTCTCTCGAAATCGTCGAGCACCGGCAAGATGGCTTTGATGGTTTTCTCGCCTCCGTTCAGAATGAGTTCCGCACGCTGCTTCATCATGTTTTTGCGGTAGTTGTCGAACTCGGCTGCTTTGTACAGCTTGTCCTTCTTCAACTCCTCAATCTCAGCCAAAGCATCGGCATACTTCTCCTCCAGCGTTTTCTCCGCTTTGGGTTCAGCAGACTCCTCTTGAGCGGTTTCCGGAGCGGCAGTTTGTTCTACCGTTTCCTCCGTCTTCTTTATCTCTTCCGTATTTTCGTTATTTGCCATTACCTTATTATATTATATATGCAATACTACTCTATAGACACAATTGTCTATTAAAGTCGTTACAAAAAACTTGCCAAGGGTACTTTTAAAGTACAAAAAATGGTTATTCGCCGTACATTTTCTGCTTCAACTCCTTGATATGCTCATCGGTGATGTACTCATCGTACTCCATCATCTTGTCGATGGTACCATTCGGAGTGAGTTCGATGATGCGGTTGGCTACGGTCTCTATGAACTCATGGTCGTGGCTGGAGAAGAGAATGTTACCTTTGAACAGCTTCAAATTGTTGTTGAATGCCTGTATGCTCTCCAAATCCAAGTGGTTGGTCGGAGTATCCAAAATCAAGCAGTTGGCATTTTTGAGTTGCATGCGTGCAATCATACAACGCATCTTCTCACCTCCGGAGAGTACGTTCACCTTCTTCATAATCTCCTCGCCGCTAAAGAGCATACGTCCCAGGTATCCCTTAAAGAACACATCGTTGCCCTCGCCATGCTGTGCGAGCCACTCCAACAAGTTCTTGTCGCAGTCGAAGAATGCGGTGTTGTCCACCGGCAGATAGGCTGTAGTGATGGTAACACCCCAGTTATAGGTACCGGCATCGGCTTGGCGATTACCGTTGATAATCTCGAACAATGCCGTCATGGCACGCGGGTTGTGACTCAAGAAGATAATCTTGTCGCCCTTTTGCACCTCGAAGGATACGTTGTCGAACAGTACGGTACCGTCGTCCATGGTAGCCTTCAGGTCTTTCACCTCCAGAATCTGGTTACCCGGTTCGCGCTCCATCTGGAAGATGATGCCCGGATACTTACGGGTAGAAGGCTGAATCTCCTCTACGTTCAGTTTCTCTAACATCTTCTTACGGCTGGTGGTCTGCTTACTCTTCGCTACATTGGCAGAGAAACGACGGATGAATTCCTCCAACTCCTTCTTCTTCTCCTCGGCCTTAGCCTTCTGGTTCTGAGCTTGTCTCAGGGCCAACTGACTGGACTCGTACCAGAAACTATAGTTACCGGCAAACAGTGTTACCTTGCCAAAGTCGATATCTACGGTGTGTGTACAAACGGAATCCAGGAAGTGACGGTCGTGGCTCACCACCAATACGGTGTGCTCAAATTCGGAAAGATAGCTCTCCAACCAGTTTACGGTCTCCAAGTCCAAGTCGTTGGTAGGCTCATCGAGCAACAAGTTGTCCGGGTTACCGAAAAGCGCCTTTGCCAACATGACACGTACCTTCTCCTTACCGCTCAGTTCGCCCATCATCTGGTAGTGCAGCGCCTCCTTGATGCCCAGACCGCTCAGCAGAGCAGCCGCATCGCTCTCGGCGTTGTATCCGCCCATCTCGGCAAATTTCTCCTCCAATTCTGCCACCTTGATACCGTCCTCGTCGCTGAAATCGGCCTTTGAATAGAGCGCATCGCGCTCCTGCATGACGTCCCACAGCGTGGTGTGACCCATCAGCACGGTGTTCAGTACGGTACAGTTATCATACTTAAAGTGGTCTTGGCTCAATACGGACAAACGCTCTCCCGGGCCCAATGTGACGTTTCCTTTGGTTGGCTCCAGTTCTCCGGAGATAGCCTTCAGGAGGGTGGATTTTCCGGCACCGTTGGCACCGATAATTCCGTAAATATTACCATTAGTAAACTTCAGGTTAACATCCTTGTAAAGGACTCTTTTGCCAAATTGAATGGCGAGATTGGATACTGTAATCATTATTCTTTCTTTAATTTGGGTGCAAAGGTACTGATTTTAGGGGAGAAATGCAAATTTTCGACCCATGAACCTACTCTTGGACGTCGGAACTTGGCGCTTTTGGAGCTACTTTACCCATTAATTTGAAAGAACTTACCTTAAATCGCTTGTTGAATTCTATGCGGAAACGTATCAAGGTATCGCCGCGACAGGGGGCCAATCCTTCGTACACATTGTTGTCTACCTCGCGTAGCGTGATGGTGGGGCGGTAGGCACTTCTGTAAAAATTTGCGCAGAGGTAATCGCCCGTTCTCTTGCGCACCACCTCTTGCTTGGCGGAGAAGAGGGTACGCTTCACTTCGTCTATGTGCTTGTTGTTGGGATACTTTTCTATGAAGGCTTGCAACTTCGTAGGGGTGGGGTCCTCCATGAGCTCTTTGTAGCGCAGGCTGTCCAGACGGCTGTGTGCCTCATCGGACATGAAGCTGAAGGGGTAATGTTCCAGGAAGATGGCGTAGGCCTCGGCATTGTTGCGACTTTCGGCGAGTTCCCATTCCTCTTTGATGTAGGTCATGCGTTTAAAGCGTTTTGCAACTATGTCGTAGTGCTTTCCGCCCTTGAAGTTTACCACATATGCCTGCAGCTCCTCGTAGGTGGAGTTGTCGTTGAGTTTGGCATAAGCCTTCTCCTCGGCCACCTTGTAGTCTACGTGTTGGCGTTTCATGAGTACGATGGCTACGGCCACAACGACCATAACCACGATGGATAAGGTTACCAGGACCTTTTGGGACAAATCGCTCAACCGTTCGGACGATTGAATCCGAGCGATTAAGCGTTCCAGTCTCCCACTATTCCTGCGATGGGATGTTTCTTCTTTCTTTGTCATTCTTTTCCTGTTGCATTGTCGACGGGAGCGGATGCGGGAGTTTGTGTGCCGCCCTCCTGGGGTGCATTGCCGCTCTTCTTACGACGGTGGTGATGTTTCCGCTTTTTCTTGGGTGTTTCGGCACTATTGCCTCCTGCCTCGGCACTCTTTTCTACGCTTGCGGGTGCAGCGTTTTCGGCAGCAGCCTTGGGCTGTCCGTTTGCCTTTTTGTTGCCGTTCTTCTTTCCGCCGGACTTTTTCTTACGTGAATTTTTGCCCTTCTGTTCCTCCTTGTAGTGCGGTGCCTCCAGGCCATCGGGGAGGGGAGTCTTTTCTATCTCCTTCTCCAAGAAACGTTCTATCTGTTTGAACTGCGAAAAGTCCTTCTCGTTGACAAACGTGATGGCTCTACCGTCGCGGTTGGCACGTGCCGTACGACCTATGCGGTGCACGTAGTCCTCGGCATCGTGAGGTACGTCGAAGTTGATAACCATCTGTATGTCATCTATATCGATACCGCGCGCCACGATATCCGTAGCCACCAGTATGTGTACGTTGTTTGCCTTGAAAGCGTACATCACCTTGTCGCGCTGCGATTGGTCCAAGTCGGAGTGCATCTCGTCCACACTCAAGTGCAGACGTTTCAGTGCAATGGCAATCTCCTTCACCTTGCTCTTGGACGAACCGAAGATGATGACACGCTCCAAGTGTTCCTTCTCGAACAGATCTTTTAGAATCTGTATCTTTTGGTTCTCGTAGCAGATGTAAGCCGTCTGTCGAATCTTCTCTGCCGGTTTGCTTACCGACAACTTAATCTCCACCGGATTCTTCAGGATGGTCTTGGCCAACGTCTGTATTTTTGTCGGCATGGTAGCCGAGAACATAATGGTCTGTCGTTCCTTAGGCAGCGCCTTCTCTATCTGCATGATATCCTCCGCAAAGCCCATATCGAGCATTCGGTCCGCCTCGTCCAGAATAAAGAAAGATACGTGTGACAAGTCTACATTGCCCAATCCCAAGTGGCTGATAAAGCGTCCCGGAGTGGCGATGATGATATCGGCACCGCGTGCCAATCCTCTCTTTTCCTGTTCGTAGCGGATACCATCGTTACCACCGTAGATGGCCAGACTGGTAATTGGCATATAGTACGAAAAGCCCTCTATAGCTTGGTCTATCTGTTGAGCAAGCTCGCGTGTAGGAGACATGATGATGCAGTTGATGTGATCCGCTGAATAGTCTCCGCTACACAATTGGCTCAGTACAGGCAACAGATAGGCGGCAGTCTTACCCGTACCGGTTTGTGCCACACCTATAATATCCTTACCTTGAAGTATAACAGGGATAGATTGCTCCTGAATGGGGGTGCAGGTTTCGAAATGCATCGCATCGAGAGCATCTAAAACATAATCGTCTAAATCTAAATCGTAAAAATCCACAATTCAAAAATCTATTTTGGTTTCTATTCTTGTCGTTGTTATCTCGGTGCCTTGGTGTAGCAGTAGTATGCTATGAAGGCAAAGAGTATGTTGGGTATCCACACGGCTATGTAGGGGGGCCAACCGGCATTGGTGGCAAAGGTGGAGAAGATGGTCTGGAACATGATGTAGGCAAAACTTAGGAAGAGACCTATACTCAGGTAGATACCCATACCGCCTTTTCGTTTGCGCGACGATAGTGACACACCTATGATGGTGAGAATGAAGGCCGAGCAGGGGGAGGCGAAGCGCTTGTAGTACTCCAACTCGTAGCTGGCCACGTTGCCGGCACCGCGCAGTCGTTGTTTGGCTATGTAGTCCAAGAGTTCGTCGTTGGTGTAGGCTTCCTGCTGGTGCTTCACGTAGACAAAGTCCGACGGCTCCATGGCGATGGTCTTTTCCAGACGGGCACCGGAGGTAATCTTCTCTCGTCTACCCTTCATTTCGCGCAGGGTATAGTTGTAGATTATCCAGCGATACTTGTCCTCGGCCAATGTGTCGTAGCTGATGGAACTGGCGGTAAGATGGGTAATCAGTTTCTTGTTGTGGAAACTATCCAACGAGAAGTTGTATCCTGTTTTTATGTTGCTCACATAAGACTGCATGAAGGCAATCACACCGGTATCCACCTGCAACTGAACATTGTCGGCAAATTCCGTCTTCTTCTTGTTCTTGTACTGCGTCTCGAAGTTCAGTCGCGTTACGTTGCCACGTGGAATGAAGTAGCTTCCCAGCACAAAAGAGACTACAGCGATGATACCCGCAGAAATCATATAGGGCTTGAGCAGTCGGTTGAAACTGACACCCGTGGATAACATAGCGATAATCTCGGAATTGCCCGCCAACTTAGAGGTGAAGAAGATTACCGAGATGAACACAAACAGCGGACTGAACAAGTTGGCGTAGTAGGGGATGAAGTTGGCATAATAGTCCAAAATCACGCGCTTCCACGGGGCCTGATTGGTGGTGAATTTATCCAGACTGTCGTTGAAGTCGAAGACAATCATAATGGATATGATAATCAGGATGGAAAAGATATATGTTCCCAAAAACTTCTTTATCAGGTAGATGTCCAGTTTACTGATGAGTTTCATACGTTCCTTTTAGAATCTTTTTTTATTACAAACGTGTGTTCATTTGTTGTACCATCTTGGCTTTCCACATCACAAAGTCGCCGGCTATGATGTGCTGTCTTGCCTCTTGCGACAGCTGTACATAGAAGGCCAGGTTGTGTATGGACGCTATCTGCATGGCGAGCAACTCCTGCGCCTTGAAGAGGTGGTGCAGGTAGGCCTTACTATAGGTGGTATCCACGTAGCTGGCACCGCCCTCCTCGATGGGACTGAAGTCATCGGCCCACTTCTTGTTGCGCATGTTCATAGTACCGTTGCGGGTAAAGAGCATGGCATTGCGTCCGTTGCGGGTAGGCATCACGCAGTCGAACATGTCCACTCCGCGTTCTATACCCTCCAATATATTAATAGGTGTACCCACTCCCATCAGATAGCGAGGCTTGTCCTTGGGGAGTATGGCATTCACCACCTCAATCATCTCGTACATCACATCGGTAGGTTCGCCCACAGCCAGTCCGCCTATGGCATTACCCTCGGCTCCCTTGCTTGCAATGTACTCCGCCGACTGCTGTCGCAAGTCGCGGAAGGTACATCCCTGTACAATCGGGAACAGAGACTGATGATACCCATAGAGCGGCTGCGTCTCCTGAAAACGGTTGATGCAGCGATCCAGCCAACGGTGGGTCATCTCCATACTCTTCTTGGCGTATTGATAATCGGCGGTTCCCGGTGTACACTCATCGAGTGCCATCATGATGTCGGCACCTATGGAGCGTTCTATATCCATCACTCCCTCGGGCGTAAAGATATGTTTGGAACCGTCTATATGGCTACGAAACTCGCAACCTTTTTCGGTGAGCTTACGTATTCCGGTCAACGAAAACACCTGGAAACCACCACTATCGGTAAGCATCGGTCCGTCGAATCCGTTGAACTTGTGCAATCCTCCCACTTTCTCCAGTATGCTTGTGCCGGGGCGCAGGTACAGGTGGTAGGTGTTGCCCAGGATAATCTGGGCTTTTATATCCTCCTTCAACTCGCGAAGGTGTACACCTTTCACCGAACCGCACGTGCCCACGGGCATAAAGATTGGGGTCTTTATGGGGCCGTGGTCGGTGGTTATAACGCCTGCTCTCGCGTTGCACTTACTGTCTGTATATTGTAAGTCGAACTTCATATACTATTTATCCTTTTTTTCTTCATCGAAGTAGGTGAACTCTACCGGGTGGGCCACTTTCTCGTCCAGCAGGGCAAAGTCTATTACCTCTTTTATAGTGTCTACGTAGTGGAACGTGAGTCCCTTCACGTAGATAGGTTTAATCTCCTCTATGTCTCTGCGGTTCTCCTTGCAAAGTACTATGTCGGTGATGCCGGCACGTTTTGCTGCCAGTATCTTCTCCTTGATACCACCCACCGGAAGCACTTTACCGCGCAGAGTAATCTCACCGGTCATGGCGAGGTTCTTGCGCACCTTGCGCTGGGTGAGAGCCGATACCATGGAGGTGACCATGGTGACACCGGCCGACGGTCCGTCCTTGGGGGTAGCCCCCTCGGGCACGTGTACGTGGATGTTCCACTGCTCCAACAGGCGGAAGTCTATGTTCCACAGGTCGGTGTGTGCCTTGATGTACTCCAGTGCTATGACTGCCGATTCCTTCATCACGTCGCCCAGGTTACCGGTCAGGGTCAACTTGCCGGCGCGTGCCTTGCTCAAGCTGGTCTCTATGAAGAGAATCTCACCGCCTACCGACGTCCATGCCAATCCCGTTACCACGCCGGCAAAATCGTTGCCTTGGTAGATGTCGCGGGTGTACATGGGCTTGCCGAGCAGCTCCGTGATGTTCTCGGGGGTGAGGGGAGCGGTTCCTATTTCGGCATTCTCTACGTAGCGCTTGTACAGCAACTTTCGAATCACCTTGTTTATCTGCTTCTCCAACTGTCGTACACCGGATTCGCGGGTGTAGTTCTCAATGAGGTAGGCGATGGCCTGCTTGGAGAACTTAACCGTATTTTCGGCATCCTTCTTCAGCCCGCACTCCTCCAACTGCTTGGGAATGAGGTGCTGCTTGGCAATCTCCAACTTCTCCTCGGCCAGGTAACCGCTCACTTCGATAATCTCCATACGGTCGAGCAGTGCGCTCGGAATGGTACTCAGCGAGTTGGCCGTAGCGATGAACATCACGTTGGACAGGTCGAAGTCCACATCCACATAGTTGTCGTGGAACGTCTTGTTCTGTTCCGGGTCCAGCACCTCCAATAGCGCCGAAGAGGGGTCTCCGTGGTTGGAGCCCATACCTATCTTATCAATCTCATCGAGCACCATTACCGGAGTAGAACTCTTCACCTTAATGAGGCTCTTGATGATACGTCCCGGCATGGCACCTATGTACGTTCTGCGGTGACCGCGTATCTCCGATTCGTCGTGTGTACCGCCCAACGAAACACGTATGTACTTACGTCCCGTAGCGGCAGCTATACTCTTACCGAGCGATGTCTTACCTACTCCCGGAGGGCCATACAGACAGAGAATGGGGGCCTTGGAATCTTGACGCTCCTTCATCACCACCAAGTGTTCCAGGATGCGCTCCTTCACCTTCTCCAATCCATAGTGATCCTTGTCCAGTGTCTTTTTAGCCTTGTGCAGACTTATCTCCTCGGCCTCCTCGGGCAGCCACGGGAGCGACAGCACGGTGGTGAGGTAGTTGTAGAGCACATTGTAGTCGGGCGACTGCTGCGCTATGCGGTTCAGCTTAAGAATCTCCTTGGACAATTCCTCGAAGATTTCCGGATGGTTCTCCTCCATCTCCAACTCTTTCAACTTTTCCTGGAGACGTGTGACGTCCGATTTTCCATCGCCGTCGCCGCTCAGCTGCGCCTGTATCTTGGTCAGTTCCGCCTGCAGGTAGTACTCTCGCTGTTGCTTGTCGAATTCCTGGTTGACCTGCTGTGCAACATTGTGGCGAAGTTCCTCTTTGCGGATATGTATGTTCAGGCACTTAGATAAATCGTACGCTCTTGTCAACAGATTGTTGTCATCGTAGAGGTACGTTTTCTCTATGTAGTGAAGAGGCAGTTGTGTACAGAGTAAATTCAGCAAAGTGCGTGGGTCGTTGGTGAACTTAAATGCGTAGTCCATCTTCTCCTTGTTCTCGCCGGTGAGTTCTGCAAATCTACCTATCTGTTCTCTTATGTTTTGCAACACCATGTCGAACTCCTCTTGATAGGATTTACGGAAATACTCCGGAGTCTTGCGGACCTTTGCTATGAGATATGGATGGGTTTGCACCGGCTCTTCGAGGGTGAAACGAGAGATTCCCTGCGCCAAAACGGAAAGGGTGTCGTCCATCTTCTCCTCAACGCTGAGAATAACAGCATACGTTCCCACCTTACGGAGATCTTCGAACGTAGGTTCTTCCACCTCGGGTTCCGTTTGGCAAACCACGCCGACAATCTTCTTTCCCGAGCCCTTGAAATCCATAATCAGTTGCTTGGAAGTCTCTCTGGCAACGGTGATGGGCATGATGGTTCCCGGGAATAAAACAGAGTTTCTCAGTGTGAGAATGGGCAACTCCGATGCAACTTTTATTTTTGAAAGTTGTGCGTAATTGCTGTCCGAGTCTGTCATGACTGCGAAAATGTCTTGTGTCTTTTTACTCATAACAAATAGAATTACTTTAGTCGAAATGCAAAGGTACGAAAAAAAACGATATGAACGTTCATTTGGTGTGCAATAATAGGGCTCGAAGGGGCGATTTTGTGTTTTATTTTGTACTTTTGCAGCGAGAAATAAGATTTTTGAGCAAATGAAAGGGAAAAGTTTTCAGTTTAAAGCGTTTACGGTATGTCAAGATTTGTGTGCCATGAAGGTGGGTACCGATGCCGTTTTGCTGGGTGCATGGGCGCACCTGGAGGGGGCACGGCGGATACTCGATGTGGGTACGGGTACGGGGGTGATTGCGCTCCTCTGTGTCAACCGACTGACAAATGCCGGAAGCAACTCTTTCTCGGTGGATGCCATAGACTTGGATGCTCCGGCGGTGGAGCAGGCTGCGGCCAATGTGGCGGCTTCTCCCTGGCCGGATTCGGTGCGGGTGATGCGGGCGGATATCAATACGTATGCGGCGGAGCCTTACGACACAATCGTGTCCAATCCTCCTTATTATCGCAACTCTCCGGCAAGCAGAGATGCGGCACGTGATATGGCACGTTGTTGCGATACGTTATCCTACGAGCAGTTGGCCAAAGCATCGGCTCGTTTGCTAAGAGAGGGGGGCACGCTCCAAGTGGTGTTGCCCATAGAGGCACGTGAGGATATGGTGGCGGCCGGTGCACTCAATAATCTTGTTTTGAGCGCCCACACCGAGGTGGTGACCAAGGAAGGAAAACAGCCCAAACGTGTCCTGATGAGGTTCACCAAAGGCGGACTTCCATCGTATCGGAAAGAGATCCTATACGTGCTTGATAAAGATGGTAATACAACCGAAACGTACCACCATCTGGTTCAAGATTTCTACTTGGACTAATGCTTGGATTTTTTCATCCACGAAGCAAGGGCATAGTGCCTTATTCCCGGTTGGTAAGTTTGCGCAGAATCTCCTGGTTGAGGCTCTTTATCTTATCGTTTCCTTCTTTAAATAAGGTAGTAGCATTGTTCCATCCCGCCAAGAAATCGGCAATGGTCTGCGGCAACACAGGATACTCCCTCTTGGCATTTGCATTCACCACGATGCGGATACCTTTCTCCTTAAGCGTCACCTTTATGTCCTTTCCCGTGGTTACCGGGTCTCCGTCGTAGTGGATAAGTCCCGCCTCCGGGCGCTTTATCTGCAACTTTTTGCAACGGAACGACTTTATGTGGCTGTTCTGGTCTATCTTCCTATTGAACAACTGGATGGCCAACTGCGGAGCCTCCATCACCGTAAACGGTTCCATAATCACCACATCCATCAAGCCATCCTTCATGGAAGCATGCGGAGCAATGAACGCATTGTTGCCATACTGCGAAGCATTGGCACACGCAATCAAGAGCGCCTTGTACTGTTGCGTACCCTCATCGGCCGTAATCTCGTAAGTGATAGGTTCGTATTTCAGGAACTCCGTCAATGTGTTCTCCAGATACGTCAAGATACCACGTTTTCCCGAAGTAGAAAAGCGCATACTGATAAACGCATCGAATCCCACTCCGCACGTACAGAAAAAGGGAAATTCGTTTATCATACCATAATCCAACGTATGAATCAAGCAACGATTTATGACACGTGTCGCCTTGCGTATATCCATGGGTATGTGCAGATGTCGAGCCAATCCGTTGCCCGATCCGCACGGGATGATACCCAGTGCCGTCTGCGTGTGGGTCAGAGCACGCGCTATTTCGTTGACCGTACCATCGCCACCGATAGCCACTACTACATCGACCCCTTCCTCCACAGCCTGGCGCGTCAGGATGGAAGCATGTCCGGCATATTGTGTCCGTACTATATTATAGGTGAACTTATCCTTATCCAGCTCCTCTTCCACCGTTTCCAATATCTTCTTTTTTCCGGTGGTGCCCGATTTGGGGTTCACGATAAGCGTTATTTTCTTCTTCTCAGTCATAAATCGTTTGTTTCCGGTGCAAAGGTATGTTTTATTCGCCAAATTAGGAGCAAAAGTGCTCTCTTTCATGCATATTTAACTCTTTTTTATCTGAAAATAGTGCTGTTTCGACTCTTTTTTGTACCTTTGCAGCCGATTATCATAACTAGGCAAAGTTAAATGATAGAATGAATATAGAATACAATATACAATTTATATATGGGATTACTTCAAGATAAATTGGCAAAATTTACCCGCCCCCAAGAATTGATGGCCGCAGGTGTTTATCCTTATTTCCGTCAGATTGAGGGAAAGCAGGGTACCGAGGTCGAGATGGGAGGACACAAAGTGTTGATGTTCGGGTCGAATGCCTATACCGGATTGACCGGTGACGATAGAGTTATTGAGGCCGGTGTTGCAGCTATGCGTAAGTATGGATCCGGTTGTGCGGGTTCACGTTTCCTTAACGGTACCTTGGATTTGCACGTTCAGTTGGAGAAGGAATTGGCGGAGTTCGTCGGCAAGGACGAGGCGCTTTGTTTCTCAACCGGTTTTACAGTAAACGAGGGTGTAATTGCATGCCTTACCGATCGTAATGATTATATTATATGTGATGACCGCGACCATGCGTCTATCGTAGACGGTCGTCGCTTGTCGTTCTCTACTCAGTACAAGTACAAGCACAACGATATGGAGGACTTGGAAAAGGTGCTCCAGAAGTGTAACCCGGATGCGGTTAAGTTGATCGTTGTGGACGGTGTGTTCTCCATGGAGGGTGACTTGGCCAACCTGCCTAAGATTGTAGAGCTGAAGCACAAGTACAATGCCAGCATCATGGTAGATGAGGCACATGGTATCGGTGTGTTCGGTAAGCAGGGTAGAGGTGTTTGCGACCACTTCGGCTTGACCGATGAGATTGACCTTATCATGGGTACTTTCAGTAAGTCTCTGGCGTCTATCGGTGGTTTCATTGCTGCCGACTCTACGATAATTAACTGGTTGCGTCACACGGCACGTTCCTACATTTTCAGTGCAAGTTGTACGCCGGCTGCTACGGCATCTGCGTTGGAGGCTTTGCACATCATCCAGAACGAGCCGGAACGTCTCAAGGCGTTGTGGGATGTTACCAACTATGCATTGGCTAAGTTCCGCGAGGCAGGTTTCGAGATTGGTGATACCGAGAGTCCTATCATCCCGTTGTACGTACGCGATTCCGAGAAGACTTTCCGTGCTACGGCGCGTGCTTTCGAGGAGGGTGTATTCATCAACCCGGTTATTCCGCCTGCATGTGCACCGCAGGATACATTGGTGCGTTTTGCTCTCATGGCAAACCATACCAAGGGGCAGGTTGACTTGGCGGTTGAGCGCCTTTCTAAGGTGTTCCGCGAGCTTGAGATTCTCAAGTAGTTAAAACAAGAAATTTCTTGGTTTTTATTATAAATCCGTCCGGAGGAATTTTTTCCGAAGGACGGTTTTTTTTGCTCCATCATGCCGGGGCAAAGTACCATGTTCGCAGCCTTGGAACGTGTGGCCGAAGTTGTGGACGTGATGTGATAACGATGCAATACCGCAGTAGAACTAAGTGCTTTTAAATCGTGCTTTGATTGACGGAATTGTGTTGTGCTTCTTAAACTATTCGGAAAAAATCCTTTTTTTTGTTGGGTGTGGATGAAAAAAAACTATATCTTTGCACGTGAATAACGTA
>CAZUTW010000018.1:0-25475 GCA_964623295.1 uncultured Bacteroidaceae bacterium | reverse complement strand
CCTTCCCTATGGACTTGTCTGCCTTGATATCCAACTTCTACGGCCGTGCCGGATACGTCTATCTGAACAACGGCGAAGTAGGCTCTATCACCTTCCTGGGTACCGTATCACCGGCCGGAGGTAACCTCAAGGAACCCGTCACCGAAGGCACCAAGAAGGTAGCCCGCTGCTTCTACGGACTGGAGCAAGACCGTGCCGATAAGAAACGTTATCCTGCCGTGAACCCCATCGACTCCTACTCCAAGTATCTGGAATACCCCGAGTTCGCCGAATACATCTCCAAGCGTATCGACGGTCAGTGGATTGATAAGATCAACGACCTCAAGACCCGCATGCAGCGCGGTAAGGAGATAGCCGAGCAGATCAACATCTTGGGCGATGACGGTGTACCCGTAGACTACCACGTAACCTTCTGGAAATCCGAGTTTATCGACTACCTGATACTGCAGCAAGACGCCTTCGACGAGGTAGACGCCGTCACCCCGCTCGACCGCCAGCGCGAACTCCTCGATTTGGTAGTACGCGTCTGCACCACCCCCGTAGCCTTCGATAACTTCGAGGAGGTATCCAGCTTCTTCAAGAAGCTCATCAATGTGGGCAAACAGATGAACTACTCCGAGTTTCAATCCGAGCAGTACACATCTTATAAACAACAATTGGTAGACATGCTCGAAACCAAGAAAGCATGACCTAAGCGAACCCGATAAAAAGATATAAAGATATGGCTTCAACAGCATTTCAAAAGATATACACAAAGATCAACCAGATAACGAAAGCCACCTGCTCCCTCAAGGCTACCGGTGTAGGCTACGACGAGTTGGCCACCATCGACGGTAAGTTGGCACAGGTGGTACGTATCATGGGCGACGAGGTGACACTACAGGTGTTCGAGGGTACCGGAGGTATCCCCACCAACGCCGAAGTGGTGTTCCTGGGTAAAGCACCTACCCTAAAGGTGAGCGACCAACTGGCCGGACGTTTCTTCAACGCCTATGGTAACCCCATCGACGACGGACCCGCAATAGAGGGCAAAGAGGTGGAGATAGGCGGACCGAGCGTCAACCCCGTACGCCGTAAGCAACCGAGTGAACTCATCGCTACCGGTATCGCCGGTATCGACCTGAACAATACCCTGGTATCCGGACAGAAGATCCCGTTCTTCGCCGACCCTGACCAACCCTTCAATGAGGTGATGGCCATGGTAGCCCTGCGCGCCAAAGCCGATAAAATCATCTTGGGCGGTATGGGTATGACGAACGACGACTACTACTTCTTCCGCAACACTTTCTCCAACGCCGGTACGCTGGACCGCATCGTGGCCTTTATGAACACCACGGAGGACCCCGCCGTAGAGCGACTGCTGATACCCGATATGGCCCTCACGGCCGCCGAGTATTTCGCCGTAGAGAAGCACGAGAAAGTATTGGTACTGTTGACCGATATGACCTCCTACGCCGACTCCCTCTCCATCGTGTCCAACCGTATGGACCAGATTCCATCCAAGGACTCCATGCCGGGCTCCCTCTATTCCGACCTAGCCAAGATCTACGAGAAAGCCGTGCAGTTCCCCGAGAGCGCAGGAGGCGGTTCCATCACCATCATCGCCGTAACCACGTTGAGCGGTGGTGATATCACCCACGCTGTGCCCGATAACACCGGTTATATCACCGAAGGTCAGCTCTATCTGCGTCGCGACTCCGACATAGGTAAGGTCATTGTAGACCCGTTCCGCTCCCTGTCCCGACTGAAGCAGTTGGTAGCCGGAAAGAAGACTCGTAAGGACCACTCACAAGTCATGAACGCCGCCATCCGCTTGTACTCCGATGCAGCCAATGCCAAGACCAAGCTCGAGAACGGATTCGACCTAACCGAGTACGACAACCGCTGTCTGGAGTTTGCCAAAGAGTACGCCACCCGCGTGTTGGCCATCGACGTCAACCTCGATACCACCGAGATGCTCGATGTCACCTGGGAGCTCTTCCGCAAGTACTTCAAGCAGGAAGAGGTGAACATAAAGAAAGAGTTCACCGATATATACTGGAAGTAAGGAGTGTTCTCGTAACACATTATTAATACAGATATGGCGATAAAGTTTCAATATAATAAAACCTCGTTACAGCAGATAGAAAAGCAACTTAAGCTGCGTAGACGTACCCTGCCCATCATAAAGAGCAAGGAGACGGCGTTGCGACTTGAGGTGAAGAAAAGCAAGGAAGATGCTGCTCGTCTCGAAGCGGAACTCGAAAGCCGAATACAAGGGTACGAATCCATGTATGCACTCTGGGGAGAGTTCGACGCCTCTCTTGTTTCACTGAGCCATGTAGAGCTCGACGTGAAGAAGATAGCCGGCGTACGTGTACCCATCCTCAAGAGCATACAGTTGGACGCCAAACCCTTCGGACTCTTCAGCAGTCCGAAATGGTATTTCGACGGCATACGCGTGCTGCAAGGACTAGCAGAGACGGCTATAGAACGAGAGTTCGTACTCGCCAAATTGGGTCTCCTGGAACATGCACGTAAGAAGACCACTCAAAAGGTGAACCTCTTTGAGAAAGTGCAGATACCGGGATACGAGGAGGCCGTACGTAAGATAAAACGATTCATGGAGGACGAGGAGAATCTGTCCAAGTCATCGCAGAAGATCCTCAAGTCGCTCCAGCAAAAAAGAAAGGAGGCCGAGGCATGATTGATAAAATGAAAAAGGTCACCATGCTCGTGTCCGGTGCCGAGTATGCATCCTTCCTGGAGGATTTACGTTCCTTGGGACTGGTGCATGTGGCAGAGTTGCAGCAAGGGGCCATGACGCCCGCGTTGCAGGAGGCCATAGACAAGGCGGAGCGTTGTCGCAGAACAATAGCGCAACTGGACAACTTGGCTGCGGGACTGAAGGATACGGAATCCTATACGGCACGTCCGGCGGATGCGGAGCGTGGTCGTGCGCTGCCCGATGAGGTGGAGGCGCTCTTCGACCAAGAGAAGAAACATCTCCTGGCCTTGGAATCGCTCAAGCGCGACTTGGTGAAGGCAGAGCCGTGGGGCGAGTTTAGCCGTGACGCCTTTGCACGACTGGAGGCTGCGGGATACCATCCCTACTACTTCAGCTGTCAGACGGGTAGTTTCCGCAAGGAGTGGGAGGAGGAACTCCCCCTCACGGTGGTGAACGAACAGAACAAGCGTACCTACTTTGTGGTAGTAGCCACGGAGTGCCCCGACATAAAAGCCGAGGAGGTGACACTCACCCCTTATGGACCCGCGCACTACGAGGCGGAGATACAACAGGAGGAGGCAGCTGTGAAGAGCACTCGCGAGGCGCTTCTGCGCATCCACGGCGAGGAACTCCAGTCCCTTCGTGCCGCGCTGGTAGACTACGAGAATGCATCCGATCTGTCACGAGTACAACTCAATACGGAGAGTGTAGCCCAAGGCTATGTTAAGTTGATAAACGGTTGGGTACTAGAGGAAAAGGCCGATTCAATAGAACAATTCCTTAAAGCACACCACGCCTACTACGAAATCTCCTCACCCGAGATTATGGACGACGATGTGCCCATCCAAATCACCAACAACGCCTACAGCCGTTTGTTCGAACCTATTCTGCGCATGTACTCCCTGCCCAAGTACCGCGACCTGGACCCCACGGTCTATTTCGCCCCCTTCTTCATGCTGTTCTTCGGCCTCTGTATGGGCGATGCAGGTTACGGACTGCTCATCATGTTGGCGAGCTACCTTATTTATAGAAAGGGTGGCGACCTGAAGGCTTATGGCAGTCTTGGACTCTTCCTGGGCGGCATGACGGTGGTATGTGGTTTCCTCACCGGCTCCTTCTTCGGCATAGACCTGTCGCAGAGCGATTGGGCCGTGTTGGCACCCATCAAGAAGTATTTCATCAGCGAGAACAACTTCACGCTCTTCGGCTACAGCCCCATGATGGTCATTTCCGTCATTATCGGTTTGGTGCAAGTACTGTTGGGTATGACCCTCTCCGGTATCAAGACAGCCCGTCTGTACGGGTGGCAGTTTGCCGTGGGTAAGCTCTCTTGGGTGGCAGCGCTCATCCTGTTGGTACTCATCTTCGGTGTACCCGCCTGCGGTGTAGAGTGGCCTGCAGCGTTGTTGTATGTCTTCTATTGTCTGTTGGCCGTAGC
The DNA here is from genome assembly GCA_964623295.1 of uncultured Bacteroidaceae bacterium. Lineage (GTDB taxonomy): Bacteria > Bacteroidota > Bacteroidia > Bacteroidales > Bacteroidaceae > CAZUTW01. The sequence continues at coordinate 21,330 of CAZUTW010000018.1, read as the reverse complement.
AGCGGTAGGCATCTACCTCTACAACAATCCGGCCGGTTACAAGAAGCCCGTTCTGGGTGTCTTCTCCAACCTAGCTTCGGGTGTGTGGAGCACCTACAACATGGCCACCGGTTTGCTGGGTGACCTGCTTTCCTACATCCGCCTCTTTGCCTTAGGCCTTACCGGCGGTGTGTTGGGCAGTGTGTTCAATAGTTTGGCCGTAGACATGAGTCCGCAAGTCCCCGTAGTACACGAGTTGGTATTCCTGTTCATCCTATTGTTCGGTCACGGCATCAACTTTGCGTTGTGTATGATCAGTAGTTTTGTGCACCCCATGCGTCTTACGTTTGTAGAGTTCTTCAAGAACGCCGACTACGAAGGCGGTGGCAAGGAGTATCACCCCTTCCGTTTGCGCAAGGTAGACGAGAAAGCATCGTAATATTTTAGAATAGAGTAAAAATAAAATAATTAAAAAGTAATAAGATTATGGAAGTAATTTTGGCGTATTTAGGTGTGGCTCTTGCAGTGGGCCTATCCGGTATTGGTAGTGCGTACGGTGTTACCATTTGTGGTAATGCAGCTATTGGCGCATATAAGAAGAATCCGGGCGCAAGCGGTTCATACATAGGTTTGGCTGCGTTGCCCTCTTCTCAGGGTTTGTATGGCTTTGTAGGATTCTTCATCCTTAAGAGCTATTTGGTAGCCGATGTTACCATGTTCCAGGCAGCAGCCGTTTTGGGTGCAGGTTTGGCACTCGGTTTGGTAGCATTGTTCTCAGCCATTCGTCAGGCCAAGGTTTGTGCGAACGGTATTTCAGCCATCGGTGGTGGTCACAATGCCTTTGGTACCACCATGGTATTGGCCGTGTTCCCCGAGTTGTATGCCATCTTGGGCTTGTTGGTTGCCATCCTTATTGCGGGTGGTCTGCCAGCTCCGGGTGCAGCATAATAAATAAGAAGTTTAGAACATAATTTTTGTTAAAAAGAGGGGCGTTTCTTTGTCGTGAGACAAGGAGGCGCTTTTTTTATATATACTTTTGTTTTGTTCCTACGGTAATGATTCCGTATGGTTTATACCACCGGAAATAGCAATTTTTAGTGGACAGTAGCAATTTTTCCAACAAAAACTTGACATTATAAGTTTTTTTTGTATATTTGCAACGAACTATCGTAACTTAGAGTTGTGAAAGTTGAATATAAAATTGCATTGTCGAATGCATTAACCTTAGATGATATGGAACCATCATCGCACTACTTTAGACCTACCTCTAAAGTGTTCCCCAAAACCACATTGGGGTGTCGGTAGAGAATGACCTTTTACAGAAGAAACAACGTTAAAAAAATACATTGGTATGAGCGAAATGGAAAACAATAAAATGTCGTTTGACATCTTCGGAGGTGACATCTTCGGACCTTCGAATGACAGTGAAGAACCCCTGTGGGACAAACTGATAGAACAAATTATTGAAGGAAACGTTATTCCCGTAATAGGAGCCGAACTCCTGATAGATGCCAGTGAGAATTTACACAAACAAATCATAGACTATCTAGCAAAAGGTTTCGGTGTAAATTCGAATCCAAGCAGTTTCTCCGACTTAGTCTTCGATAAGGATTTTCCACGGAAGAAAGACGAAATCTATTACATCGTGAATAAAATATTTGCCGGTAATAGTTTCTCCCCATCTCAAAGACTCCTTCGGCTGCTATCCATCCGTCAGTTCCCCTTTGTTATCACCACCAGTTTCACCCCGGTGGTGGAGGAGGCCATGAGGCGTATTTGGAAAGACGAGCTCAAAGTGATGCGTTTTAACAACAACCCCATGGAAAACGATGACGTGAAAAACGGCAATGACCTTCGTAAACCTACCATTTATTATATGTTCGGAAAGGTGGGTGAGGGAGCACACAAGTATGTGTTGACAGATACCGATATGTTGGAGTTCGTTAGTTCCTGGCTCTCCGGTGGCCAAAGACCTAAGAACTTGTGCAGCGAACTGAAAGATAAATACCTACTCATGCTAGGCAACAACTACAGCAATTGGCTCTTTCGTTTCATCTGGTTCTCCATGCGTAAGCCCGATTTGGGCAAAGGCATGCTCGCCTACGATGCACTCGATGAATCCCTCATGCACTTTCTGGAACGAGCAGAAACCTTCACACGCAAGAATACATCGGACGTGATAGACCAGATACAGATGCGTTTGGAGAAGAAACTAGCGGAGAATGAAAAGAATAAATTCGAAACCCCCAACGAGAACATGGATGTCTTCATATCCTATTCCCGTAGCGACAGCGACATGGCCGAGAAACTCTATGATGCCCTAACGAAACAAGGAAAACGTGTATGGTACGATAAGCAAAATCTCTCCGATGGCGTGAACTTCATGGACGAAATAAGGAAAGCCATAAGAACGGCTAAATACTTCATTCCGCTCTTCAGTGAGAACATCGTCAACGAGAAATCCGAATCGCACGTCTACCGCAACGAGTGGGATCAAGCCATAGACGTAGCCATAAGCATGGGACGAACCTATATCATACCGGTAGCACAATCGGGCTTCGACTTCTATAGGGCCTCCATTCCCGATAAAATTCAGCAGCACAACGCCATCATGGTCTCTCCCGGAGAATCCATGGACAGTGTTGCCGAGCGAATTATTCACAAGATGAACCAAGATTAAAGTGTTATGGAAGAGAAAACCAGAAAAAATCCGTGGCTTGGACTAGACTCCTATCGCGAGGGCGAGGTGCTCTATGGCCGCGACGACGACATACGCGATCTTTCTCAATGCGTTCTATCCGACAGAGATACACTCTTCTATGGCAAGAGCGGTATCGGTAAGTCTTCTGTCCTGAATGCCGGTATCATACCCGCAGCACGACGCAATGGCTATACACCGCTAGTGATTCGTTTCCTACACAAGGAAGGGCAATCGTACCTGGACCAGATAAAAACCGCCATCACCGATGCCGGCATTTGTCTCAAGGAGGTGGTTCCTCGCAAGGGGGATGTAGAGGAATCTTTCTACGAGTATTTCCATCGCTATGAGTTTTACGGTTCAGAGGAAGACCTTGCTAACGAGGCAAATCGCGCCAAGATCTTGATAATCTTCGACCAGTTCGAGGAGATATTCACCCTGCAAACCGACGAACGAAAGAAGAAACAATTCTTTGCGGAGTTGGCCGACTTCCTGAACGATATCATGCCGAACGAACTGCAGAAGAACGTGGAGCCGGAACCGGTGAAACAGGAGGTGGTGGACATGTCCGGCGGACTGAGCCTCTCCGATTTGTTGTCCGACTTGAACCTGGACAACGAAGACTACGTTACCAACTACGTCAATGACAACGAGGTACACCTTGTCTTCACCATACGCGAAGACTTCTTATCGGAGTTCGAGTACTATGCCTCCTCCATCCCCTCGTTGCGCCAGAACAGGTATGGCCTCCGTCCGCTCAACGAAGAGCAAGCAGCCCAGATTATCATGCGCCCCATCCCCGGGTTGATAGACAAACCGGTGGCGAAACTAATCATAGAAAAGGTGACCGGACGCACCGACTTTAAGCTCGACGGCACCCCCGAGATTGAGGTTGATTCTGCCGTATTGTCTCTGTATCTGAATCGCCTGTACGATGCCAAAACCACCGATACCATTACCCGTGAGTTGGTGGAGTCGAAGGGACACGAGATTATTTCCGATTTCTACAAGGATGCCATTCAGGGCGTATCAGCGCCTACGGTAGAGTTCCTCGAGGATATGTTGCTGAACGGTCTGGGTCGTAGAGACAACATCACGGTCTATGCAGCTCTGAACAAAGGACCTGTCACGCCCGATGAACTAGATTACCTATGCAACAAAAAGAAGATATTGCGCCAGTTCAATCACTCGGGCGACCTGCGCATAGAGTATGTGCACGACATATTGTGCCCCATCGTCAAGGCGCACAAAGAGGAGAGGGCGCTGGCCAAACAACAGGAGGAAGAGAAAGCTCGCCTCCTGAAACAGCAACAAGAGGAACTGGAATTGGTGGAGAAGATAGCCAAACGCAACATGCGTCGCATGCGTACGATAGTGGCTACTTTCGCCCTCCTTATTATAGTCGGTGTTGCCGGTTTTGTGGGATATTATTTTCTGTACAGCCACGAGTATGTGTCCTATTACCGTTCCTTTGAGCGGGTGAACGGATGGCCGGTAGGCGTGGGCGAACTATCGAAGGAAGAACTGTCGCATACCCCTTTGTACTACCGACTTAGTCACAAAGGATACGGGGCGGTAGACACCGACGTAAAGATATGTTCCTCCAATCGCATGTTGCCTCTTGCCCCAAGAATAGAGTGCCTGGAGGTGTGTCCGGAAGATTCCGACAAGAACGCACGGACCTATCTCTCCTTGTTGAGCCGTATGGAAAGCATTCACTTTGAAGCCGGCGAGAAAGGGCGCATCAACAAAGAGGTAGTGAGAGACGAACAAGACTCCGTCCTCTTCTACGTGAACTACTTCCACATTTCTCAGGGAAGTGCTTGGGCGCTGTTCACATCGGCATCGGGAGAAACCATGAAGATTCGCGATAACGGACTCGATAGAGTGAAGGTGGTATGGGATACCGATGAGGAAAGTAGGAACGAGGGACGTGTCACCTCGGTCGTCTTCTACGATGAGGCCGGCGCTTTCCAGATGGGCGATAACGGTGTGGTAGGTTACCGCATGGCGTATTCCGTCGATGGCCGTACCACTACGCTTTATGCGCTCGATGAGTACGGTCGTCCGTGCAATAAGAGTTACAATGTCACTACCACCTCCCTGCGTGGCGATACCATAGACATACGCTACGGAAAGGTCATGGGAGTTGATACCGAAGAGGTGATGGCTACAACGGGACCGAACGGCTTTTGGAGAGAGGTGCAGGTGGGTGCGGTTACTTACTTGTATATGCCGGGCGAGACGCAACCGGGCACGTCGTGCCGCAGGGAAACAGATGCTCGGGGCAATGTAACGAAAACAAAGTTCGAGGGCAACATACCGGCGTTCCAACCGGCCGTAACATTGTTTACGTACAATGAGTTGGGGTATAAGACCTCAGAGGAGAGGTTGACCGCCGGAAACACACCCTATGGCAAGAAGGACCCTATCTATCGTTACCGTTGGGAGTACGATAAGGAGGGACACCTTGTACTTGAGGAGAGGTACAATGCAAGGAAGGAAAAGGTCTATTCCCGGAGCGTCACACAGAACCGTAATACCACGCGCGAGGAGACATACGATGTGAGCAACCTTAAGCATCGTGTGTTGGTGAAACTCGTCAGTCATGGAGACAGTTCCGTTACGACAACGTATTGGACGGGGGGTAATAAGCCTATAAACTATGATAGTGAGGTAGATTCTTTGGGCTATCACCGTGTGAAGGAGCGTACTCATGGCAACGAGAAGATTATCTCTTACTATGTCTACAATGAGGCGACAAACAAGGAAGAGCCGCAAGCAACGCGTCTCAACGGATATGGCGGTGTCATAACTTATTTCAAGAAAGTGAAGGTCTACGATGCCGACAACAATCTGGACTATTATAGAATCTACGATGCCGATGGCCGCATAGTGAAGTCCATGAAGTACTACTACCGCGACGGGCGCAAAGTGGCAAGTGCCGTTATGGGCATAGAGGGAACACCTGTGCGCTGTCCCAACTGGGAGGAAGAAGGTTTCGGATACTATAAGTTGTTCTTTGCACGCGACTTTGCCGAAAATTTCGTCAGCGTGAATGCCGTAAACGAGTGGAACGAGAAAAGTATCTTCTACGATGCATCCGTGACGGACGAAAACAAATGCTATAAGCGGACGATTTTTGTGGATTTCAAAGGCTGGAATGTGTGGAGAGGAACAGAAAAATATACGTTGGGCCTATCTACCATACAACCGGTATTCGAAACGGATTCTGCTGTTACCGGAGTAAAGATACCATACGTGCATATACTCCGTTCGGAGAGTCCCTTGTACAAGGATGGAGCCGCCTTGAAGGATGGGGATAGAATCGTAAAACTTGGCCGATGGAGTTGGGGGGAGTCTCTCAGCATGTTCAAGGAGGAGTGGAACCTGTTGACCTCTGCGGAAAAGCGCATCGAGGTTCTTCGTCCATCGGGGATGGGTTATGAACGTAAAATATTTAGCGTGAAAGTGGATAAAGCAAAAATGAATTTTGCAGAATACCATATTCTCGCCTTAACCGAAAAAGAATTACAACGAATAAGAAGTAAGAAATGAAGAAAAAACTTTTTTTGATGGTCGCTTTGCTCTTATGCGTTTGTTCTTGTGGGTATGGACAGGGATTAAGGGAGCTGTTGGGACAGAAAAACAAAGGCGTAAGCAACTCTAAAGCCGAAATGTTAAGAACAAAACAAAAAGATGCGGGAAGGGGAAAAACGAGCCATTCATCCGATTATAATAGAGGGACTATTCCGGGAATACGGGTTAATAGTACATCCAAGTTTAGATGGACTAAAACAAACGAAAAATCCGATACAATCTATTATCGCGACGTAGTACGTAAATACGGTTGGATGGAGGGACTTGGTAATCCCATATCAAAAGAGATAGCAAGTCATCTTCCTTATTTCTACAGATTTACTCTGAAAAACTCTGCCGGTCACTGGTTGCACGTGGAGGCTTTGCATGGAGATACCCTTACTACATTACACCCCGTAAGCACTTATATTATAGATAAAGAACAGAAGGACGATATTTTAGCCAATGAACGTTGGTTAGAGTTATTAAAAACGGTCACCCAGTGGGTCTTTATTCCGGGTATTGATGGAACAGAGATGTGTGAAGAGCGTTCTTACGATAGAGAGAATAACCTGATATATACTTTCTCTATGGTGCGCAATAAGGATGGTCGTGTTACCGGTAGTTACAACGATGCCTGGGGGTTGCCTGCCGATATGCGCGAGGACCCTATGGCGACCTATGGAAGTGTGGTTTGTATAACCTACGATGCCTTAGGCTACGACAGCATCATCGATTATTTGGATGGTGAGGGTTATTGCAAGTACAACAATAATGGTGTAGACCAAACACGCTATGTCCACGATAATAGGGGCTATGTGTTGGAAGCCTGGTCTTGCAACTGCATGGGCGACCGTATGATAGACAATTGGGGTAATTGTGGCTACAGTATAACCTACAATCCCCAAGAACGTATGCGTACCAAAATCTTTCGCGATGCAAACTGGAAACCGACTCGATTGCCAGAGAAGCGGGCAGGTGGTGACCAATCGTACATCCGTTGCGATTATTATCAAGACGTGTGGGGTAGAGATTCCGTAGCTGTAGTACGTACGGCCGACGGAGAAGACGATGCAACACTCTCTAAAATACATTGCATCGTGTATCATTACTCCGAAGATGGTTCATCGGTCCCCAATACCTATTTCAATAGAGAAGGCGATCTTGTTGATAAAGAAGGCGATATAATTGATAAAAAAGGCGACATATTTGATAAAAATGTGCCCCTTAAGTTAACTGAGAAAGAAATACCGGTAATAAATTCGATTTCGTTATGAAACGTATATTCATTTTGTTCTTCTCCTGCATGTCCTTTGTACTTCCTTCGGTAGCTCAGGGACTCCGCAATCAAGTGTTAGAGAATGTCTATCTAAAAAAGATTCCCAAGAAGATCGTTATAACTAAGAAGGATGTACTTCCCGACACCCTGTATTGTCTTAGCACCAAGAAGCAACACGGCTGGTTCGACGGCCTATGGGTGGTGGATTATGAGACGGCACGTCATCATTCTTCCTATTTTATGTTGACCGATAAAAATGCCGATGGACACTGGACCAAGATGAAAACCATGAACGCTTATGGCAAACTTGTAGGAAGTGTTGTAGGACCATATATTCTTAAGACGGGTAGTGCCGAAACAGATTCCACGGCAAACAAAGAGTGGATAGAAAGAATTAATACAGCTTGTCAGTTTGAGTTTATTGCCGATCCGATTACCGGTGATATTGTGCAAGAGCGTGCCTATGATAAAGATATGAACATAGTGTACACCTATTCGCGTGTTAAGATAGGGGAGAGGAAGTACATAGGTAGCTATAAAGATTCCTACGGACTACCGGCAGAGATGCGTAGCGATTCCCATTCTACTTATGGAACACTTGTCGTAATAACCGAAGATGTGTGGGGAAACGATTCTATTGTTGAGTACGTAGATGCTAAAGGGGCGAAAAAGAACAATTCCGATGGTGTAGGTATGTCAAGATACTTATACGATAAAAACGGTTGTATGTTACGACAAATGTCCTGTGACCACGATGGTAATCTCGTATTGGATAATTGGGGAAATTGTGGCATTGAGTGTACCTATGATAATGTAGATCACAGAGAATTGTCATATATAAGCATGGATGATAAATGGGAACCGATACCAATACGGGAACGTAACAATAATTGGACAAAGGGACATGTAAAGACAAAATACGTATACGATAATTATGGTCGCATTATAGAAAGTCAGTTGTATAATTCCAATGATGAACCTATGCTTAGTGATTATGGTGTCCATAAGGCGGTAGACATGTACGATGACAAAGGACATATTACGCAAAGAAGCTACTACGATATAGCCGGAAATCTTGTTCCGGGAGACAGTAGTGGTATTGCGATGCGTAAGAATGGGTTTGATAGCTATGGGCGTTGCGTATATAGTTTATGGTTGGGAAAAGAAGGTAATCCCATTGAATCCGAGGACCTTATTAGTCGTGGACTTATTAGGTATGGAGACGATGATGAAATAGATGAGCAAGTTGAATGGCAGGTAAGAAATGGTGTTGAAGACACTTGCTTCTATTACCGCAGGACAAAAGATTCGGAATATCGACGCTGGAGCAATGGTGAGATTCGCATAGACTCTTTGGATGCGGAAGGAAGGACATATCTTGTTGCCTATTACGACCTTTCAGGAAACCCTGTTATGGATAGTGATCTTGAATGTAGTAGGTTGGAAACCGAATATAAAAACGAAAGAGAAAATAACATTGAGATTAGCAGAATGCTCGATACAAGCAACCAATTGTGTAACGGAAAATTTCAATCTAATCCCATTGTTATTACAGAAGGAGATACCGTAAACAATACATTCTACGTAAGACGCTATGATAAATCAGGAACATTGGTCGAAACATACAAACGTACGAATGACGAATTCGGCTCTTCTTTAAAATTTTCCGATGTGAACGATTTCGGTATTGTTACGAGGTCTGGTGGCGATGGTTATTATGATATTGGTATAAGACACACTCAAAAGGGCGAAGTGACAAGTGCTTTTGGAAGGGATGAATTTAATGAGTCGGATTATATATCAACGTCGAACGGATTATTGTATTGTTACAAACGAGAGAATAAACGTAATATTTGGTTCTACGATGAAAATAATAATCATATAACAGACTTCGACGCTTTTAGAGACAGTTGTTATAAGGCTATGAGCATAGAGGTAACAGATAGCGCAGCTTATGGTTTGGGCTTAAGGGACAACGATATAATAGTGAGCTATGGTACCTCCTATCAGATAGAAGAAAGGTTAAAAGGAACGCATTTTTTATCGGAGTGGACCATAGCGCAAGTGCTCGAAGCAAACAATAAGAAAGATGTACTTGTATTCAGAATAGATCCGGAAACAAAGAAGTACGGAATAAAGACTATTGAACTTCCCGAAGGTAATCCTTCGGATTTGGGATTTCTTGTACATTGCATCTATAGAACTCAAAAACAGCATTCTCGTTTGCAAGAGGCCATTTCTACCTATTGCACGGAGTGTGTAAAGAATAAAGAATTGTGTCTTTGGAAACAGGAAAACAGTAGGGAACCGAAAATTAAAACGGTGGTTGTAGCCTTCCCAGAGATGTATAGGGAAAATAGACAATACCCTTATCCTAAATATGTAAAAGATCCATCAATCGTTATTTCACTACAAAATCCAAGTATAGGTAGTGGCTGGGTTTTAGGGGATAGCCTTTCGTCATTAAGTTACGTATTTAGCCAACGTAGCTATGCATACCCATTGTTCTTGCAATGCACAAAAGACATGAAGAACCTTTTGCACTATTCGTTTTCAGAAAAGAAAATGCAGGCAAGAATCATAGAATATCGTGTAACTCAAGAACAATACGATAAATTATATAAGTTAGCGAAGGCTGCAAGGCAAGATGTTGCAAAAGAACGTTCTATGTACAAAGTTCCTAAACCATCGTCCGACAGCGCGAAGATTTATAAGAAGGCTGTATCACAAGACGATTTGGATGCCACTCTTAAACTTGCAGAATGTTACCACTATGGACGAGGGGTAAAAAAGAGTTACACGAGGATGCTCGGCTTGCTTATCCAAGCGGAAACTCTTAGTGGAAAATCTATAAAATGTGACTCCATAATCCGTGGATTTAAGGAGAATGATGCTTATCGTCATATTTACATAGCATTGAACAAATTAGATCAAACAGAAAGTGATGCGTGGAAAAAAAGTGTAAAGAGTCTAAATACACTAGACAAGGATGCAGCCGCGGCTTTTGAGGCATATAGTCAATTGTTAAGTAGTAGCGATAAAATTCAGAATATTCGTAAACTAGCATTAAAAGGAAATGAGGTGGCTATGTATTTAGAATCCCTACACTTCCAAGAGGAGGAATCTGTTAAAGAGAATCTATCACGTTTGGAGCAATATGCAGAAAGGACTCCCATCATTTACAATTTTATTGGAGACTTTTATTTTAAAAATGACAAATATGAAGAGGCCGTTCAAGCTTTAACAAAGGCCGATGAGGGGCATTGCTTGATAAGATCATCTGCTTATAAATTAGCTATCTGTTACTACAACAAATTAGGTATCACGGAATACGACGAGGAAAAATTCCTCCACTACTGTAAATTGGCAGGACTTACAGACAACTAGTTTTTTTAGTGTTGATAAAAACAAAAAATGACACTCTTACATTACATCTCTTTAGTCTAAAAACGAAAAAGGTGTGTTTTTTGTGAGGAAAAATACAAAAAAAGTATTATTAATGATATAATTTAAAGAAAATGTTATATATTTGCGGCGTACTCTTCTCGAAAGAGCGCATAAGAATAATTGGAAGGTTTAACTTTTAATCAAGTAAACATATGTCGAAATGTGGAGTATATGGAGCATAATTTTTGATTCGCTTGGAGGTATTCTCCTTGCCATCGTACTCTCCTTCGTGGGAGTGTGTCTCTTTATGGTACTAATAGGGGTACTTGTGGGGATGCGTAGCATGGGCTTTCGTGCTGCATTGGGGGTGCCATTGTGGATACTCGTTGCTATACAATCCATGCTTCTTGCCGGAGCTATCACCGTGAAAGGGTATGTAGATGATGCCGGAGAAACTATAGACGCTGTAATTGGAATGGTACAGACCGATACTACCGCAACAAGCAATGTGATAGATGCGGTGTGTGACAAAGTCCCGATAGTGCCGAAACTCGTTAACGTTGAGGACTTACGAAATATAGGTGCAAGTGAACTTTCTGCCGCTATAGTAGACAAAATGAAGGAAACAGTTCACGACTACATGATGCGTCGTCTCTATTGGATAACTGGTTTTTGTGTAGTCACCTTTATCTTGGTGCTTATCATACCGGGTAATACACAGTCAACGAATAACCGTTCCAACCGTGCCGAACGTCTTCGTCCGGGAGCGCAAAACTTGCGACGCGCAAGCAGAGCACGGAGGTAATTGAAGAAACATTTAACTTTAAAATAATATAATATGTCAAACAACAACTATTGCGATAGTAACACCATTCTGATAGGATTGGGCGGTACCGGAGGAAAAATCCTTCGGGAATTCAAGATGCGCATGTTCGAGGAGTTTCCGACAGCAGAGGAACGTGAAAAAATCCCTGTATCAATTTTGTATGTAGACTCTACGGACGAAATGATGCCCAAAGATGGACGTCCACGTCCCGATTTTCGTGTACTAGGGCAGGATGCATCCTTCGAAAAAAGTGAATTTTTCAATATAAAGACTCAGGATATAGAGAAAATATTGAACGACATAAACCGTGTTCCAAACCTAAAGGGCATCGTAAATAACGCATCTGTAGTAAAGAATGCTATAGGAAACTTAGGAGCCGCTGCCGGACAAAAGCGTCGTGCCGGACGTATTCTTTTTGCATCAAATGCGAGCGGTTACGTGAATAAACTAAGGGAAGCGTATGCTCATTGTTCTGCTATTTCCAGAGATGCCAATGCTTGTGATATTTATATCTTTGCAGGGTTGTGTGGTGGTACCGGTTCAGGTTCTATTATAGATGCTGTGGTACAAGCTCGTAAGGCCTATCCATCGGCTAATATTATTGTTTTTTCCATGATTCCGGAAATGAACCTTCCGAAGCCCAACATGGATGAGGGACGTTATTATCAAAACGGATATGCTGCGCTGAATGAACTGAACGCGCTGCAATCCAATCGTTTCCATCCCTACGATGTGACGGGAGGTGGAGAGCAGACCAATACCTATTCCCTTCGTAATAATGGTGTGGCCAACGGCATCACACTTTATAGCAATGTAAACGAGAATGGTGTCGTATTGGACTCCCTTACCGAATTACCCAAGATTGTAAGCGATTTTGTCTTTGCAAGAGTCTTTTATATCAAGAGTTCTGCAGGTAAGGCAACGGAAGATATTATTCGAGCATATACCTACGAAAATTGTAGTGACAAGGCTCAAGAGTATGATGAGTCGGCTACGTTGACTACGGAACTGTCAGAGATGCCTATTGCACGTACTAAAAAGATAAATTCTTTCGGCATTAAGCGCGTTATGTATCCGGAGTTACGCGTTCTTAAGCATACAACCTACACTATAGGTGAGGCCGTATTACGTCAGCTTAAATACAACCATTGGCGCGAAGACCAGGGATTTGTCAACGAGGAGCAGCCCAAGGATCTTAGAGAGGCCTATCTTAACGATGCTAATATCGGTCGTTGGATGCTTGATATAAACCACCTTACACTCGATCTCAAAATTCTTCCAACCGATAAGGCCGACCTACATATCAACAACTATTGGGATGACAAGGCACACACTTGGGCCGAGGCCCCGGACATAAAGAAAGCATCGTGTCCGCTTACCGCTCTAGACAGCGAACTCATGAATTTCTATGAGAAGGAGTTCGGTAGAACCGGCGTTGAGACCTTCTATGAGAACAAACGTCGCGCTATTTCGGAGATGGCTATGCATATACGTCACACCATAGAGAAAGAACTCTATGAAAAGTGGTCTCTAGGAGATATATCCATCAATGAATTGCAGAAAGTAGCGCGCTTACTTTTAGAGAAGGTCGAGGATATTCGTGCCGATATAGATAAGAGGATCGACGATAATCATGCAACCGTAGAGGACATTGAGGCCGATTGCCGTGACAATGTAAACAAGTGGGCTAATCTTTCTATTGCAGAGCGTATACTAAAAGTGGGTAACCGTATTTATGGTCAGCACCAGACAGATTTGAGCGATCTCTATACCGCACGTACCATGACAGTAGCACTGCAGTTTGCCAGAACACTTGGGCTAAAGGTAAAGAATGTCCTTGAGTCAATGTCCACAGATATATCCGCATTTGCTGAGATGATTAATGGGGCTATTAAGGAGACGGACGAGATGATTGCGGCTCAACGCAAGCAAAACAAGGGCATAGAGGATATGAGAGGCGCTATCATAGAGGTAAGCGAGGACGAAGAGATGGAGAAATTCGAAAATTGGATTCTTACCTCTCGCACGGATATGAATGCCATTGCATCGAAGATACGCAAGGCAATACTCCCCGAGACAGAGTTTACCAACTTCGGTAGATTGCTTTCAGAAGTGGGATTGGACGACATACGAGATGCTTTTGATTTTCAACTCTCTAAGATAATTAAGCAGAAACACTCCGAATTACCGGAGGCTAGTACAAAGATTCTAGGATTAAATATCTTGACTCAACTCATGCAGAAATTGCAGCAGGACGAAGATGTCCGTGCTTTTTGTACTCAGATTATGCATCAAAGTGGTGTGTATTTGCGTCTAGACGATAATCAGATTTCGTTGAGCGTACCCAACAATGATATACCTGATGCATCGAATATCAACAGAAAGGTGATATACGTTTCCATTCCTGCTCCGGAGAACGAACGTATGAGAAAATTTGTCGAAACCTTAAAGAGAGGCTTCGAGAAGTCAATTGATTCAGGAAACGAATCGGTTGTGTTGAAGGTGGATACGTCCAGCTCGCGCAAGAACGAACTTACTGTCATCATGGTGAAGTATCTGTTCCCGATGCGATGCATTGAGTGGTTGGAAGACTATCGCAAGCGTTACGAACGTCTTATTTATTCTTCCAATGAGATGACGAATATACGCGATCGCATATTGCTTCACAGCGAAGGAGATGGTTCTGATCTTCCATCACTCTTTGTCCTATCGGACGAAGAAATCGCCAAGAAGCGTGCAAAGCAAGCAGCTGCACAACAATCACAGCCTGCAGCTGCTCCATCACCCGCCGGCATGCCACCGATAGCAGGAGCCCCCGTACCGCCGCCCATGCAGCAGGAACCGGAGTTGCAACTCTATCTTGCCGTCAACGGACAGAGCTACGGACCCTATACACGAGACATCTGCAAGCAACTGGTTGCCAACAACCAATTGACTCCACAGAGTACCGTTTGGAAGGAGGGTATGGCAGCATGGGCACCCGCAGGTACCGTAACTGAACTGCAATCCCTCTTTGCCCCCGCAGCTCCCGCAGGTCTGCCCCCCATGCCACCACAGGGAGGAGCACCCGGCATGCCCCCGTTGAGCTAACCACAGAAGTTGAACAAACCATAAAGAAGATATAGAAAAATGGCTAGAGATAATAGTAGAATGAAATATGGACGTTGCATCAACGAAGAGTGCGAAATGTGCTCCAAAGATGTAAAACATCCCATTGTGCAGGAAATATCCGGCAGAAAAGAGTTCGTGTGCGCCAAGTGCGGGCACGAACTGCGTGAGTGTTTACCTCCTTCCGGCTGGTGGGACTCCAATAAAAAATGGTGTCTGCCTTTGGCAGTGCTAGCCGTAGTTGGCATAGGAGGTGGCGTTTATCTATGCTCCGATTCCGGCACCGACACCTGCGTACCGGAAAACGGGGACGGTTCAGAAATAACGTCACCGATAGATTCAACCCCATCGGTAACCAAAAAGGAAACGAAAACAACAACAACAACAAAGAAGGACACCGCAGTCGTTGCACCGGTGCAGCCCGAAGAATCTCTGGAAGTATCCCCAACGGATATAGTAAAGAAGAAGCCATCTTCCACAACCAAGGAAACAGCTCCCTCCAAAGCATCCTCCGTTTCCAAAGCATCATCGTCAAGTTCGGCAACATACGGAACTGTATCTGTTGCCGGTGGCAGCTATACCGGTGATCTAAAAAACGGTAAGCCCCATGGACACGGAACCATCACCTATAAGAAATCGACCAATATAGGTTCCAGTCAGTACGTAGCCAACCCCGGAGATACGTTCGAAGGTGAGTTTCGCGATGGTCGCATAAGCGGAGGACTGGGATACTGGGTACACGATGGTAACACGGAAGCCATCAAATTATGAAACGTCTCTGTACTATCCTTATACTAGTGGGTTTCATGGCATTCACCCATGCGGTGAATGCCATAACCATCTATCGAACTCAACGGATTGCCCGCGTAGCTCGAGAGCTACATCTGGTACTACCCGGAGAGTTGGAGCCAAATCTCTGTGTGGATAGTATTATGTCGTACAAAGGTCATCCCATACGCATGTGTACCAACGCTTTCGGAGAGGTCTCGCATGTAGGTTACAGGCTCTTCTCTCGCCAAGTAAAGGAAGCCTTCGGAACATATCCCGTCTGGGACTTTCTGGAGAGATACCTGCTTGAATGCGACTTAAACATAAAAGCCCCCGGATTCTACAGTCAGACAAGTTTGGTACGCTGCAACAAGGGGAACTTGTCCATGTTGTTCCGAAACCTAGACAATGTGTCCTTTCGTATAGACTACGTGCCACGTCGATATTATGCTCTTACCTACGACTTCGGGCAAGAAGTATTGGATGTAGAGATGCCTACGGATGGACAACTCATGATTGGAGCCGGTTCACGCGAACAAGAAGAGATTTTCGAGCGCGATTTGGAAAATATCAATCTCTCCTCTACCGTTCCCGACTATACGAAAGACTGGACGGCGAAGATAGATTCCACGAACACGGACCCAATCTATATTGTTAATCAAGACACCTACCTCTCCAAGGAGATACGAAGTGACCTCTACATTGTCCGGAAGGAAGGCGTACACACTTTGTTGTGCGATACCCTCCAGGCTATAAAGAGCATATCCAACAAGCTACTCACAGGCTATGAGTCCCGGAATATACCGGTAGAGATGACGATAGATAAATATGGATATGTGCGTACAAAACATATAGTTACACTATCTTGTCTCATCTCTTTGTTGAAGTCGCAAGGGTGCAAATTGTACTTTGGGGTAAAAGGGAAAAAAGATAATCTACTCTCGTGTACCCTCTTCGCTCTCAACGAAGAGTTGGCCTACGACCACGTCTTTAGTCTATATGTACCCTACAGTATCCTGTCGGGGGGTACGGAAAGCATAAAAGCCATGTGCTATCTCTATATTCCCTTACAAAACGTGTCGGAAAGTTTCTTTAATCAAAATACAAAGGACTAGAATATAAGAAAACATGAAGAAAAGATATTTGTTTTTACTATTGCTTCTTTGCTCTCTTGAAGTATCTGCACAGACCGAGCAAGAAAAGAAGAAGCGCATTGTAGATATAAAACTAGATTACAACTACCTGTGGAGCGAAGCTACCGATAAAACAGAGGAGGCTGCTGTATGGAACGCGGAAAGTGGTCTCCTGACGCAGGTTAAGTCTTGGTTGGTTACCAATGGAAAAAGCGAGAGCCAGTCCCAGTCTGCATCAGCCAAGTGGAACTCCATTACAACCAATCGTGGCAACCAAAAGAGGGCGTTTTTTTATATAAAAACCTCTGATATTGCTCCCGTAGAGACAACCTCTACACATGTTGCCAAAACAAAATCGTCCGATGTACTAAGCACTCCCGTTGAAACCAATGCCTCGGTAGCGATACCAAATGCAATTGCAGAGATAGCTGCCTGTAAGAAGTATGCCGATATGGCCGAAAAAGTTGAATCCCTGCAGGCGGCAGGACAGATTAAGAGTTATGCGCGCTACGCATCTCTTAACCATCCGGAGGCGTGCTACCTTATAATATACAATCGTGAAGGAGAGGTGGTAGACATCCTTACTCCGGGTGCTACTCGTCGCAACATAGCCACAGGAGAGGAAACAAGCCTTTCTCTATACAAGGGATGTGGCGCCATTGGAGTAGAAGTTTCAAATTAAAAAATACAGAAAAAACGGTATGAAGAAGATTCATTTTCTTGTTCTGACAACATGTATGATGGTTCTCATGTGCATGCATTCGTTGGCGTGTTATGGCGTAGAAGTAAAGATTTTGCACGATTCCAGCCTAGGCGCATCTGATCTTGCAGCCATTGCAGCGGTAGAGCGTAATCTGTCGGCTGTGTTGACCGAGGTGAACAGAGCACAAGCCGCACATACTTTGCTCACAACGAAGAATTTTAATATGGACGAGTTTTCCATTAAGTCCATTGCGCGAATATGGGCGGTAACACCATTCTATTGCGACGATGATGTCGTAGTTGTAAAAGCGTGGAAGTTTAAGGATGGTGGCATGTTGCGAGGCATTCCTCTGATTATCACCCCCGAAGATCATAGCTTTGGTGACGGAGACTACCAAGAGGCAGTCGTAGAGTTTGACAATGCGGGCAAAATAACCGATTTCCGATTTGCTCTCAGTGCGCAGTTTGCAGAGGACATGGAGCGTTGCGGGTCTGCCATAGACGAGGAAAAAAAGCAGATTATACTAAAGTATGTAGAGAACTTCCGCACAGCATACAACGAAAAAGATATAAACACCATAGAGCAGATGTTCAGTGACGATGCCCTCATTATTACCGGACACGTAGTGACGGTTCGTAAACTGGAAGCGGGTTCCATCAGCAAGAAGGTGGAATACAACCGACAGACAAAGGAACAATATATATCCAACTTAAAAAAAGCCTTCGTTCGTAACAAGTGGATAGATGTGCAATTCCGCAATATAGCCGACTCCAACGGTTCAAAGACAATCTCCGATGTGGGTAATTGTGGCGGAATAACTCGCTCCAAGAAGGACCCCACCAAGTATGGTATCCGTCTGGAACAATCGTGGAAATCGGAACACTATAGCGATGAGGGTTACCTTTTCTTGCTGTGGGAGTTTCCGGAGGATGGGCGAAGTCCTATCATTCACGTTCGTACATGGCAACCGGAGATTATCGATGGTGTGAAACAGAAACCGAACAACGATATCTCCACTCTGGAGGCTTTCGATTTGTAGCTCAAGATTTTAAACCATAATAATCAGATGAAAAAGTTATTTTTTATATTTGCTCTGTTGTGGAGTGTAGTAGGAGCGTGGGCTCAGTCAGACTTCTTTGCTTGCAGTCGAGATGTTAAATATGATAGGTTTGAGGAACTGGGCGGAAAACATGGTTTTTTCATTATCTCTAAACAAAAGGACGTTGTGATACGCGTCATTAGCGTATCCGGAGAATCGCCCAAACCGGTGTGTAGCAAGGGAAGCGAAGAGGGAACCTACGAGTATCTGGTGGTACTAGATGCGAGTGAAAGTTATATTCCAAAGATTGAGGTAAGCCGTCGTGGAAACGTCTACAAGACGGAGTTTACGGTAGAACAGATGAAGGCCGACTATCTGTTGGCATATCGGCTAGAGGAAACGACCAACCCCATTCGTTTGGACGACCAGACACAAGCCAACGATGTCCTTACCGATGAAACAGCCGCAGAATTGGAGTTTACCACAACCATAGAAAATCTTACGGTAACCTTCAATAGCGTATTGGGCGTAAATTTAACCAAGAGTAAGAAAAAAGGCGATAATACGGTGAGCATTATTACCGCTATCATACCCATGCAAAAGCTCAACGAGGCTAAGAACCATTTGGCGAGCATACGTCAAGAGCATGAAACGCTAGAGAAACGACTCTTGAATCAATCCGGTAAGGCCGAAGATAGCGATTGGGACAAACTGGACCAACTCGAGGAGGCCGTTAAAAAGGCAGCTTCCGACTATCAGGAACTCTGCGAGGTGATGGTCTATGCCGACCAAACCAACCATCTTTCCATCGACATAAGTAACCTTACGGCTCGTGTCAAGAAATGTTATGTGGTGTTGCCGGTTGTTGTAGAAAAAACGGTCTATGAGACGGAATGCAGTGCCCACATGGCAACGGCCGCTTCGAACTTTGCCAAACGCCGATACGTAGACGCACGTACAGAGTATGAGAATGCGTTATCGTCCAAGGATGTGCTGCCCAATATGAAAGCATCGTTGCAACGTTCCATCGCCGAGTGTGATTCCTGTATAGATCACGATGCCAAGGCTGTCGTAGCTGTGAATCGAATCAAGGAGCTAAGGGACAAAGGCAATGCTACACAGAAAGAGGTGGCCGAGTATGCTACGTCTGCCATTCACCACATAGAGGTGCTTTATAACTACAACCCCGACGATGTGTATACGGCACGTATAGAAAAGTTGAAACAGTTTATTGAAGATATTCCTTTGGAGATAGCTTTTACGGTGGTAGAGTGGAAGACTCTGCAGGAGGGAAATGCGCTCCCCGATGTGGAAATTTGGGTCTACTACGGTAAGGAGCCGATGGAAAATATGACGTTTACCTCGGATCGTAAATTCCGCAAGGCTATCGACAAGGAGAAGAGCATGTTTGTGCAGAAGGGAGTAACCGATGCCAAGGGAAAAGCGACGGTAGAGCTTCCGCGCAAACAGATGCCTACCGCGGTAGTATTTAATCCCTACAAAAACGAGAATGTAAAGATTAAAACTCTTGGCATGAACGAGTTGATGCGGGGCTCAAAAGGAACCTACATGAAACGACAATTCAGATTAAAAATGTATACTAGATAAACAACATTAATTTAAAATCCTAGAAATCAATGAAAAGTTCAATTGTAAAGTCCATGATGTTGATTGTGGCACTTATGTTCTGCACAGAGAACTCCAACGCCCAACTTCTCAAGAAGATAGGTTCGGGCTTGAAAAAGGCCGCAACAGAGGTTGCAAATGCTGCGGTTAGTGGAGCAACCGAATCTGAAACTACCGAATCTGAAACTACCGAGACAACTACCGAGGAGAGTACCGTAAATGCAGATAGTTTGAAGTCGGTACTTCTCTCTACGATGACTTTCGAGGTAAAAAAAGTTATCGAGACCGATGACAATGGAAAAACCCTTTTAAACGAAGATGGTACGGAGCGAGTACGCTATTTGCTCATAGACCAGGATGGTAAGGTGTGCGATGCTACAACGGCAAAGAAACTTGTTCATCAACGACTGGGACAGTATGGCAAGATTCTCGGAAACTTGGGTAAAGGTGCTCTTACCGGTGGTGCTGCTACACTCTTGGGCGGTGGTAGTCTAAAGGATGTCGCAGTAGGTGCCGCAGCTGGTGCTGTTGCAGGTATCGCCTTGTCTACGGAAGAGATGAGCAACATTAAGAAGTTGAATAAATCTATTAAGAATTACAAAAAGACCATAGAGGCTTACCAGAAGACCTTTACGGACGAGGGCGTTCCGGTAGATGCATCTATAGATTTGAGTAATATAGATGGTGTGAACTTCAGTAAGGTGGAGACAACTACCATGCCTAGCTCTCAGATTGAAAAGGAGTTGGCAGAGTCTAAGGTTAGTGGTGAAAGTCTTGACGATATAGATTTCGATAAGTTGTAATACACTATAGAAGTTTCGATATGGAAACAGCGGGGCGAAATCCTGAGGCAACCCTATCGGAAGTGCAATTATGGGGCGTGATTACCACTACAAGGTGTGTATTCACGCCCTTTTCTTTATATTGAATCGTCTATGTTTCTACTCATCACCCCTCCGTAATTCCCTTCGCCTCCACCACTTTCCAACCGGAGAGGGTGCGGGTCTCGGTGGAGAAGTTTACACCTATCTTGTACACGGCACGTCTTCCCTCCATGTAGGGTAGGGCGTATTGTTTCTCCTCTATCTGGCTCAGCGCCACCTCCGGAGTGGAGTTTATTTTTAGCTCCACCACGTAGACATAGTTCGGCGTGGTGATGGTAACATCCGTTGCACCCGTGGAATTCCGTACCTCGGCATGAACCA